>JAGTQL010000077.1:6762-8102 GCA_018396555.1 Candidatus Bathyarchaeota archaeon | reverse complement strand
CCGGCTACACAGCGCAGGTCATGCAGAGCGTTGCCAAGGGGTTTGATGAGCGCGAGATAGACGAGATGCTCAGCGCATTGAAAAACGCGGTCGACGCAATCAGCAAGTTGAAGGCGGATAAAGGGAGAGGTGCGGGGGAGAAAGCATCTGGCAACTAGGTGATCCCCTCAGTGGAGAATGAAGCTTTGAAGTGCCCGCAATGCGGCGGGGCAAGGCTTTTCAGGGATGGCTTACGCCGTCTTGCAGACGGGTCGGCGGTTCAGCGCTGGCTCTGCAGGGACTGCATGTACAGGTTTTCAGAGAAGCCGGTTGAGGAAAATATATCCAAAGTTTTAAGAAGCGAACTTGACCTAAGCCTTAATCGCCGAGTATGCGCTGGGGAAGACCCTGCGAAAAACTCGGCTCAGGGCGTGGTTGCCCTGAAGGAGAAGGCGGATGCTGAAAGCCGGGCTGCGGGAGCCACAGCGGACCTTAAAAGCGTTGAAAGCGACCTCGTTAACTTCGCATGGCACCTTAAAAAGAAGGGGCTTAAAGAATCGACGATTCAGACGTATGAGAAGGCTCTGCGAAGCCTCCTAGCTGCCGGCGCGGACCTAAGAGATCCTGAAAGCGTTAAGGAGGCATTAGCCCGCATCTCCAAAGGCACTCATTGGAAGGCGCTGGTAATCGCCACCTACACAGCGTTCCTAAAAATGCTTGGGAAAACATGGGAGCCGCCATCATGCGAGGTAACGAGGAAACTCCCATTTATACCCACCGAAGAGGAAATAGACGCCCTGATTGCAAGCTGCGGGAGGAAAACAGCGACGCTTCTGCAGATGCTCAAAGAGACTGGCATGAGGGTTGGGGAGGCGTTGAGACTACGGTGGGCGGATGTTGATCTTGAGAGGCGTTTTCTAATCTTAAATGATCCTGAGAAAGGTGGAAATCCAAGGATCTTTAAGATAAGCGAGAAGTTAGCGGGCATGCTTGGAAGCCTCCCAAGGGAGGGAGAGAGAATCTTCGCAATAAGTGTTAGTTCAGCAAATTCAACATTCTTCATATCTCGTAGAAGAGCTGCGGAGAAGCTGCAGAACCCGAGGTTGAAGCGCATAGGCTTCCATACGATCCGCCACTGGCGGGCGACGATGGAATACCATAAGACTAAGGATATCCTGCATGTCAAGCAGCTCCTAGGGCATAAAAGGATTGAGAACACAATGCTTTACATCCAACTTGAAGAGGCGCTATTCAGCAAGCCTTCAGAAGAGTTCCACTTCGCCGCAGCTAGGTCGGTTGATGAGGCTGGGAGGCTTATTGAGGTAGGCTTCGAGTACGTCTGCACGTACGATAATGTGATG
>JAGTQL010000077.1:0-6741 GCA_018396555.1 Candidatus Bathyarchaeota archaeon | reverse complement strand
GTTAGTATCATTATGTGACCTTTGTCGTACGGAAATACCCATTTATGTTGGCGCTACAATATATCTTTGGAGGAAGATGAATATTCATGATGGTTGGCATCGTTGGGAAGCCTAATGTTGGTAAATCAACATTTTTTAGCGCTGCAACCCTTGCAATGGTTGAGATTGCAAGTTACCCATTCACAACGATAAAGCCGAATAGAGGCATCGGATACTTTAGAACGCAATGTGTATGTAAAGAATTTAATGTGAAAGATAACCCTGTTAACTCGGTATGCGTAGACGGCGTAAGATTGATTCCAGTTGAGCTGATAGACTGCGCCGGGCTTGTTCCAGACGCTTGGCAAGGAAGAGGGCTTGGAAATCAATTTCTTGATGAAATAAGGAAGGCTGATGCTCTGATCCATGTGGTTGATGCGTCAGGCTCGACAGATATCGAAGGCAGAACGGTGAAGCCGGGTATGAATGATCCCCTAGATGATGTGAAGTTTCTTGAGAAAGAGCTTACAATGTGGTTTGCCCAGATCATAAAAAGAGAATGGCCTAGAATTGCAAGAACAGTTGAGGCAGGGGGTTCAGATCTCTATTCGCTTCTTGAAGATAGACTAAGCGGGCTTGCGGTGAGAAGAAAACATATAATTGAGGCCCTAAAAATTACGGAGCTTAGCGCTGATAAACCCACAAGATGGAGTGAGGAAGATTTCATCAGATTTGTCGATGCATTAAGAAGGTCCTCAAAGCCCATGATTATCGCCGCAAACAAAATGGATCTGCCATTCGCTGAGGAGAACTTTAAGAGGCTTAAGGAAACAGGTTATCTGGTTATTCCATGCTGCGCCGAGGCTGAGCTAGCCTTAAGGAGGGCCGCTGAAAAGGATTTGATAAAATACATGCCGGGTAATTCAGAGTTCGAAATTACAGCTTCATCGAAGATAACTGATAGGCAGAAAGATGCTTTAAATGCGATAAGAGAGAAAATTTTGCGCAAATACGGATCGACGGGGGTTCAGGAGGCGATAAACGTAGCCTTCAGAGGCCTCTTAAACATGATAGTAGTTTATCCAGTTGAAGACCCGGAGAAACTCACAGATCATTATGGAAGGGTTCTGCCAGAGGCTAGACTTGTGCCAAAGACAACCACAGCGCGGGAGCTGGCCTACATGATTCACACCGAGCTAGGTGAGAGCTTCATATATGCGGTGGACGCCCGAACTAAAAGGAGGCTTGGAGAGGGATACGTGCTTAAAGACAAGGATGTTATATCTATTGTAAGCGCCAGAAAAAGAGCTTAGGCATGATCTACTAAGGTTTAGCGCATTTATTTACCAAATCTTCTTTTACGCTTCTGATATGTTCTGACCGCTCTTAAGAGATCTATGCGCCTAAATTCAGGCCAGTAAACGTCTAGAAAGCATAGTTCGCTATAGGCTGATTGATAGAGCAAGAAACCGCTTAGCCGTTCTTCTCCTGAAGTTCTTATAATTAGGTCTGGATCCTGCTTAGGTAGAAAAGCAGTGTATAAATGCTGCTCAAATATTTTTTCATTAATCTCTTCCGGCAAGAGTTCTCCCTCAGCAACTTTCTGAGCGATTTTTCTTGCAGCGTCAACTATCTCCGCCCTCCCACCGTAGGCTATTGCCAAATTTAGAAAATGCCCATCATAGCTCTTTGTTTCCTCCTCAATTTCTCTGATCATTTCCTGTAAATCTGGGGGTAACATGTCTATTTTGCCGATAACTTTAACCCGAACCCTATGCCTATGCATCTCTTCGCTTTTAAGGGCTTCACTAAATTTCTCTCTGAACAGTTGCATAAGTCTCTCAACTTCCTCTCTTGGCCTTTGGAAATTCTCAGTTGAGAAGACGTAAAGCGTTATAGTTTTAACGTCTAGATCAAGGCACCATTTTAGAACATCTCTGGTTTTATCTGCACCATAATAATGTCCTATCCAAGGTTCTAGTGAGCGATCCTGAGCCCACCTTCTGTTTCCATCTAATATTATGGCTATGTGGTCTGGTTTTCCTTGGTCCTTAACTTGATGCCAAAGCCACTTCTCATAAATCTTATATGCGCCCAGAAATGAGAGCAGAGACCTAAGCATCCCAATTTCACCTACTGATTACCGATTAGTTGGCAAGGAGCATACGCATCCTTTAGTTTTAGGCAAACGTTCAATAGATTCAGATATGATTTTTTGGATTCTTGGCATAACAGACTTGGAAACATTCATAACCTCATCATACGTGAGCTTGCCAGATATGCCGGCGGCCATGTTTGAAACAAAGCATAGTGCAGCGTAGCATATGCCGAGTTCACGTGCAAGCACAGCCTCAGAGGAACCTGTCATGCCTACAATATCGCATCCCAAAGTCCTAAACATTCGTATCTCAGCCGGCGTTTCAAATCGCGGCCCCTCTGTGCAAACATAAACAGCGCTATCATGTACCACACCAGTTTCCTTTGCAACCTTTATCAAAACTCTCCGAATCTCCGGGCAGTAGGGTTCCGTGAAGTCTATGTGTGTAACCGGCGCTTGATCGTAGAAGGTTTGTTGACGCTGCTTTGTGAAGTCCACTAAGTCATGGGGGACAACAAGGTCCCCGGGCTTAAAATTTAAATTGATTGCTCCAACAGCATTAGTTGCTATTATCCTCTCAACTCCAATCTTATGTAAGGCATAAATATTAGCCCTATAGTTTACTTTATGCGGCGGGACATCATGTTTACGTCCATGTCTGGGTAAAAAGGCTATTTTTCTACCTTTAGCTTCGCCGATAAATATTGCGTAGGAGAACCCAAATGGTGTTCCAACGTTAATTACTTCAAAATCCTTGAAAAGATCTTCTAAGCCGGTTCCGCCTATAACCGCCGCCTCAGCTCTCTTCATTCCTTCCAAGATCTTCCCCTTGCTCCTCCTTTACTTTAATATCCTCTTTAAAGAATCCCCTATATTTCTTACTTGCAAAGTGAACTATCGGCACTGATACCGCAGCTATTCCTATCCCAATGATGATGGATAATATTAAGCCATCGATTGGTGTCGACGGGTCAATTAATATTTTTGCAGCTTCATCAAAGATCTTCCATGACCACACGCAGACGGCGAGAAAAACTATGGTTCTCCAGAATCTCTGATCGCGCTCGAGAAGATGACCCAAAGCCCTGCCGACCAGTATTATACATACGCCGATTACCACAACCGTTATTGATATTGAGATGACCAGTCCGGTAATTCGAGGTATTAGGCTTAGCCAAACGTTTGGGTCGCTTGGAAGCGGATTGGGAATAACATCCGGATTTGATGCTATCTGAGATATTGCCTGATAAAAGCTCACTGCAATTAATAAGATGCCGAACACTAGCGATGAGCCAGTAACTAGCCGGTACGGTGATGAAGCCCTTAGAAAAGCCGATATTTTCTTGTCTAGCCCATAGCCTTTATTAAGTAAGTAGCTTCCAACAATTATGAGCCCAATAATCCAGGCCCATGTTCCAATATCATATCGAATGAATATTGCTAAGAAGGACAGTATCCCAAGGGTTATCAATAAAACGCCTGGTAACCCCATAAATATCCGTGAATATCTTGGGTCTTCAATAATCTTCTTTAGGTATCTGGAGAATATCGCTGCTGTTTCCTCTATTGTTTCGCTGTGTTTTACAATAACTCTCCTTACGGATGAAACTGGCACCCTTGATTGAATGAGAGGCATAATATCCTCGTCTGAAAATCCATCTGTGACAAGTATTAGGCTCGTCGGCTTGAACTCTTTGAGCGCTTCATTAAGCTCTGAGATGAGCTTTCTATCGGCGGCTATTCCGCCAAGTTCAGAGCCAGTAATAGTTGCAACCTGGCATGAAACATTATTCGTTCCGCCTTTTTCTAGGCTGTCGCATATTCTAACAGCCTCAAACATTGCGTTTGCGTCAGCCTCTTCCGGATCGGCTAATATAAGCTTCAGCGCGGCATCAATATTTTCTTTTTTGCCGATTATTGGGGTTTTAACATTAGTTTTTCTACCTACATCGTTATCTCTATCGACGCATATTACCAGTATGCGCTCCGCGCTGAGATTTTCTCCTTCTTGACCCGACATTATTTTCTCCTATAAACTATCCGTTTCCTAAAATAAAATAACGTAATTGTTAGAAATAAAGTTTAATTCAACTTAATAAGCAGAGATCTTCCCTTATATTTTTCCCTGCTCAGCTAAAATTTTGAACTCTTCGAAAGAAATTTTTTCACCACGTTTCAGCTTTTCTGAGGCTTCCCTCTCAATCTTTCCCCTTAAGGCGGCAGCCGCCTCAGTTCTTCTTCTCTCCTCTTCCTCGCGAATAATCTTTTTGAGGGCTGAGATTTGACCAAGCAGATCAGCATACTTTAGGCGGAGCGAAGATATTTTTTCCCTGATTTCCAGATACATTTTGTGCATCCAGTCGGCCTTAATCCTCAATTTATCTATCTCCTTAAAATGTTCCACCATCCTTTCGTGGAGTTTCTGGCTTTTCGCTATATTCTCAGCAATCTTATTTCTACAGGAGGCAATCTCATCCCTCAATTTTTTCATCCGCTCTTTCAGCAAGGCAGCCTTGCCCCTCATCTCCTCAAGGTTACGATAGAACGCTAGATGTGTTTCTAGAACCCTAACGCGCTTAACAAGCCTATTTTCTTCCTCAAGTGATAATGATGCGGTTTGTATCTTCCACTCTATCTCCGAAATCTCCCTCTTTAAGTATTCCTCATTTTCCGCAGGTTTGGTCTTAATGTGATTCCTAATCCTCTGCCTTAATTCATTAAGCGCATTCAGATTCTCGTGATATGATTGCCTAAGCTCTCCGAGAACAATCTTTAAGTTTCTAACTTCATCATTTAAGGCGTCGCGTTCACCCTTAAGTTTCGCGGCTTCAAGCCTTAACTCCTTCATCTTTTCATGTATAGAATTCCTCTTCTCAACGAATTTGCGGGCTTCATCACTAAGCCTATCCATCTCATTCTTTAATTCTGAAATCTCCCCCTCAAGCTCGACTAGCTTCCTCCTCCGGTCCTCAGTCACATTCATCACTTCATTCATGGCGAATTATGATTTTTAAGATAATAAACTTTATATTGTTGGATGGATAATCCAACCAAGTGAAATGTCTACAAATAATGGAGCTAAACTGATGAGATCTTCGAAATCTAGGTTTTTACTTTCTACGAGAACCTTAAGTTTCGTCGTTCTTATGACGGCGATGAATCTAATTTCGAATTATGCGATGATAGGTATTCCGAACATTAAATTTATGGATTTGTTCGTTTTTGTTAGCGGATATGTTTCAGGCGTTGTGTCTGGTGTGCTTATCGGTGTTTTGACCTGGCTTGTTTATGGGACTATTAATCCGTATGGTTTTATTTTTCCCATCCTTGTTGCTTGTTGTGTTGGTGAGAGTCTCTATGGTATAGTTGGCGGTTTATCTGCGAAAATTGGTTTAGCGGATTTTAGCGAGCCCTATAATCTGAAGTTTGGTATTTTGGGTTTTCTTTTAACATTTGTCTATGACTTATTTACTAACATAGTTTCTGGTTTAGTGGCTGGGCTCCCACCGTTGATGGCCATATTAAATGGCGTCCCCTTCGCTGTTGCGCATGAGGTTTCAAATTTCTTCTTCTTCCTTTTTGGATGTAACACCTTGATAGTTACCGTTAGGAAAATTGCATTTAAAGGAGGTGAAAAATTATGAGCGGGAAGGGTGGAAGCGTATGGACCTGGGTTTCAGCCGGGCTACTTTGCTTAGTTATTGTTGCAGCCTACGTTAGCGTCTATTACTACATGGAAGCCCAGAAATATCGGCAATTATACGAAGAAACACTGAAGGAATTATCTAAATTCAGTGGGTATATTCTTGTAAACATAATGATTGACTATGGGAACGGATCCGCTGTATGGCATAATAATACAGCGGTTGTTAGGGGAGCCAGCCTTTTCGAAGCAACAAAAACCATCGCTGAAGTAGCATATGAGAAATACCCGTTTGGAGTCTTCATAACGGCAATAAATAATGTCGCCGGAAACCAGACCCACGCATGGCTCTGGTATATATGGAACTCAACGAAAAAAGACTGGGATTTCGGGCCCACCGGAGCGGAAAGTTTCATTCTTAGGGACGGCGATGTAGCTTCGTGGGTCTACACAAAATGGGCATAGCGCATCAATTAAACAGCAGAAATAATAAAAATGTGCAAGCAGAAACTTTTTAGATGGTCGGGCGGGCAGGAGTCTCAAAGAGGTGTGCAAGCACCCCTATTTTGAACCTGCGACGCTCCGGTTTCTGTACGCCCGGTAGGCTGAGAGTGCACCCACCAGGGTGGGCGCCTACAGCGTCTCCACCAACCTCACACTTTGATTTTTTAGAGGCTAGTTCGGAAGCTCTACCAGGCTGAGCTACCGCCCGACCAAAAATCAAATTGTGAAAAACAAATATATGCTTTTCGTTCATGCTTTAGGCTCTATTACTTTAAGCTTATCGCCTCCTTGAGTTGGGTTATGAGTTTCTGGTATTCGGGTTGTTAGTGAAGGTTGAAGAGCCTGAGCCAGTTCTTGACGTGGTTTAGGTTGCATCCGCGCCTTCTCCATGGATGGTTGTCGTCGAAGGCTTCAGTTCTGTCCTTAAAAGCTTGGATGGCCCTCTCGATTAGGCTCCTATACTCGTCGTTGAGGAGCCTATGCTCTAGGCTTAGAGCCTTGCAAGCTTCAGGGCACC
>JAGTQL010000076.1 GCA_018396555.1 Candidatus Bathyarchaeota archaeon | reverse complement strand
GCGTCACGACTGGAATTAACGCATTTTTTCTCGCATGTTTGTATATAACCTCTTTTTCCGAAAGACCCTTAGCTCTAGCTGCAGTGACGTAATCTTTGCTCAGCGCTTCTAACATGCTTGAACGCATTACTCTCATAATAAGAGCTATATTAATTATCGTGAGCACCGTGACCGGAAGCACTAAATGCCTTAATCCATCAAGAGTTATATCTAGTCGACCATTTAAAAGTCCATCAATAGTTATAAGTCCAGTGTACCATCTCCATGAAGAATTTGGATCAGAAACATATAAATTAACGTCAGAGCTCCATCTTTGAGGAGGGAACCATCCTAGCCCAGCAAAGAAAATAGCGAGAAAGACTATTCCAAGCCAAAATGAAGGCAGTGATGTTCCCATTATGGCTAGAAGCCTTGTCGCATGATCAAAGGCTTTATCTTTATGTACAGCAGCAAGCGTACCAAAAGCTATACCTATGATAATTGTAGGCGGTATAGAATATAACGCAAGTTCAATAGTCGCTGGCATTCTAGTCACTATTGCCTCAAAAACTGGTTGATTGTATCGATCAACTCCAAAATTATGGTTAATGAAAACTTCTCCAAGCCAACGGAAGTATTGAATGTAGATAGGTTGATTTAAACCATGCTCTTCAATTACCTTCGGCAGATCGTTTAATTCCTTTATATCTGATATATACATCATTGCTCTTACGTTTATTGGAAGAAACTGCATAACTCCAAAAATTAAAAGCGTAACACCTAAAAGGGTCGGTATCATTAATAGCAGTCTTCGAGTGACATAGGTTTTTAATCCCATTATTCTTAAACCTTTTAAGAAAATTAAAGATTCATGTTTATAATCTTATCGATGATTTTTATTTTTTATTAAAAGAAAATAGCTGCGTAACTATTAAATATAAGTTAAGACCTAATGAAAAATTGTTTAGACATGAATGAGGGAAAAATATGAAGTACAATAAAACTTTAGGGGCTTTGATTTGTACAGTAATAATAGTTTTATTTTCAAACACAGTTTTTGCAACACAACCGCCAATTAATGCTAAAATATATTGGGTTGGAACAATAGGTCAGCCTAGAAGAGTTGATCCAGCACGCGCCTACGATACTGCTAGCGGTGAGTTAATCATGAACGTTTATGAGACTCTAATACGTTTTAATGAGACTAAAATCCTTCGAACAGATGTTGATACTCCCTATTATTACACAAGAATTGATTCTTTTGAGCCCTTGTTAGCTGACTGGTGGACCGTTAGCGAAGATGGCCTCACATGGACTTTTCACATAAGAGAAGGTGTTAAATTCCATGATTGGGTTGACAGAAATGGCGTAGTACACTCAGGCGAACTTCTGACGCCAGAAGATGTGGAATATTCATTTGAAAGGGGGCTAGTGCAAGACCAATATGGTAGCCCAATGTGGATGTTATACTTGCCATTAACTGGTGAGCACAATAGTGACGTATGGGATCTTGATGGAGATGGAGTTCTTAATGCTACAGAGGAAGCCGCGGCTGCAGAGGTACTAAAAAATGTTATTACTCGTGATGATGGGGCTCGAACAGTCACATTTCACTTCGCGTTTCCATTCCCAAAGATAGCATTTATGCAAATATTATCTCAGACATGGGGTAGCATAGTTAACAAGAAGTTTGCTGTTGATTATGGATGCTGGCCTGGAACATGGGAACCAGGATGGTCACATTGGCGTCGATATCCGAGTAACGCTTACAGCCCACTAGACCGGCAGGTGCCTGAAGCCGGAGATTTCCCGCCGAACCGTCCTACGCCGCCCGCGATGTGCGGAACAGGGCCCTATAAGTTCACCTATTGGGACAAGACAAAACTAGAGTGGCGTGTAGATAAGTTTAAGGATTATTGGAGGGGGTGGCCAGCTAAAGGCAATCCCGACTATATTGAAACGGTAATTGTTAGAGGAGTAGAAGAATGGACTACTAGAAAAATGCTGTTCCTCTCAGGCGATTTCGACTCAATATATGTTCCGAGAGCAAACATGTTTGAACTCTTAACAACCGAGGATCCGAAAAGTTCACCACTAACAGGTATAACATGCTTTAGAGATATAGAGCCAGTATTAGCAAATGATGCTATCTTCTTCAACTTTAAGATAGCCGAGGGAAGCCCATATGTAGGCACAGGAAAGTTTCCGGACGGGATACCGCCTAACTTCTTTGCTAATACCAAGGTTAGGCAAGCCTTCGCTTATGCCATAGATTTCGAAACATTAATTAACGATGCATGGTTTGGCGAAGCTATTCAACCTACAACATGGTGGGTGAAGGGATTAGCCCCCGACTATGAAGACACTACACTAGAGAAGTATAGCCTTAACCTCGAAAAGGTTGAACAACTATTAAAAGAGGCCACGTTTACTCAAGACGGCGTAACTAAATCGGTTTGGGAATGGGGCTTTAAGTTTACACTGCTTTACAATATAGGGAATGATCAAAGAAAAATTGCAAATGAATTATTAATAAGCGCGATTGAGAGTCTCAATGCTAAAAGACCTGGATTACCACCATTCGAAATTGAAAATCTCGGGCTCGATTGGCCTGTCTACTTAGATGCTCTGGAAGTTGGGACAATGCCGGCGTTCCAGATCGGATGGTTAGCTGACTTCGCTGACGCTGATAACTTCGTGAGACCATTTATGCATAGCCTCGGAGATTTTACCTACTATCAAAGCGTATGGGAGGATCCGAATTATGATACTGCATACATAGATGACCTTATTGAAAGAGGTATTAAGACGCCGGATGGCCCTGAAAGGGAAGCAGTCTACAAGGAGCTGCAAAGACTCTACCATGATTTAGTTCCAAGCATTCCAACAGTCCAGCCTTTAGGACGCCGCTGGCAAAGGTTCTGGGTACAAGGATGGTACTATAATGCATTATATCCTGGACTATACTTCTATCATCTTTGGAAGGGTTATGCTCCTCCTCCGCCGCCCCCTCCTGTGAGTGCAAGCATAGTTTATGGAACAAGTGTAACCATCGCTGGAAGCTTCATTGATCCCGCAACAAATATGCCAGCATCCAGCATCCTAACATTCGTGCAATACAGCAATGACAATGTTACATGGACTAACATTTACGCAGCCATAACAGATAAGAATGGACGTGTAAGTGTCACAGTTACTCCGCCGTTAGGGATCTCCTATTATAGACTTAACTCCACGGGATATATTGCTCCATTACAGCCTTCAGTAATATTGAATGCAGAATTTTACGAAGAATTAATAGCAAATGGGACTTTAGGAACACCGCGTTTGATGTCTGAAATTGGACAGATAGTGAAGGTTGAGACAAAGAGTATAGAAGATATTTTGACAAGCGCGTTGGGACCTATGGCAACAAAGAGCGACTTAAACTCTTTTTCACAATCATTATCAGCTGAGATAGCAGACTTACGCGGTTCCATAAGCTCCTTGACAACTCTCATTTATGTTTCTGCAGCTATATCTATTATTGCAATAATATTAGCAGTAGTTTCTCTTGCCAGAAAAAGAGGCTAACTATTGGCAATAGCTAACCTCCTTCCCTTTTATTTTTAGTAAGCATTTCTTAACATTGTATTCCACCTTTAAGCTTTAATAGGAAGCTAAAGATTTGTAATTTAATGTGTAATCCATGCACAGTATTGCATGCATGGTGACTAATTCATATCGCTCTATGCACTAATTGGTTACCAGGACATTTTTGCATATGTTGGTTTTAGGCTGAATATTTGCTTCTAAAGTCGATAGCCCCATTTTTTGTGCATGCACTGCAAAGGGAGGAAACAGATTTCTAATGTTGATTTTTTGCCCATTACGGCGAGGCTTAAAATGTGATTAGAAAACCCTAGTAAAATACGGATTCCAACATCTTTTTCTCGGGAAATTTTTCTGTAAAATTGCTACAGTAGAAATTTTTTCTTAGGGATATCAACTGTAGTGATGGCTTGTATAAATGCTTATTTTTTGGAGGGGCAAACCGTGAAATTTAGAGTAGAATGCATAAATATCAGCGAGCCTTTTCTTGTAGCTTTCATGTTTTTGAGGCTATAAAAGATTTTACAGCATCAGTATATCTAAAGCCATATGTCTGCTTAAATGCTTCAGTGCATAACTAATAGTTCTCAGAGCACTCTCCCAATAACCTAAACCCTTCATTATTACCAACAGATTTAAAATGCTCCCAAATTCATTTTCTAATGAAGGTGGGTAACTCAGCATGGTTGTCGGCTGGTGTGTTTGGGTTACTGGTTTGCCTGGCAGTGGCAAGTCTACTATTGCATTTTCGTTAGCTGATAAACTTAGGTCTTTAGGGATTCATGCTTATGTTCTTTCTTCAGATGCATTACGTAAAATAATAACGCCTAATCCCAAGTACACTGAGGAGGAGCGTGATATCGTCTACGGCGCGCTTGCATACATCGCCAGGATCTTGACGGATAATGGCGTAAACGTTATTATTGACGCAACTGGTAATAGGCGTAAATACCGCGATCACGCTAGACGTGAGATTTCCAGGTTCATGGAAGCTTACATCCGGTGCCCACTAGAGGTTTGCATTGAGAGGGAGGTTAGGCGAGGCGTAGACAGAAGCTACGGTGCGCCAAAAGGTGTATACTCTAAAGCCTTTACGGGCGAGAGCAAAACGGTTCCAGGATTAGGAGTCCCATATGAGGAACCGATAAATCCGGATGTCACGGTTGACTCGGACAAGCTCAGTCCCGAAGAGTGCACAGAAATAATATTAAAAGCAATATTAGAGAAGTTTTCGGAGCAACCTAGCCCTTAAATATCTGATTTCCGAATTTCTATTGATGATAAATATGGCTGAGAAGCTTAAGCGCGAGTTTATAGAGCTACTTGAGAAGGATGTGGAGTTCCGCTATACTGTCGCTGGCTACCTCGGATTATCGGAAATACTAAAGAGGTTGGATAGGTTGGAGGAAGGGCACGAAAAGATTTGGGGAGAAATCATGAGCCTAAGAGAAGATCAAAAGAAACTCTGGGAGGGGCAAAATAGGCTTTGGGAAGAGATTAAAAGCTTGAGGGAGGATCAAAGAAGGCTTTGGGAGAACCAGAGTAAACTTTGGGAGAACCAGAATAGGCTTTGGGAGGAGGTTAAGGCACTTAGGCTAGAGCAGGAGAGAATGCATAAATATATGATCACCGGGTTCAGGGAGCTAAGCAGAACTCTAGGTGTAACATTTGAAGATCATGTCGCAGCATTTCTAGAGGTTATGCTCGAAGAGATGGGGTACGAGGGAGCTAGGATAGGGAAGAAATACTTTGTTCATGAGGGTGAGGTTAAAGAGGTGAATATATTCTGCGAGGAACCTTTGGTTATTGGAGAAGCAACAGTGAGCATAAGGAGCATTGATGAAGCTGAGAAAGAGATTGAGAAAATTGTGGAACGTGTAAGAATAGTTGAGGAGAAATATGGCAGAAAGCCTCTGCTAACCATTTTATCCGTAGCCAGAGTTACACCCGAGGCATCCGGGGTTCTGAGAACTTTAGCGGAAAAAAGCGGCGTAAAGTTAGTTTTAGCGAAGGAAATAGAAGAGTACACGTTACCCTAGAAATTAGGAATTTAGATTTTCGCATCCGGCGGCACAAATCTTCTTAGTTTCTGGAGCATACTTAGGCGCTCTCTGTCGCCTAATCGGGCTTTCTCAACAGCTTCTCTTAATATGCTTATTGATTCATCCATGGCTTTTCTGTCAACTGGATATGGAACCCCATCTTTTCCACCATAAGCGAAAGAGTATTTAACTGGGTCTCTCCAGCTCGGCTTATCGCCATATATGATCTCGGCTACCAGGGCTAAGCCCCTAACTGTCGATGGACCTACCCCTTTAATGCCCAGCAGCTCCTCGTAGTTTCTCGGCTGTACCTCGTATGCTCTCTTTAAGGCTTTCCAGTTTATTGTGAAGGGCATCGACAAGAACTCTGCAACATAATCCTTCCACTCCTTAGTCGACATATTTGGGACCCATTCCTGAAGCGACCTTTGGCATGCTGGACGTATCATCTCAAACATTCTGGCAACCTTCTCCGTTCTTTCCTTGGCTACGTCAACCGATGTTTTCCGACATTCTTCGCTTTCCCTCGCAGTCATATCTAAAACTATAGGCCGCCTAGCATCGCCAACTATAGCCTTATGCGGCTCAACAACAAAGTTCTCCACATGGTCTGAAAGCCAATGATACCTACGCGCCGTCCTATCATTTATGTTCATGCCCTGCTGTATTACAGCCCACTTGCCATCCTCAGAAACAAAGAAAGCGTGATGATATAGCGGGTAACCCGCCTGTATTGCCGCATTATCAACTTTTCCACTCATCCTACTCGCATATTGGAGGCTCTCTATCTTTCCTGTTGAGAGATTAAATGCCTCGCCCGCCTTAACTATTTCCAAGGGAGCCTCTTTAGAAGCCCTACCCTTACCGCCGCAAACAACTATGCCGAAATCCTCACCTTTTAAGGCTGTTTTCAGCACCCCAGTAACAACCGTCGTAACACCTGAAGAATGCCAATCATAACCCAGAACGCAACCGAAAGCCTGAAACCAGTATGGGTCTGAAACCCTTTTTAGAAAAAATTCACGCCCATGCTCATCAACGATTATTGCAACTATCTCTCTGGCCAGCTTTATCATGCGTTCAACTAGCCACTGAGGAGCCTTACCGTCATGAAGCGGTAACTCAGCAAACCCAGTCCTCTTCAACCGTATCACTACAGACTTAATACATTGCCTCGAATACCTTCAAAAAATAAATATGCAGATTTTAACTTAAACCTTCCGTGCCACATTAGTTAATTCTCTTCCTTAACAGTTTTCCTTCCCGATCTATTTCGCCCCACCTAATCCTTGTGGTTGAGATGGGAATTTGATCCTCCGCCGGAACCATATCTATAACAATAATCTTTAAAGGCTTAAGACCGTTCCCCAATCTTAAGGAGTTCAATTCTCTAGCCCTAGGCTCCGTCTCCTTACTAACAACAATCGCCTCGATCACGGCGCTTGTTGCCGCTGGACCATACGGATCTGACAATGGAATTATCTTCGCCCTATCAGAAACGCCGAGATCATTAAGAAAATCCGCCAACTCTTTAGCCCTATCCTCATAGGATGCAATCTCATGATTTTTACGCAGCTTCTTCGCAAACTCATCAGTGCATAAACCTATCCAAACATTCTCGCCATACTTAAATGCTGTTATAAGCAGGACCTTATGCCCCTTATGAAGCTCATCAAATGTTCCGCCGACTGCGACTATTCTAAATAATGCCCCCTCTTTATCGTAGCTCTCTATCATTTCCAATCCAGCCAAAATATCATGATATCACGGCTTAACAGCGTCTTCAGGTTTAATATTTTCTCTTTCCCCAGCGCTCTCACCCCACTCTTTAAGCGGATTCAGCGATGGAAAGGCTTGAAAACAAACCCTTAGGATTGGCGGTCCAAGAATTATTAGAAATGGAATCTCAGTTGCGAATGTCCATATTAGCCAGATTAGGGCCACATATAATGGTAGCTGGAACCCTCCTCCGACGGCTTCTGGGAGAACAAATATTTGACTATACGCCCAGACAACAAAGCCTATTATTGTGCTCCCAACGCCTAAGCCGACTATCGATGCTATGCCGTAGCTTCTCCATTGTGGCCATAAATATCCCACGGCAACCATTATTGCGTAGCTTGCTATTGAAAGCCCTATAAATAGTATTACGGCGTTGAGGGAAACATAGGTTAATAATATATACTCTAACGCTGGGAAAGCGGAGAGGAGTATTATGCTTGCTACAGCCACGGTCTTAGTCCAATCTATTCTTCTCCTCGAAATGTATCCTAGAAGATAAAAGCCAATAAAGTTTGATGTTACTCCGGCTGAGAGGCTGAGCAATGGGTCGCCATGTATCAGCAGATCGCTTACGAATATGCCTATGGATGCGCCTAAACCACCAACAAGCGGCCCAAAGAGAACAGCGAACACCGCTGGTATAATAACAGAGGGCCAAAATCTTACTATCCCAATGCCAGGAGTTGTTATTGGTGCCAGAAGATAGATCATGTAGCCGACGGCTCCATAGAGAACACCGCATACGGCGCTTGCAACAATATCTGTAGCCTTCATATCGGTCTAACCTGTGATTTTAACAATTGGTAAAAATTGTATATAGAGATA
>JAGTQL010000075.1:3275-8243 GCA_018396555.1 Candidatus Bathyarchaeota archaeon | reverse complement strand
CTAGGCGCTTTATAGCTGTTGATGAGACATGTGTTAAGGCTAACGGCTTAGAATATTATGTTTTCTCAGCCTTAGACGTTGATAGGAATGAGGTTGTGTGCATGAGGGTCTACCCATCCAGGAATATGCTTGCGGCTGAATCATTCTTCAGGCGGGTTCTAAAGCTCTGCTATGGAAGACCGGAGTTTATAGTTGACAGGGCTCCATGGCTGAGGGAAGCGTTAATCCATCTTGGACTAGAATATTATCATCAATCCTTCGGCGGGAGAAGCCTGGCGGAATCGGCGTTCCCATCGCTGAAGCAGAGGACAAGAGTATTCTTCAACAACATAACAGTAAACCTAAGACATAACCCACACCTAAGATGGAGAAGGAGCATAGAATGCTGGAACCTAATCTGCGACATGTTCACATACTACTACAACAACCTAAGGAGGTGAACCTTAAGTTTCCACGTCCATCTTTTCATAGGGAAGACTTTAATTCTCCCCGGTTATTATGTTGAGTTTTAGTCACTTCTATATAAATAGTAGTTACTTGTAATTTTCAGATGCTCTGTAATTCTTCTATAAACAAAGTATTTAAAGAGAGAGGCACCCTCTATCTTTAGAGGGTTCATTATGAGCATAATTTTAGGGACGGGAGGATTACTTAAAAGACTAAGGGAGCACCCCTATATTGGAAAGGAATTTTTAAAGATGGAATCTATTGAGAGGCATATTTTGAGCGAGGTTAATAATGGTCGTAATTATCGAGGAGAAGCAGTTGAAGCTACCTACTATATTACTGCCCATTCTGGTAAGGGTAAATTTGAGGGCATAAAAAACGCTATAAGAGATATTTTAAATCTTGGCACAACTGAAAACTGGGCTGACGCGGAAAAGGAGCCAGAAGAGTATCAACAGCGCATGTCATGGTTAAAAGAAGTCAAACTTTTAGGATTAAATTCAGAAGAAAAATTAGAGGCCGCTATAGCCACAATTTGCATACCCCTAGAGTTCTTTGATAAAGAAGATGATGGGCCATCAATCACACAGTTAAGAATAGCTACCACCGGCGAACCTTTTAATGCGCTTATCAATTTTACCGCGCGGCTGATAGACTATAAATTTCCCGCCAAATATAAGGGTAAATTTTTGGGTCAAGTCTGGCCTCATGAGAGAATTAGGGAATATTTGGGCTTAGATGCAAGTGAGCCAATAATAGGCGTGATCGTTAAGCCTAAGTGGCTTCCAAAAGATCTCTTCGCTCAGCGAGTTGTAGAGGCGGCTAAGGCTGGAGCTCTTTTCATAAAATCTGATGAGAATTTGCATCTTAGCATGAAGGAATTGGCGGAATATGTAAGCTTAACCGTTAGGCTGCTGGAGAAAAATGGCTTTGAATTATCGCTTTCGACGGAAGCGAGATCGGACAAGAAGAGAATTATTTTTGCGCCGCATATAACTGTAAGCTCCTTTTCCATCTTAGAATACGCTAGGATAGCCGTGGATTGCGGAGCGAATGCTCTATGTTTTTCACCTCATTTGGCTGGAGATTTTGGAGTTATAAGAGAAATATATAAGATGGGAGAGAAATATCGTGTCCCAGTATACGCTCATACCGCTGGCATGAATAGATATGCTGGTGATCCAACGTTCACTTTCGGTGAGGATCCTAAAACGGCATATTTATTAGCTGGTCTCTCCGGCGCAGCATTCATGCAGCTACCGGCTTTAGGTGGTTACATTAGACCTACAGACGCCGAGAAATTCTCGATCATTGAGAGGTTAAAGGAAGAGGGGCTTATAGGCAATAAGGGTATGACATTAGTTATAGCTGGTGGGCTGGGCGCACATAATATTGGTTATAATATTAAGGTCTTTGGGTCGGAGGGAAAGATGTTCCTAGCCGGAACAGCCGTTTATCACCATCCCGATGGAATTAAAGCTGGAATTTTGGCGCTTAAACTTGCGGTTGAGGCAGTATATCAAGGGATCATGAAAGTTGATGATCTGAGGAGATACGCTAGATCTTTGGATGAGAGAGGTTATCCGTTATTTAGGGCCCTCTCTAATCTAGCCCCCTAAACTTAAAATACATTGAGCATGTAATAATTTTATTTATGAAATGGATTGAATTATTTAGAAGTCTTAAGGGTAAAATATTTCTATCTTCAATGATGCATTACACAAACGGTAGATTCTGCTCTGAACGTGGTTTGGGTTCCTCCATGGTTCAGATTGGCGCTTATCTCGCGGAGCCCCCGGCTTATGGCATCTTAGAGCATGGATGGGTTCTTCCTCCAAACCGGGAAAAATGCGTAGAGTTTCTACAGAGAGAGATAGGAATAGTTAGGGACGGGCTTAAGGGAGTGAAGGTTTGCTTAAATTTAGCGACCCCAAGGCTTGAATGGGGTTTAGAAGCTGCGGAATGCTTTAAAGATGCTGGCGGGGATCTTTTAGAACTAAACTTTCATGGCGGATATAAACGATATCTTGAACTTGGAAGACTTAGAGCCATGGTTCTCCCAGAAAATAGAAGCGAACTCTACAGATGGCTTGAAAGATTCTCATTGATGGATTTTCCAATTATAGCTAAATTTAGACTGGGAGTTACATCGGACTATATGCCGATTCTTGACTTCATAGAATCATTAAAATTGTTTGGAGTGCACTTTAACATTAGAGATGAATCATCCGGTAAACCTTGTTTTGAATTTATAAAGCAAATAAGAAAATATAGGTTCTTCATTTTGACCAGCGGATACGTCAGGTCCTTAAGAGATGTTAAGACGCTATTTGAACTTGGAGCAGATATGGTCGGTTTAGCTGAACCAGTTATAACTAATCCTACTTTCATAGCAGAGATCGCCAAATCTTTAGAGTTAAAGAGGCACTAAATGCTTTTAAGATGGCTTATGGAGACCTCTCCCGCAAATCCCCTCTTTTTTTTCTGTTTCCCAACATCTAGGCCTCCCAGTAAAAGGGATCATGAATCTACTGTAGAAATCCTGGAAAAATTTCAACTGCAGAAAATAACTGAATTAACAGTTCATGCAGGAAAGGAATACACTTTTCATCTGTGCCCAAAATGCGTGGATAAAGTTTCAATTACTGATTTGGTCACAAAATAGAGCTATAGAAGATTTTTCCGTAAAAAATTTAAGCCAGCTTTCAAGCTCAATATTTTTGCTATAAGAAGGAGGGGAAAATGAAGAAAATTGTTTCCAGTGTAATGTTGCCTCTGATTTTAATGAGCATGTTAACAATTACGTTTAACATTCAACCAGTTGAAGGCTGGACTGGTAGTACCATAAGGATTAAAGAAGACGGCTCAGTTGAGCCGAGCAATGCCCCGGTGGTGACCTCAGACGGTATTACCTACTACCTTACCGACAACATCCAAAGCACTAGTGATGGCATAATTATCGAGAGGAACGACATAGTCCTCGATGGCAACAACCATACTATAACCGGACCAGGTACATCATATCATTATGGAGTGAAGCTGAATTCCAGGAGAGGCGTGACCATTAAAAATGTTAAAATAAGATACTCCGGCATCTTTCTCTCCTACTCGAACAGCAATAACATTACTGGAAACGTTTTAAGCAGCAGCACTTATGGTATCTATCTTGTCTCTTCGGACTACAATATCATTACTGGAAACGTTTTAAGCAATAATAATTATGGCGTAAAACTTGAGGATTCTATAAAAAACGTCATTACGGAAAATATCTTGAGCAATAATGAATATGGTGTGTATCTTGTTAGTGCAGGTCACAATATTATTACTAGAAACAGCTTCAATAATAATGTGTATGGTCTTGAGCTTTTCTGGGGTTCAACCGTAAACAACAATGTTACCGGAAACAATTTTAGCAGCAACTATTATGGTCTATATCTTTTCTGGCATGTACACGACAACATTATCATTGGAAATAACTTCAGCAACAACACCTATGGCGTCGATGTTGATAGTGAGTGCTACAACAACAAGTTCTTCCATAATAACTTTTTTAATAATGAATCTTTTCTTCAAGGGCGCGAACTCATGGGATAATGGCTACCCTTCTGGGGGGAACTACTGGAGTAATTATGTTGTTGTGGACTATTACAGTGGTCCTTATCAGAATGAAACTAGAAGCGATGGAATAGGCGACGTATCTTACATTATTGACGTAAACAATAGAGATCGCTATCCGTTGATGAAGCCTTGGGGTCCAATAGCGAATAGACCTCCAGTAGTGAAGTTTGATGTTATGCCAAAGAATCCCGCCCTTGAAGAAAAGATTATTTTTGATGCTTCATCCTCTTATGACCTAGATGGTAGTATTGTTCGGTATGAATGGGATTTCGGCGATGGTAATACCATAAGCGCAAACCAGTCAAAGGTCTCTCACACTTATTTAGAAACGGGCTCTTTTGTGATTACCTTAAGAGTTACGGATAATCAGGGCGCATCAAGTAGCGCGCAAACAAGTGTGACGGTTAAGAGGTTTTGGTCTTTCGCAATAATTACTGATATTCACATAGGCTATGGTATTCCAGACTTTGGTGAGGAAAACTACAAAAATGATGGAGATGGAGAAGATTATTGGCTTACAACGAGACTGAAAAGTACCGTTGAGAAAATAAAGTCTCTAAATGCGGATAATACCAAAGATTACTACATCAGGTTTGTAGTAGCTTTGGGGGACATTGTTGACACCGCCGAAGAATCCGAATTTAAAAAAGCAAAAGAGATACTGGATAGGTTAAATGACGCCGGAATTCCATACATCCCAATATTCGGAAACCACGAAGCCTGGCCCTACAGTGAGCCTCCGCAGCCATTTCTTGGCATAATAAGAGTAACTGCCTCGCAGGCTCCTAGCCCAATTGGTGATCAATATTTTGAAAAATACTTCTTTAGGTGGGATAATAAGAATATGGATTTAATCAAAAAGTTGTTTGGAGGCTCTTGGAAAAAGATGTCTAATCCTGCTGG
>JAGTQL010000075.1:0-3194 GCA_018396555.1 Candidatus Bathyarchaeota archaeon | reverse complement strand
AACATATAAATTTAAATATATACCGATAGGTGGGGTGGGGTCAGACGCTGAATTGCATAATCTAACTCTAGAGTGGCTTAACCAAAGTTTAGTTAAAGAGGAGAGACTTCCTAAAGAGCCGACGGTAATATTCTCTCATCATCCGATTTGGATTAATTACATCGATGCCTTTTCAGGTGAAGAATGTGAAAAGATTCATGCGGTGATTAGGAAAAATCTCGGTAGTGAGGTAGTCGCAAACTTCGCTGGACATGTACATAAGAATAAGATATCTAAAGAGCCTTGGTTCACAGTAGTAACAACTGATGCCATTTATGCTACAGCAGAAAATATTATTAGGATTGTAAAAGTTGACGCAAAGACTAAGAATATAGATTACTCAACACTTGAAAGCGTAGAATGGGAAGGTTACTCAATTCCTTATAAGGAATATGCTGGGTCAAGCTTGGCGGTTCTGCAAAGTCCAGGAGAATTGAGGATTTACGACGAGCAGGACAGAGTTACAGGATGGGTTAATGGCGCCTTAAGGAACGAGATCCCAGACTCCACGATTTACGAAAACACGATATTTCTGTTAAATATTCGAGGTCCATATAAATATGAGGTTAAGGGAATAAGTGGCGGATACTACATATTAATAATAGCTAATTTTACGAGAGCAGGAGACTCAATAGCAGCATTTACCGCCAGCAATATCACCACCACAGAGAACAGCGCTCACCAGTATATCGTTGACTGGGCCACTCTATCTCAAGGTGAAGAAGGCGTTTCCGTGAAGGTGGATTCGGATGGTGACGGCTTTTTTGAGCATGTTTTCACTTCTGATAGTGAGCTTACCCAAAGCGAGTTTCTTACTTTCACTTCTGAAAGTGAGTTTTCAGCCCTATGGATTAATCTGTTGACTATACTGATTGCGTTAGCCGCGGTTATAGTTTTGACCATCACGTTTATTCGAAGAAAGCAAAAGGTGAACAGTTCACTACCATGGAGAAAACTTAGAATAAGCGTGTCCAGGATAAGTGGTCGTTTGATACCCAAGTATCAGGCTTCGAGTCGTCTTCTCAGGTTTCTAAGGGAGCGGAGCACGTAAAGGAGCGATGCTTAGTGCATTCTAAATCCTTGGTGTCGCAGATTATGGGTTTTGTCGAGAGCTTAACCAATGCTGTCAAAACTCTTTCCCCAAAAATCCTGAATCTCCGCCTAAACCTATCAATGGAAAAAAATAGGATACGCAGTTTTACCGTAGGTCGTCTTGTTCAGCGTTCCGTAGTCGTTGCCGGAAGCGTCCTTAACCGTCACTGACCATGCGAAGACGCATTGCACTCCGACCGAGGATGGGGTCTGCCACGTTTTCTCCCAGCCACCGTAGTGTAAAAGCCAATATTTCTATTATTAAGGTATACATCATATCCTACCAAAGAATTTGATAAAAATACCACATGACGGAACTTTGAAAATATTGGCTTTTTCTGATTACAGGGTTCATGATAATTAATGATAGCTTAATAAATTTCGTAGACAACTTGAAAGTATCAAAAAGAACAGAAGAACCATGGCATTTTTGGCGTTAATAATTTTTCATTTCCCCACCCTTGAAATATAATTTATTATATGTTAACAATAATATTAATATAAAAAATTTAAGCTTTGTGGTTTAATTTTTTATTGTCTGGGTCTCTTCTCTGATTTTATGGTTTTCTTTTTGCCTGTTGCCTTATAGGTTTATTAGCATGTTGTATATGTATGCTTTAGCCGCTAGCTCCCTCTCTATGCTTTCCATGTTTTTTGCCATGCAGTGTTCTCCGTACTGGCGTTTGAATGTTGAGAATGCTGTTTCAGCAGCCCAGCGTCTACCGTAGCCCATCATCCCCGCCCACCCTCCATCGCCTAGCCTTCTGATAAGCCTGACTGCCAAACGCCTTTCAGGAGGCCCTCTATCGGCTCTAGCGTTACGCCTAGGCTTAATAATAGGCTTCACACCCATCCTTCTAAGAAGATTATAGGCTTCAGCATTATCGTAAGCTCCATCCATAACCGCCTCCGAGTCGTGAACATCATCCGTAGTTGCCTTCATGGCTAAGATCTCCTTAGTCTCAACGTCAACTGCGAAGTGCACCTTCACATAGCGCTTCTTCCCGCCGTATACGCGTGTAACCCATCCGCCGGATTTGTGGACGCTAACCCCGCTCGAGTCAACAGCTATGGCGATTGGTCCGCTGGAGAACCTCAGCGAATCGTATGGAGATAGGTTAAGCGTTAAGATACGCCTCCTAATCCATAAGTAGTCGGCTGATGGAAGCCTGCGTATAAGCCTATTCAAAGCCCTGGTGAAGCCCTCAAGCCGCCTATAAGGCATGGAGAAAAGATAGCGAACAACAGTGAGGAACTCAACATATCTATCGGTAAGCTTGAAGGGGCGGCCAACCCTACCGCGATTCAAAGCCATAAGCTCACATTCATAGCTTTCAAGAAAGCCCAGGCTCAGGAGAATCTCGCCTCGCCTAATAAGCCTCTCATCAACAGCCTTCCAGTCCATAAACCAAAAATCTAACAAACCAGAAAAATCAAATTAAGCCACGAAGCAAAATTTATAAATAGTTGACATGTTATATCATAATTTGTTTGGGGAAAATGAAATGAGTCTTAGTTATCCGACTAAATACTCTCAAGGTGCTGTGTTATCAAAAGCCACGACTCACTTAAAAGCAATAGGATACAAGGTTAAAACAAAGGGTTACATTTTGGAAGCAGTCAATGGCAGAGATTACACAACTTGGGTTGCTGTTGTTCTTATTCTATTCTTCTTTTTAGGGTTCTTAATCTACTGGTTTACTCGAAAGAAAAACAAAATAGTAATAGACGCCACATCAGAAGGAAGCTTCACAATAACCTATGATGGAAGCAAAGCGGTTATAGAAGCGGAAAGATTGGCTAAAATGCTAAAAGAAGAAGAGTTAAGTTAAGTCCAATTAACTTAAACTGTGGAGACCTCTCCCGCAAATTCCCCCTCTTTTTCTGTTTTTATTTCAGCCTAGTCATTAGGTTTATTTGGATGGTTTATTTGGATCAAGATTGATCTGGAAGGGATCCTAGTAGCTAGGTTGCTGGGTTGTCAATGGATCACTTATTGTGATGGTTCTTTCAGCTCCCACCCTATCTCCCTCACGATGTTCCTGAATTCCTCCGGGCTTATT
>JAGTQL010000073.1 GCA_018396555.1 Candidatus Bathyarchaeota archaeon | reverse complement strand
GGCGGCATTTGCACGTGTCCTCGCTTTTAAGATCCTCGATTACCTTTTTTATTTCGAAGTCCCCCCTCAAAATCCCAATTATTATCGACGTGTCCAATATCTTCATCTTATAATGGCTCCTTTACGAACCTTTTGAATTTCCCCCTCAATTTCCTCCCACAACTTTCTATCCTTAAATATTCCATAGAAAGCTGTGAGATCGGTTCTTTTACGTTCTAGAAGTTCAATCAATATATCGCTAAAACTTTTTCCCTCTCGCTTAAGCTTAAGCAATTCTTTATAGACATCATCCTTTATGGTTATTGTTTTCACCATACTTATAAATGTATACATACACTTATAAAAACATAATGTCTGATAAAGTTAGGGATAACTTCCAGTTGAAATCCCTTCTCCAACTTGTTGGCTATACTACCACATATAATTTTAATTCTGATTACGGATAATATTGATGAGAAGTCAAAGATATAACTCATCTTTGCTCCCTGTCCACTCTTATACTTCTAACTACGTCTTCCATTGGAATTCTGTCCAGAACCCCTTTAATTTCACGCACTTCCTCTTTAATCTTCTGAACCTGCCTCTTTCTTACCTCATCTTCAATAGCTTTACGCAAAACCTCTGATGGTTTAATTCCAAGCTGCTTCATTAACTCCTTTAGCTCTGAAGGAACCTTCGCGGATATGGTTTCATATCTACCCATTTCGACTACCAATGGATACTACAAAACTTTTGGAAATAAGGTTTACCAAACCGTAACACACTAATAATATCTAATGTGCTAAAATTTGTGAATTTGCCCAGCGCACGAATACGTAGTTAAAATACGCCGTTTCATACAAAAAGAAATAAGGCGTGTCCTTAACATTTTTGAGTAGCATATCGTGGATGGTGAGTTTAGTTGGAGACGCTTATACTAAGTGACGAAGAGGTTAAGGGGCTTCTCTCAATGAGGGATGTTATTGAAGCTGTTGAGTTAGCTTTTAGGGAGAAGGCGCTTGGACACGTGCAAATGCCGCCCAAAATATACCTCTTCTTTAAGAAGTATAATGGCGACTTAAGGGCGATGCCCGCATATCTGGAAGACATGGACATATCCGCAGTTAAGATTGTGAATGTTCATCCGGAAAATAGGGAGAAATATGGCTTACCAACAGTCATGGCTGTCATCATACTTGTAGATCCTAAAAACGGCACTCCAATAGCGGTCATGAGCGGAAAAACAATTACAGACATGAGGACCGGCGCCGCCGGAGGGGTCTCCGCAAAGTATCTTGCAAGGAAGAACCCGAAAATCGTAGGGCTCGTTGGAGCTGGAGCGCAAGCTAGAACCCAGCTGGCTGCTCTACTTGAAGTCTACAGGAGTCTTGAGGAAGTGAGGGTTTGGAGTCCCGGCAAAACTAAATATGAATTTATGGCTGAGATGAAAACCAAATACGGCAGCATCTGTAAGATTATTCCAGTTGAAACAGTTAGAGAGGCAGTTGAGGGAGCCGACATAGTTGCAACGACAACCCCCTCAAGAAGACCATTGGTAATGGGTGACATGGTTTCCCCTGGGACACACTTCAACTGCATAGGTGCAGACGCGCCGGGCAAAGAGGAGCTTGACCCATTAATATTGAAGAGGGCCAAGATAGTTGTTGACGACTCGGAGCAAGCGTCGCACAGCGGAGAGATAAATGTTCCATTAAGCAGAGGGCTAATAACTAGAGAGGATATTTGGGCTGAGATTGGCGAAATCGTCGCTGGAAAGAAACCTGGGAGAACAAGCGATCATGAGATAACAATTTTCGTTTCAACCGGTCTAGCGATTCAGGACGCTGTAACCGCAAACCTTGTTTATAGAAAGGCGCTAGATAAAGGGGTTGGCAGAACATTAAAAATTATTTAGCATTCATTAAGCCGTAGGATGAATGGTCCTGCGCTTCAATTAGCGCCATAAATAAAGAATCAAGATGCGCACATAATCCTTAAATCTAGGATTCAATAATGCAGATAAGGATTTTCGATGCGAGAATCAAGTGTTGATGCTGTGGAAAAAGTTAAGATGCTTAAGTATTCTGTAGCAGCCATTTCAAGCGTTTTCCTTGCAGAATCCATTGCTGGCATGGTCAGCGGAAGTTTAGCCATATTAAGCGATAGCGTGCACGCCCTTTTCGATACGCTTTCATCTTTAATGCTGTTCATTTCTATGCGCGCCTCACTTCAGCCCCCAGATGAGGAGCACATGTATGGGCATGAAAAGTTTGAGTCTACAGGTGGCCTACTAGGAAGCCTCGTATTAATAGCCCTATCAATCATGCTCTCGGCCAACTCAATATCGAGAATTCTTGGAAACGAAAGCCTCATAAACCTAGAATTTAGCATCGTCGGCTTCGCCGTGCTCGGATACACCGCATGCATAGACATACTTAGAGTTTTTATTTTTAGACACGCATATGCAAGTAAGAGCCCCACAGTTAAAGCTGGATTCTATCATGCCCTTTCGGATTTTGGATCAACCCTGGTTGCATTTTTCGGATTTTGGTTATCAGTGTATGGAATACTCTATGGAGACGCATTTGCATCTCTAATATTATGCTCCCTACTGATATTTCTAAGCGCTAAACTCGCATGGAACAGCATAATGGAACTAAGCGACGCGGCGCCTAAAGAAGTAGTAAACATGGTCAGAGAGGAAATTCAAAAGGCGGATAGCATGCTCAAATATGAAAATTTAAAGGTTAGGAAATCCGGGGAAAAATTCTATATAAGAGCTAACCTTAAGGTTCCGGACTCCATGAGCTTAGAGGAAGCCCATGACCTCTCAGCTAAAATAGAATCAAATGTTAAGAGAAATCTCGGAGAAGCCGACATATCTTTCCACATAGAGCCATCTGGGATCGAGGGAGTGAGTACTGAACTGTTCGTTGAAAGAATCGTGAGTAAAATCAAAGGCGTTAAGGGGATTCATGATGTAAAAGTAGCCCATTACGGCGGAAAAAACTATGTTACACTACATGTGCAAGTTGACCCAGCGACGGCTCTAAGCGAAGCGCATAAGATTGCTGAGAACGTTGAAAAGGTAATCTCTGAGAAAGCGGGAAATATTGAGAACGTTCTCGTCCACATTGAGCCCTCAAACATCGAATTGAGAAGAGGCTACGCCGCTGATGAGGAAGAAATTAGGCAGATTGTAGAGGCGGCAGCTGAAGAATTTAGAGACATATTAAAAATAAAGCGTGTCGTAACATACATCGCTGATTTTAGGCGACACATAGATGTTGAATGCATCTTCAACAAGGATCTTCCTGTTGAAAAGGCTCATAAAATAGCCTCACAAATAGAGGAGATTATTAGGGAGAAAATCTCTGAAACAGCAGTTACAGTGCACATTGAACCGGGCAACTGACTAGGCTGAAAACGTAGCCGTCTCTTTAAGCAGATTTCAATTTGAAGTTTCCTGCGAACAATTAGATTAGCGATGAGGGGCAGATTTTATTCAGTACGCATTCACCGCATTTAGGATCTTTTGCGGTACATATTCTCCTACCATGGAATATAAGCAGATCGGCAAACCTTAACCATTTATCTTTGGGAACAATCTCTATGAGATCCCTTTCAATTTTCTCCGGATCTTCCTCCTCCGTTAAACCGAGTTTTTGGGAAAGCCTTTTAACATGCGTATCCACTATCATTCCTTCCATTATCCCATAGGCGTTTGAAAGCACAACGTTAGCTGTTTTTCTAGCAACACCGGGAAGCCTTAATAAATTCTTCATCGTTCTCGGCACTTCGCCATTATATTCCTCAACGATGATTCGGCATGCTTCCTTAATATTCTTAGCTTTAGCGCGGTAGAATGTCAGCGACTTTATGTGATGTTCGAGCTCCTCTAAATCTGTATTTGCGTAATCTTCAGCAGTACGATACCTTTTGAAGAGGCTCTCAGTTACTCTATTGACACGTTCATCAGTAGTTTGGGCTGAGAGAACCGTTGCAATAAGGAGCTCTAAAGGGTTACTCCATTTTAAGGCTAATTTAGCGTCGGGATGAACTTTTTCTAACAAATTAATTATTTCCAAAACCCTACTTTTCAACTCATTCTTTCTAGAGCTCATTTAAGATGCCTCCGGCTGATCCGCATTGCTCTCTTATAATATATTTAAGGATATTATATTTTTTATTTTCTTCGAGAAATAGGCTTTTCCTTAACATCTCAAGCCTTCTATTGGCCTCATTCCAATTAATGATGCTCCAGAATGCCTCAACAAATTTCGCCTGATCATTTTTATAGTCTATGTAGTAGGCATGCTCAAAAACATCTAAAACCGTAAGAATCTTATATGTTGGATAAACATTAACATTGCGCTTCTCTATCTGCATTATTAGAACCCTCCTAGTTAGTGGACAGAAGGTTAAAGCCGCCCATCCTGACCCCTCAACGCTTACAGCAGCTTGTGAAAACTCCTTCCTAAACCTTTCAAATCCGCCAAACTCCCCGTTCATCGCATCCTCAAGTGCTCCACCTAGGCTACCGCCGCCTTTACCCGCTGGGGCAAGGTTCTCTCAGAAAAGCGAATGCAATACGTGTCCACCTATATTGAATGAGAGCTCCTTTAATGTGGATTTAACGTCTATCTCGGAGTCCTCCTACGAGCCCTTTCAAGCCTCTGGAGAATAGCGTTTCCACCGTTAACGTATGCTTGATGATGCTTTGTATGATGCATCATCAGCTGCAACTCAGACATGTAGGGCTCAAGATCCTTATAGCCATGATCAAGGTCTAGAAGAACAAAAAGGCTATTTGACTTCGAAATCATCCAGCACCTAGCATAATATATCGCAATTTTTCTATTTAATTTTTCTTATAAGCAAGAGAACTGAAAAGATTAATGCTAGTAAACTATTGTTCCAATTTTCTCACCCTTGGCTGCAAGCAATACATTTTCAGGCTTAAAGCCGTTAACAACCATGATTTTTATACGCTTCTCTGTTAGAATTCGAACAGCTTCAGGATCAATTATTTGGTGTATTCCAGCCCTATGTCTATTTTCAATTAACACATGGCTTAGGTTCTCAAATCTTATCTCATCCAGCTTTTCAGCATCAGGGTGCTTTCTAGGATCCTTAGTGTATACGCCATCCTGATCTGTAGCCTTAACAATAAGGTTAGCCTCAGCTTTAGATGCAAGAAGCGCGGCAACAGTGTCCGTTGTCATCCCAGGTTTAACTCCGCCCATAATGATGACGCCCCTATCCTTCAGCATTTTAACGGCTTCATCAATTGTTGTCGGCACATCCTTCCAATGGAAGCCGCCGATTTTCATTGCCAATATTTGAGCAAAAATTCTTGAGGCTGATATGGCAACCTCATCCTGCTCATGTTCCGATAAGCCTGTTTCTCGCGCAAAATCTATGAGGTCCCTTGCCAATGACCCGCCGCCTACAACCACAGCGACCTCATGACCTTGATCCCTTAGCTCCCTAATTATGTCTGCGTATCTCCGCATTATCTCTGGGTTCGGCGGGGAGGCCAGAACGGAGCCGCCTATACGAATTATGATTCTCATTTATTACGTCACATCCACATGATCTGTATTAAGCAGATCAGAAATAGATTTGTTCCAAAAAGGATTTAATCATATTGTTTTGTATACTCCTTATTGAGGATTTTAAGATGGGGAAAGCATGCTCGAGGTAATATTCCTAGGAACTGGGGGAGGACGCTTCGCAACGGTAACCCAGAAGAGGAGAACTGGCGGAATAAGGGTCATCTCAGCCGGGTCGGATGAGGTTAATATGCATATTGACCCCGGACCGGGAGCACTAATATACTCCCTAGAGATGGGCCTTGACCCGCAGAAGATTAGGGCAATATTGGTGTCGCATGCGCATCTGGATCATGCAAGCGACGTAGCGGTTTTAATTGAGGCCATGTGCCATGCAACAACAAAGAAACGCGGTGTTCTGATCGCGTCTAAAAGCGTGCTCAGAGGTAACGATGTATGTGAGAAGGCAATCTCAAGATATCATCAAGCGATGCCGGAGAAGGTTTTTGAGGCTGAAGCTGGATTAGGATTTGAGATTGATGGAATCAATATTCTCGCATGTAAAGCCGTCCACTCAGATCCGGATGCCATCGGGTTCCGTTTTGAAACAAAAGCGTACGGAGGCTTCGCATACATCCCAGATTCGGAATACTTTGCAGATGTCTCGAAATTCTACAGCGGCTTAAGGCTCCTAATTCTCTCAGTTCTTAGACCATCAGGTCAGCCATGGGAGGGCCATATGACTACCGATGACGCTATAAGAATATTGGACGAGACCCGCCCGGAAATGGCTGTTATAACGCATTTCGGAATGCAGATGATAGCGAGAATCCCGGAGAAGGAAGCCGAAAGAACAGAGAAAAGAACCGGTGTGCCAACCCGGGCTGCATTTGACGGCATGCGCATTATTTTCGGCGAAGAAATCCACATAGGCCGCATGGGTGAAAAAATGAGGAAGGAGCAGAAGGATCTGAGCAGCTTCTTTGGCTAGCTATTGCAGCTTCGCTTCAGAGCAACTTTAAGAAGACCCCCTCCGAGAGCCTCTCAAGGTTTTCCTCAGTTTCTGATCCGCCGAAAACTAGGTTTTCGATCCCATGCATAGCTTTCAAATCCATTTCAAGCGGACTGAGAGGTTCCGGCGCGTAGACAATGCCCCTAATTCCCTGGTTTAGGGCGACGCCGTTCTTCTTCTTATACTGCCATATAGCATTGTTAAACTCTATAAACCTCGGCAGCAATCTCACTAGGTCGCTTGCCCATTCATCATTCTCTTTTGGGAAGCGCTGTAGGTGTATGCTCTCTTCGGAGTACAATTCAAGCCATATAGCCTCGGTTATGAATGGGCATATTGGCGCTAGAAGCTTCAATATGGTTTCAAGACATGCGTGCAACGTGTACCATGCTCCGCGCTGAAGCCTAGGATCAAATAAACCGTCACGGTTATAAGCCCTAGATTTAACAGCTTCGAGATAATGATCGGCAAATATGTTCCAAGTGAAGTTTCTGATGGCTGTTGCCGCCTGAAAGACGTTAAAGTCTTCGTACCCTCTACGGCACTCATCTATAACCTCATTCAGCTTAGCCAGAATCATTCGGTCTAGGGGAGTCAAATCGTAGCCGCCGCTAACCTGCGGAAACGACGATATGAACCTAGCGATGTTCCACAGTTTTGTCAGAAACTTTGAGGTCCCGCGGATCCTCTCAAATGAGCATCTTATGTCTCCCTTCGTTATGTTTCCCTCGAGACTGGACCATATCCTGAATGCTTCGCTTCCAAACATCTTTATGACATCCTGAGGGTCAATGACGTTTCCAGCGCTTTTGCTCATCTTTCTACCTTGCTCATCAACCACGTGCATATGTATCCAGGCGTTCTTAAACGGCTCTTTATGGAAAAGTAGGAAGGACTTAAGGATGGCGAAATATAGCCAGTTTCTAACGATCTCCTTACCTTGAGGTCTAAGTGAGCATGGAAAGTTCTTCTCGAAGAAATTCTTGTTCCAAAGGTAGCCCAATATGTAAACTTCAGAGGTCGCTGAATCAAACCATGTATCGAATGTTCTCTCCTCACCGTGAAATTCGCCTCCACCGCACCTTGGGCATTTATCGATAGGAGGTTTCTCCCTCCAAGGCTGATAGTATCTCCCAGGTTCAGGCACATATATGTAATTGCAGGCTTTACAGTACCATAGCGGTATCTCCGTCCCATAGTATCTGCGCCTAGATATGACCCAGTCGATATCTACGGAGTTGATCCAGTCAACCAGTATCTGCTTGCTCTCAGGGGCGAAGAACCTCATCTGTTCGGTTAGATTGAGCAGTTCATCCTTAAATTCCACCTGCTTTAGATAGAATTCCCTCATAGGTACGAACTCTATGGGGTTCTTTGATCTCCAGCAGATCGGTCTCCTCTGAAGAATCTTCTCCTGCTTAACCAGTAATCCCTGGGCTTTGAGATCTTCTATTATCTGCTTTCTAGCATCCTCAATCTTCAATCCCCTATATTTGCCAGCGTTCTCATTCATAATGCCCCTTTCATCTATGGCGAAAATAGGCTTTACGTCAAGCTCCCTCAGAATTCTGACATCGCTGTAGTCCCCGAAGCTGCAGATCATAACCAGACCGGATCCGAAGTCCGGCTTAGCGTAGGGATGCTGCATTATTTCAACTTCATGTTCATATATTGGGACTATGGCATGTTTTCCCTCAAGGCGTTTATAGCGTTCATCATCGGGATTAAAGATGACTATCCGGCATGAACAGAGCAGTTCAGGCCTGGTGGTGGCTATTAGTATGTCCTCGTCAGTTTCCCGAACCCTAAACTTTACATAGTTTAGAGTAGTTTCTTCCTCTTCATACTCAACCTCCGCATCGGAGATTGTTGTCCGACAGACCGGGCAGT
>JAGTQL010000074.1 GCA_018396555.1 Candidatus Bathyarchaeota archaeon | reverse complement strand
AACAGTCGATGGAGAAACGAAAAGCCTTAAGAAAGATGATTTCATAATTCTAGATAGGGGCGTCCACTCGATAAAAGCCAGCCGCGAAGTAATAATACAATTGAATTGTCCGGGCAATCCGCTGACTGTTCAAATATGGGGTGTGGAAGGGCCGGGCGGATGGACTCAAATCATAGAAACGAAGACTACGGGATGGACTGATTTTGCATCATATTTGATTTCAGTTCAAGATATAAGGAGAACTATAGAAGTGCCGAAAGGCTTCGCCGAAGCAGCTGGAGAAGCAGGGGTCAGTTGGACTATAATCGGGGCAGCAATAATAGCGGCTGTAGCGATAGGAGGCGGGGGCTTTTTCCTACTTAAAAGAAGATCAAGAGCGAATAAACCATGAGTCCCCTTAGGGTAAAACGCGCTTCATCTTTCCTATTTATTTTATTGCTAAATTTTTTAGTTATTTCAATTTTATTACCGGAAAAGGTAGTAGGTATCGCTTTAAGTATTGACACTGCTTCTGAATTTCTGCCTACAAAATTCACAAAAGCTATCGAAAGTATCAATATAACTGAAATTCAAAATCATGTTCGCACTCTATCTAGCTTTGGAAGTAGGGTCTCAGGATACGAAGGAAATATAAAAGCCAGCGAATATATAGCGGAAAAATTTAGAGAGTATGGTGTTCAACCATATGGTGCCGACGAAGATTTCTTTGAATACTTCAATATAACCACCCCAATAGATTATGGTTCATATATAGTTTTTGAAGATGGAACCAGAATTGACACATATATGTTTTGGCCAAACCTCGTCAATCCATGCCCATATCAAAGTCCGCCAGAAGGTGATAAGCTTGTCTATATTGGAACAGGAGATATGGCGGAATACGAAAACATGGATGTTAGGGGAAAATTTGTCCTAATGGATTTTAATTCACGCTGGCTCTTTCGCATAGCTCTTGCCTATGGAGCTAAGGGAGCAATATTTGTTCCCAGCGATCTTTCATCAATAAATAGGCCAGATGCCGAGCAAAAGATACTCTTTATTCCAGCATCATTTCCAAGGTTATTTGTATTTCCAGAAGACGGCACAAAAATGATCCACGAGTGTGCATTGAACAATAATAGGGAGATAAATGTTTTCATTCATGCAAACATGACGTGGGAGATTAGAGCCGTTAGAAATGTCGTTGGATATATTCAAGGAACAGATCCGGAACTATCAAAAGAAGCTATCGTAGTATCCGCCTATTACGACTCATGGTCAATTATTCCTAGACTTTCTCCCGGGGCAACGGATTCCCTTGGCGTTGCCGTATTACTTAATCTTGCTAAGTTCTTGACCAAGAATCCACCTTCAAGATCCATAATTCTCCTAGCGACAACCGGTCATTGGCAGTCAGCATGGGGTGCGAGAGAGTATATAGAGCGACACTTCGATGAAATAGGAACAAAAATAGTCATGTTTATAAGTATGGATCTCGCAAGCGACTCTGACTCATTAGGCGTTTATGCGCGCGGGGCATCTTATCCGTTCACCTATCCGCAAGTTATGAATCCCCGATACTCTTGGCTTATCTCAAAGATGTTTCAAGAATATCTGCCTATTATTCGCATGACAATAAAAGATGAGAGTTTTGGAAGAACATTTATAGACGGTATTCTTCTTACACATCCACCATATATTCAGTCAGTTCCCCCATATGATCCGGCTGCCAGCACATTATATGGTGGGGGTGCATCCTATTATTCTTCTTGGTGGCGTTCTTTTGGGCTAATATTTGATGCTGATCCTTTTGTCTCCGCATGTTACGGTAGTGGTTTCACTTTCCATACTTCAAATGCTTTTAGATTATATCAAAGGACACCCTATGATATATATGAGAATATAAACTTTGAGAATATATATAAACAAGCGATTTTTATTTTCTCATCTATATGGGGTCTTTCTAATGAACCGAAAATCTCACTTTATTTAAGTCCCTCAAGAGTTCGTGATGATTGGGGATATGCCACTTTAATAGTTGTTCCTTCCGTATACAATATGGTAACAGCATACTGGGATCCTGTCAACGCGACGTCGCATCCAGAAATATGGGATGATATAATTGTCCGTGTTTCAACATTGTCTGGAGGGGGAGTGGCCGCTGCTGGTATACCTACTACTGGAGGTACTGGTACAACAGGCGGCCTTATTGGCGGAGGGATAGCAGTGGGAGGAATAGAGGTAGTTACTAAAATCAACAAAGAGGGGAAGGCAATAATACATGGTCTAAAACCATACGTACCAGTCACAGTTGATGTTTTCGTTATTAATCGAACCAATGGAAGAATAGAATGGTCCACAGATATAGGAGTCTTTCAAGCTCCAGGTGGTAAAATGGTCGCAATGTCTGCTTCGCAGCAAATAAAAATGATCTGTATATTCCCATGTGCAAGTATATCTATAGTTTCAGTATATAATCCCATAGACTTTAGGATTATTCCGAGCATTATGATATACGAAGCGCGTTCTCATGGTCCTATGATTCGCCAAAACTTTTTACAATTTGATACTGACTTTACAGCTTTCATTAGGCCGAAAGTTGAAACTGAAATTCTATTTTCGATGGGTGAGAGATTTCCAATAGCTGTATTAAATAATAATACTGTTGGGTACATTCTTGAGCAGGGTGAGTCAATGGTGCTGGGTCCTTTAGAAATAGCTGAAAATCTATATTATATTACGGACAGCCGCTATAATGTGCTTCGTAGCTATCAAACATATACGCCTACAATGGAAATTTATCAAAATTTTGCCTCCACCGATATTCAAACATTAATCTCCGCAAACGAGTCGCTGAAAAATAATCTATTATATGGATACTCATATGCGACGTGGGCTTCAACATTAATGACTTATTCATCAATTATGGATCTTATATGGCAAGTATTAGCAACTCTCTCATTCTTCTTCCTAATATCCATCTTGACGGTGTTAATTATTGAGAGATTAGTATGTGACTACGAAGGTCCTAGAAGAATTCTTGCAATAGTGTTCTTCTTTCTAATATTACAAGTCGCAATTTTCTTCCTGCACCCAGGGTATTCTATAGCAACTAATGCTTTTGTGTCCCTTCTCAGTGTAGGAACATTATTTATAGTGTTACCACTTTTAGCTTTCATTGTCAGTGAGGCTTTAAGTAGCGCTAAAGAACTTAAGCGGAAAATTATTGGATTGCACTTCGCTGAAGTAAGCCGCTCTGGCATGTTTGCTCACTCTTTTTCTGCTGGGCTTCGCTTAATGAGTAAAAGGCGCTTTAGAACCGTACTTACTATGATATCCCTGTGTATAATAATCACATCAACAACAGCATTTGTCTCAGCTACAACAGCTCCGCTTTTAATACGCGGAGAAAGCGGTATGGAACCACCCTATGAAGCTATACTTCTGAGAAAAATGCCCTGGTCAGCAATGCCTGAAGAAACATATTTGTATATAAAATCCTTTATAGGGGAGAAAGGAATGGTTGTTCCAAGAGCATGGTTATACGCTCCTCCACATCCAGTTGGTGTAGCTGGACAAGTAGCAGGCCAAACATGGATAATATTCTCACCTCTAGCTAAAACGCGTATAGCCGCTTTCATAGCTCTCTCCCCCGAAGAAGCGGAGATGTCAGGAATAGACTGCTTCTTAATTGATGGAAGATGGTTTCTCAAAAATGAGATTTTTGCCTGCATTCTTCCAAAATCAATAGCTGATCGATTAGGGTCAGAAATAGGGAAACCTGTAGGCGTAAACTCTACTATAAATATTTGGGGGCTGGGTCTTAAAGTTATTGGATTAATAGATACAGAGGCTCTCACAAAATTAACTGACCTTGATGGAGAATGGATAACTCCTGCAGACATAACGACAACTCAACCTGCAGCGCCTCCACATTATACAGGAGATATGGTAGTTATAATACCCTTTGAATTATATGCGAGATTGGCTTTTCCATCCTTTATAATGAGCGTTGCCATTAAAGTATTTGATACTTCTATCGTACAAGATCTAGCTACGGAACTTGCATATAAAACTGCCTTCGATATATTTTTTGGGCTCGACGGAAAAACATACTCTATTCGTTCAAGACAACTAATCCAGGTGATCGGCTTATCCCATTTACTTACCCCAATCGTAATTGGTTCTCTTACAATATTAAGTCTAATGCTTGGTGCTGTAGCTGAACGAAGAAAAGAAATTCAAATTTATAACGCTGTTGGGATGTCCCCATCGCATATAACGCAAATGTTTATTATTGAAAGTCTGTCTTACGCTGCACCAGCAGTTACGATCGGTTACATAAGTGGCATCTTATACACAACTATCTTGATCAGACTAGGATCTTTTCCGCAGTATTTATATCCCAATTTCTCCTCTCTAATTATCCTTATAGTTCTAGCTGTGGAAATAGCTATGATACTCTCAGCTGCAATATATCCATCCCTTTCCCTCTCGCGTATAGCAGTTCCATCCTTAACTAGACGATGGAAAGTCACTAAACCAACAGGTGATGCATGGCTTATCTCTCTTCCATTCACTGCATTAGAGGAAGAAGTTGATGGTCTCTTAGAATACTTCAAAGAATACTTAACTGGCTATAGTCTGGAGCGATATGGCACATTCTATACAGTATCCTGCGATTGTCAAAGTGAGATTACTGATAAAGGAGATGTCATTAAAAGATTGATTGCACACGTAAGGCTTGCACCGTACGATTTGGGGATCGAGCAGGATGCTTGTATGATCGGGGTTCGTAAGATAAATAGTGAAATCTATACCTTCGAACTTAATCTGCAGAGAATTAGAGGATATCGAGATCAATGGATAACATCCAACATGCCATTTATAGATGTTATTAGAAAACAATGGTTAATGTGGCGTGCTTTACCACCTAGTGAAAGAGAAAAATATGTTAAGAAAGCTAAAAAATGGTGAAGACTGTGATCGATGGTATACCGAAAAGTGGACAAAAATATATTAAAGGATTGACATGGAGATCTGGTTTAGCCCTCATTTTTTCTATTTTCGTAATTCAGCCGATAATAATATACTTCAATCTGATATCTAACACGACTCTTCCGCTACAGGTCTGGATAACAATATTGCTCTGGACGGAGCTTTCAAGATTACTTGGCTCTAAATTAACGAAGGGTGAGCTCTTCATTTTATTAACTTTCCAATCTATGGCTACATGGTATGCTCTTTCATTTCTCAATCCAATAAGAAATATGTATAACTCCATAAGCGAGCCTGCAAAAATTTTAGGCATATCCGAATACATCCCTGAATGGTGGGCTCCTCGCGGGGATTCTTTAAAAGAAATATTGAAGAGTAGTTTTGTATTTCTCCATCCCGCATGGGCTAAGATCTTGGGCATAATGTTAGCTTCGATTTTTCTCGCATTATGTATGGATCTTATATTAGGATATTTCCTCTACACATTATTTGTTAAGGTCGAGAGGCTTCCGTTCCCTGCGGCGTCGGCTCAGGCCCAAACAATTCTGACATTATCCGAAAGGCCTCCTGATAGAATAAGAGCATTGCTGCTTTCATCACTTTTTGGAGTAATTTATAACTTCCTAATTAAATTCTTACCTTTTATGTTAGGTTCCCTCCTGTATGGAGGTATGGTGGCATACACCTTTGCTCTCCCAGTAATCGATCTGACATATCTCTTCGACTATATATTACCTGGTGCAAGCCTATCTTTTGTAACCGACATAACCTTTTACATATCTGGGCTTCTTCTTCCTTTACCTATAGCTATCGCGCAATTTATAGGTGCATTTAGCTTCTACTTTTTTGGGACTCACTTGATCACTCGTTTCAATTTGTGGCCTGCCGAGAGCCAATGGGTTACTGGATGGGATTATTTAAGGCTTACTGAACGATCCTTGCTCTACTTCTATATAAGCGTTGCTATTGGGCTAAGCCTTGCTGCGCTTATAATACCTATAGTATTAAATCCCAAGCCTATAATTAGAGCATTCGCTATACTTAAAAGTTCTTCAAGAGAGACTAGCGAAGGGAGATTTCTCTCCGCTTATTCGCTTTTGGGGCTGTATTTGATAATAGCATTAGGCTTAGTTTTTATTGTATGGTCGCTAACCGGCTTTTTATTTCCACTATGGATTTTACTACTAACTATCTTAGGCGGCTCCTTCTTTGCTACATACTTGGCTACTGCATCTTTAGGCATCACTTTCACCGGCTTTCCAAATATACCCTACTTAAGAGAAATGGCCATATTTTTCAGCGGATATGAGAAACGGGATGTATGGTTTGCACCCTTTTCTGTATCTACAGGAGGCATAAGCGTAGTGCAAAATCTTTTGCAGGCCGATATCTGTGAAGTTAAACACGGAGAATACTTCACAACATATATATTAGTTGTTATTCTCGGACTTCTCAGTTCCTTCATTTTTGTCACATTATTCTGGAACATCTCTCCAATTCCCTCAAGCGCCTACCCCGCAACCATAACTCTTTGGCCAGTTGATGCTTTAACATGGAGTAGAACCCAAATTTGGATCTGGTCAGGTTATCTATTTCGTGTTAATTGGATGCTTCTTGGTTTTATGCTAGGTTCCGTTATCTATAGTTTTTCACACTTCATACTTCATGCACCATATCTCTTAATATCTATGATAACTGGCATCTTTATCGGCATCGCATACTCACCAATAGGCATTTATTCTCCTTACAGTTCTCCTATCGGCCTATCTTTTGCTCAGTTAATCGGCTCAATAATGTCAAGTAAAATGTTTACTAGAATTTTCAAAGATAAATGGTCAGTATATTGCCCTCTTGTGGTCATGGGAATATTTATCGGCGATGGTTTCATGGAGCTCTTAAGGGCAATAATAGTCTTAATCGTTAGATCAAGCTGGCTTCTTCCTTACTAAAGGTATTCCTTAACTTTAAACTCGAAAAGGATATTACAATCGTAAAAACATACGTATCTTTAGATTTTTTGGATAGTGCAAGACATGTTTAATAAGCAGGCTGAAAGAGTCAAAAATTTCTATGACAAATTCACTGAGAAATACGATGAAATGTCATCATCAATATATAAGAAGGTCTATGATGAAATTACATGGCGATTCATTGAGCCATCATTCATTCTTTCTCGTACCCTGCAAAAGAAAGAATGAAAGATATTGCGGGGTACTTCCTATAAACGCACCTTTATACGCTGGAACATAATCTAAGCCCGGTGTCGCTGGATCATCGCAGTTATTCACTGAAGGACTTAACATAACCTTCAAAGTATCCTGAAGTGTTTGTTTCAGCTAAAAATGTTTGTGCTAATGTTTGTGACACTGCAACATTAATCCTAGCGCCTTGTAGAGGCTTATTAGTGCCAAACTCAAAAACAAACCCGTAAACCTTCACATTACCATTATTTTTAGCATGAACCATGCTGATTTGATAAAATAGTGTTAAGGATGCTTATGCAGAGTAGAAATGAGACCGCAGCAGAGGTTAACATCAAATTTTTATTAAAAATTTTCTGCGCATCTTTTCCCTGCGTCCTCATGAGATCGCCAGCAAATATATCAACGATGATATGCATTTTAAGATATTTTTACAAAAAGATCCCTATAAGCGTTTTGAATCGCAGCGAACCACAAATCCCTGTGATTCATGATGAATTCCCCAAATTTTTTAGCGAAAAAATTATATTACGGGAGAGGTTCTGTTTACTTAATAGTTGGCGAGTGAGACCGTTGATTAACTTTCTATTTAGGCAAACAGCAAAGAATCAGCGGAAAAGGGAGCCCTCTAACTATGCGCAAAGGCAGCTGGAAGATTTTCAATCTCGTGTCCAAGAGAAGCAGCCTCCGGCGTGGTCTTCATCAACTAGACAAATAGAAAATGAGGTGAATAATCAGCTTAAGGTTTTCCAGATGTATGTAAAAGACATAAAAGAGGCATCTTTGAGGCTTGAAGAATTATCAAAAATGTTAAAATCAGGGGAAATCTCGGAAAACATATATAAGCTTCTTTTGGATGAGTTAAGTGGCAATTTATCTCTTTCTGTAGAGCAAATTTTTAAAGTTAGAGAAATTTTAGAAATATTGAAGGCTAAAGCGAAGATTGAATGGGCTAGGGAAAAAATAGGGATGAGACAGTTTGAGGAGCAAGATTCCCGTAACATTTTCAGAGAAGATCTCTATTACAGAGAAGTTTACTCGCCGATACGTAGATGGCAAGAAATAATAAATAGAATAGATGAGGCGTTATCTTCCTTAACCTTCGAGGAGGAGTTATCTCTTATTGAGCGTTATCTATCAATAGTTAGAGAAAGAGCATCTCCCTCAAAGGAGATTGAGGAGGCAAAAATGATCTGTCAGCAGCGTTTATCCGCTCTATCTGATAAGTGGGCATC
>JAGTQL010000072.1:403-8481 GCA_018396555.1 Candidatus Bathyarchaeota archaeon | reverse complement strand
TGAGCTTCCTGATTTCACCAATGAACCTTTCCAGGCTGCTGTAGTATTTGCCATACCATTGGCCGGTTTCATACCATAGGTTCTCCATCCAGCCCTCGCCGAGAAACGCGTAGCCCTTATCGACAACCTCATACCATAAGCGTTCAGGGATAAGCATGAAGCCTGAATCCCTAGCAGCCTTTATTAACCCCCGCTCATCGATGATTTCCCTCAGCGATGAACCCAGCGAGTCAGCCCTTATGGCTTCCTGCAAAACCTCATTCACATAGTCGTATAGTGTTCCCCTCTTCCTGGCTATGTCCGAGATCTTATCCACCAGATCCTCCCTTGCGGCGAGCATCTTTCTCCTAGCGCTTCTCAATGGTTCATCATCCCCTTAAGCCTTAAGATAAGACTCAAACAATACTTATGATGTAGCGCAATTTAAAAGCATAACTTTCCTTTAGATGCAGCATGCCCCCTCTTCAGGGAGACTGGGGAAGAGGAATCTCGGCGGTTTTAAGAGATTGTTCGTAGGCTAATATAAGCTCTTAAACTTTTACGTGTGTATTTTCCCGTCATTAATGATGCGTGTTTAAACCCTTTCCTGTTAAAAACACCGATAACAATATATATTACTTCCGTTATATGCTGATATTGATTATAAATCTAGATCTAAATGGAAGATGTTCCATATGTATTTAAGATCTGAGAAACGTGGGAAGCACGAAAGAAAGGTCCGGGTTGAGTTCGGCGCCGTTTCTGTCCCCATACCCATCCTTGAGGAGATTGACAAGCTCATCGAGGAGCTGGGCTACTGGCCAAGCCGCTCATCGTTCGTTCGGGAAGCCTGCCTTGAGAAGATTGAGTATGAGCGTGAACGTCTAAAAAGGCTTAAAGAGGGTTAAAAGATATGGGAAACAGAAGGCATGAGATGGAGATCCTCATGAACATTTTGAGGATAACCATGAGGGAGGCGAAGATCACGCATATAATGTATAAGGCTAATTTAAGCTATTCATCGCTTAGAAAATATTTATCCGAGGCTTTAAACACGGGTTTAATCGTTAAGGAATATAACGGCGACGGCTTACCCATATATCGCATCACTGAGAAGGGGAGATCCCTGCTGGAGAAGCTCGAAGAAGTCGAGAAAATCATGCATATCTAGCCTAGCCTAATTTGCATATCGCAATCTCCTTCAGTTTAGGCCCGAACCTAACGTTTAGCTCAAGATCCATATCTGTGAAGTTTTCAATCGTAATTTCCTGAAGCCTTACCTTCTGATTCCTTGGAATGATCATTGCCCCCACAACCGGATTTACTTCTTCAATCTTCACCTCGATCTCAGAGAGCCATTTAGACGTCCTCACCTTCCCAGTCTGCCGCTCATACTCCACAATATTGTACTCGCTTAGACACCTCAGAATCTCTTCAAGACGCTCCATTTTGAGGTTGAACTTCTCCGCTAGGCTTTTAATGTCGCACTCCTCCCTAATTTCCATCAGGATATCCACGATGCTTAGCATAAATAAAAAGTCCCCATATGTGATTTAAAAAGTCTGGGAATCAAATGTCTATGATTAAAGTATTTTTGTTCTAGAAGAAATAGACTAATGTTCTAGACGATTAGCCTAGATTTTTCATTCCATACCCTTTATAAATATTCCGAATACATACCTAATTAAATATGCTTGGAGTGGAGGCGCGGAGCAGATAATCACCGCAACAGAATAGCCCACGCCGATTCAAGTCCGCTCCCATCAGGGAGGGACAGGGTTAGTGATGATTAGCGATCGGATAAAACACGATGAGTTCCTACGTAAGCTTAAGGATGAATGGGGGCTCATGTGGAGGGAGCGTTTCGACGATAAGGTTAGGGCTGAGAGCGTGGCTACGCGTGATTATCCGCTTCTCCTCATGGATCGGGGCTTCATCATATTTGCCACCCGAGATTTTAGGCCGCTACGCTTCTCCGAAATACTTGATTACTGGGCTTCTCAAAACATGGTTTATGCGCCGAGCCCTGAGGTTGGTGGCTGGGGCAAATTCATCAGAACGATCATAACGCGCTCTGGGAGGCGCAGAATGAACGATTACGCCGTGTCCCCCCGCAGGAATAATGAGGGGCGGCAGCTGAAGAAGGGCGGCAGGGGCTGGCTTCACGCTTCCCTGAAGTGAAGAAGAGGAAGCCTTTAGGGTTTAAATTGTTTATGTGGCTGAGTTTTATGTCCAAGTATAGGGATAGATTGAGGATCATAGCCGACATTTTAACGGCGGTTGACAGCCGAGCTAAGAAGACTAAGATAATGTATGGTGCCAATTTAAGCCATAGTCTTCTAGAGAAATATTTGGATGAGACCTTGATGATCGGCTTTCTGAAGCTCAACGGAAACGAGTATGAGGTTACGGAAAAGGGGAAGCTATTTTTGGAGAAATACGCTGAGTTTTCAGCGAAATGCTCCAGCATTAAGAAGGAGCTGAACGGGCTGAGGTTTGAAAGGGAGATTCTGGAAAAGATGTGTGAGGTTCCATTATGCTCCGATTTAAAAAGTAATCTGAGCAGCGTTAGGCATAACAGGGATAGATGAAGCTGAAGATGAATTTTTGTTTCGCAAAAATTTAATTGTCACAATACAATAAGTAAAGTAATTTAGTAATAGTAGATGGGAGTGGTGAAGAAGGAACATGGATAAAGATCAGGCTGTTGGAGCCCTAATTTTGGCTGTAAGTCTTCTAGGAATCGCCGTCTACGGCTGGCTTCTCTTCTTCACGAACTTTGCTTTCCTAGTGCTTCAGTTAACCGGGTTTGTGGCTGTAGCTGGGATCTTAGCGATAATAGCGTGGATCGGTTACACGATGGCCACTACGCCTTCCCCTAAGGCTATTGCTGCGGAGAACATTGGAAGCGAGCTTACTGAGAGCTCTGAAAAGAGGGAAGAGGGCTCTGGGTAAGACCTTTTAGCCCTTTTAGGGCTTCTCTAAAATGTAAATTTACTCAAGGCAATTCTCAAGGTTAGAGCCTAAACGCCTAAAAGAGGAAATTAAGGTTTGGTTAAGCCTAGAATTCTCAGGCCTGCTGCATCCACCGCTGCCTGCGCAGCTATCTTTCTGCTTCTGCTGTCCGCCGCTTCATTCTGCCTTTCTAAGGATGCTTATGGGGTTTTCCCCGAGGCTGAGAGGTCTGAAGAGGCTCTCAGCTCGGCTTTCAGGGCTGTTTTAGAAGCTGAGGCTTCCGGCGCGAACATTTCATCCTTGCTGGTTAGGCTGAATGAGGCTGCTGGGCTGCTCTCTGAGGCTGAACTGCTTTACAGGTTTGGCGACCATGACGGCGCACAGAACATGGCCGGTCAGTCGCTTACGCTAGCGAGCAGCGTTAGGGATGAAGCCTTAGCGTTAAAGATGTTAGCCGCTGAGGAGAGGTCTAGGGCCTTTCAGTTTCACCTTGCATTTTCCATCGTTGGATCCGCTGTTTTCCTGGTTTCCCTGTTTTCTATTTGGAGATGGTTCAGGGGCTTCTATATCAGGAGAATTATGGATTTGAAGCCTGAGGTTGCTTCCGATGCTGAGCCTAGATGATTACGCAGCTATTTTCGCCATTATAGGTTTAGCCGGCGTTCTGCTTCTCGCCTCACCTACTTTAGGCTTTGTTCTGCGTTTATCCGGCAGCGAGCGTTTTTCGGAGCTCTATATTCTCGGCCCCGAACATATGGCTGAGGGCTACCCGTTTAATGTTAGGGCTGGGGAGGAGTATGGGGTTTACGTCGGCGTCGGAAACCATATGGGTTCCTCAAGCTACTATCTGGTCTACGTTAAGTTTAGGAATCAAAGCGACCCCTTGCCCAATGTAACCGCAGGCTTGCCAAGCCCCCTGCCAGCCGTCTACGAGCACCGTGTTTTCGTTGAAGACGAGGGTGTTTGGGAGTCTTTCCTAAGGTTTTCCTTCTCCGGAGTATCCCGCTTTGGAAATCAATGTTTTGTCGAGTCCCTTAATGTGAACGGTTCGGCGTTCACCGTTAATAAGACGGCTTTTTGGGATGCTGCTAACAGGGGCTATTACTATCAGCTTTTCAATGAGCTTTGGATTTATGATCCGGAGTATGGGGGTTTCAGGTTTCATAATCGTTTCGTAAGTCTCTGGCTGAACATGAGCATCTCTTAACATTTTGGTGTTAAATATTTAATTTTCGGATTGTTTTGGACGTTTATTTCTGCATGATCATGTTTGTTGGAGAACACCGTGGTGATGGAGGTTTAGTTCTGGGGAAGATTGGTAATTCCGGCATCGTTGTAGTTATTGCCGCCCTTAATGAGGAGAAGGGCATCGGCCCCACCATAAGTGAGGTTAGGGATATTCTCGGCGACGCTTGTTTTCTCGTTGTGGATGGGAGAAGCGTCGATAGGACTGTTGATGTTGCGAAGGGGTTCGGCGCTGATGTTTGCACGCAGAGGGGTAGGGGTAAGGGTCAGGCTATTTCTGAAGCCGTTGAGCATATTAGCCGCGTTAATGGAAACCCGTCCTACGTTGTCTTTATTGATGCTGACTATACTTATCCCGCTGCTTACGTTCCTGCGATGATTAAGATTTTGGAGAGCGACCCCTCAATAGGCATGGTTATTGGAAACAGGTTTAACGGCAACTATAATGTTGGAAACAGCATGAGGAACGTTTACTATTTCGGGAATAGGCTCCTTGCTTTAGCGCATAGGCTGGCAAGCGGAGTCAACATTGAGGATCCGCTGAGCGGGCTGCGGGTTGCCCGCTGGAGCCTGCTGAAGGATTGGAAGGTTAAGTCCATGGGCTTTGATGTTGAGGCTGAATTAAACTTTTACATTGCGAAGAGGGGTTACCGGATAATTGAGGTTCCAATAGAGTATAGGCCTAGGATCGGGGAGAAGAAGCTGAAGCTGAAGCATGGCTTCACCATTCTGAGGAGAATCGTTTCTGAAGCCCTTTTTTAATTCTGAATCCTTATTTGGCGATCATAAATATTTTATTAGGGAGATGCTGTTAAATTATGGTTCTTAGAGCATGCGCATTCATAAGATTTAGCGATAGAGCGTAGTTGAAGGTGATTTAGATGAAGAGTGGCGGTGAAGCTGAAATAAATTTGTTATGGTCAGGAGGATGGGATAGCACTTTTCGTCTTCTATATTTAGTTTTTGTTGAAAAAAAATGCGTGCAACCATTTTATATTGTTGATACTGAGAGGGCTTCCACTTTAAATGAGTTAAAGGCTATGCACATTGTCCGAGAAGAAGTTGCAAAGAAAAATCCTCAACTGGCGGACTTGATAAAGCCTACAATAATCATTTCAGTTCACGATATTAAACCGGACCCCGATATAACAGCCAAGTTTAATAGGTTAAGAGAAAAGTTTCCCCTAGGATCGCAATATGAGTGGTTATCTCGTTTTGTAAAACAATGGATGATCCAATACTTAGAAATATGCGTCCATAAAAGTGATCATCTCTCCAGACACATTCCAAACTTTGAATTATGTATTGAGCTAAGCGAAAACGTGCCTAATACATTAGTAAATATGCTTTCCAGGTATGAAAATAACGATTTAAAAATAAGGCAACTTTATGAAAACGATGATATTTCGATTTTTTTCCTCTTCAGTTTTCCAATATTAAAATTATCAAAAAATGATATGAAAAGAATTGCAACGGAAAAAGGCTTTTTGGACATACTTGAAAAAACATGGTTCTGTCATAAACCTTGGCGCAATAGACCTTGTGGAATTTGTGGTCCCTGCGAACTTACAATTAAAGAGGGATTTGGTTATCGAGTGCCCAAAATATCGAGACTGCGACACAAAATATGGATGATTATTAAATATCTGAGCAAAACAGCCAAAAAAGACAGCCAATTGTTGCGGAGGAAAAAGATACAAGTGTAAGGCAAAACGATTGAAAAGCTACCGACAATTAGGCTTTGTTTTTAAAATTTGATCTTAAGGTTGATTTCTAGGTTGTTGCGAATCGTCATCATTAAGAGGTCTTGCCTATTTTGTAGGGTTGAATAGGCTTCAAAGTTGATACCCCCTATATTTTTTGGGACAGAAGGTTCTTTTCTACATCTTTCTGACCAGCATGGAAGTTAGGTTTTGCCTATCCATAATGTTTCATCAATGTCTTTTAAGTGTTCATCTCCCGTGATTAGTTTTGCGCCAAGGGTTCTTGCTTCAGCCAATATTATGGCGTCGAAGAGGCTTGGGGCCTCAATTTTTCCCGCCCTGGCTTTCTCCATAAGTTCCATGTAGCATTTTGCAGATTCGACGGCGATTTTTTTGTCTATTGGGATTATTTCCGAGGCTTCCTCTATCGTTGTTAGGCGTTCAAGGATTGTTTCTTCTTCCATCCCTTCTCTCAGGTATTTGCAGGCTATTTCAGCGATGACTATGTCCGGCGTGTATGTTTCTTCAGCTTTTTGGAGGATCTCTTTGGCTTTTTCCCCGGCTTTGCTTCCGATGAAGATTTCGATCCATACGTAGGTGTCAATTACGATCTTCACCGCGGTCCTCCTCTGAGAATGATTTTATTTTTCCCTTGTCCAGGCCGAACGCTTCGTTAAGTTTCTGTCCGCGCTGCCATGCAATAATCAGCCTAATTGTTTCGTCGAGGGTTGACGCATGCAGCTTTCCGCGCAGCCTCTCCAGCATTTTAAGCGTGCTTTTCGAAATCCTTATGGTTGTGGTTCCGCTCATAGGTTCTAGCTCCTATATTTGCATAATGTCTACAAGAAAATAAGTATATTTTAGTGAGTAAGAAAATAGCAAGTTTCCGCAGTCATTTTTGGGTTTTTGGAGGAAATTTCGTAAAATTTCTGATGCTTTCCGTTTTAAAATGCAAAGTTTGAGGTGGGTTTTCTGGAAAGTGTTTCCGTGATTATTTCGACGTATACTATTGAGAGAGTTAGTTGTGTTTTGGATTGTATTAACTCTTTGCGGAAACAGACTTTACCGCCTAAAGAGATAATTTTAGTCTTGGATCCTGATGAAAAATTGGTGGAATTTTATAAAACATGCGCTCCAGATGATGTTAAAATTATTGTTAGTAAAGGTCGCGGTCTTTCTTATGCACGAAATGCCGGTGTTAAGAGGGCTGAGGGAGAGATTGTTGCTTTTATTGATGATGACGCGGTAGCTGATGAGAGATGGCTGGAGAATTTGATTAAGAATTACGGAGATCCGCATGTTATAGGTGTGGGAGGACTTATTGAACCATTGTGGGAGAGTTCTCGCCCTATTTGGCTTCCTGAAGAGTTAGATTGGATTATCGGTTGCTCCTATAAGGGTCTTCCTGAGTATAGGGCTGTTATTAGGAATCCTATTGGCTGTAACATGTCTTTTAGAAGAGAAGTTTTTGAGAAGGTTGGTTTCTTCAGATCTGATGTTGGAAGATTTGGGAAGAGGTCTTTAAGCGGTGAAGAGCCGGATTTCTCCATAAGAGTTCTGAAAAATCTTCCTGAGGCTAAAATACTGTATGATCCTTCGGCAATTGTATATCATAAAGTGATTAGAAGTAGATTGAGTTTGAAGTATTTATTTATGAGATCGCTTAATGAGGGGGTTTCAAAAGCCATGATCTCTAATTCTGCTGGTTCCTTAGCTTTTTTATCAACTGAGCGGAATTATTTAAGGTATTTATTTCGGGTCGCTATCCCCTCACGTTTAAGACACCTTTATAATCTTAATTCTTTGCTTCAACTAGCGTCTCTTTTTCTCTCTCTAACTGGTTTTTCTCTCGGCTATATCTTTTATAAAATCCTTAGGTGAGGCTCCAGTGTTGAAGATTGGCATTGTCGGTAGCGGACATATTGCTAAGCATAGGCATATCCCCATCTTTAGGAAGATCAATGGCGTTGAGGTCTTCGCTGTCTGCGACAGAGTAGAGACTGTTGCACGTAGTGTTTCTAAGGAGTTTGGTATCAGACATTATTACACTAGTCTTTCTGATATGCTGAAAGCCGGGATCGACGTTGTTGACGTTTGCACTTCGCCCATGACGCACTTTTCTTTAGCTGTTGAGGCTATGGAGGCTGGCTGCCACGTGCTTTCTGAAAAGCCTCTTGGAATGAACGTTAAAGAAGT
>JAGTQL010000072.1:236-380 GCA_018396555.1 Candidatus Bathyarchaeota archaeon | reverse complement strand
AGTGGAATGGCGTTAAGCTATGTGTTGTACATCAGAACCTTTTCAATCCAGCTGTTCAGAAGGCCATGCGCATGGTTAGGGAGGGCGCCGTCGGCGAGGTTTTAGGCGTTGACGTTGGAACGTTTGTTCGTAGGGACAACTACA
>JAGTQL010000072.1:0-147 GCA_018396555.1 Candidatus Bathyarchaeota archaeon | reverse complement strand
TTTCTAAAGAATATTAGACCTTCTTCTGTCTTGGCTAAACACCTAAGGATTTTATAAAAGATATAGCCGAGAGAAAAACCAGTTAGAGAGAGAAAAAGAGACGCTAGTTGAAGCAAAGAATTAAGATTATAAAGGTGTCTTAAACGT
>JAGTQL010000071.1:6951-8598 GCA_018396555.1 Candidatus Bathyarchaeota archaeon | reverse complement strand
TTCCCTAAGATTTCTCGGCGTGCCGGTTAATCTGCATGCAGCATAAAGCGATGCTGCGGCTATGGCGGCTATTGATCTTCCCCGTACAAGACCCTGATCTAGCGCTTTGCGGTATATCACGGCCGCCTTCTCCTTTATGGAGGATGGTATTGCGAGTTTGTCTGATAGGCGGTCAATCTCAGTCATTGCTTGAGCGAGGTTTCTGTCCATTGATGAGTGCACACGAGACCTTATATGCCACTTTCTTAATCTCCACATTTGAAGCCTCGTGTTCAGCGGGAGCTTCCGCCCAAGAGCGTCTCGGTCAATCCTATCGATCGCCGTGGATAAACCTTTATCATGCACGGAAAATGAGGTTGGTATACCTACACGGCTCCTGCTTTCTTTCTCTTCCTGAGTGAAAGCTCTCCATTCAGGACCCTTATCCAGAGCCGATTCTTGAATAACTAGACCGCAACTACCGCAAATAGTTTCACCAGTATCAGGATCACTAATAAGATTTGTGCTACCGCACTCCGGGCACTTATCTAATATTACTAATTGAGTTTTTACCTCGAGATCTTCTTTCTCTTCCATATTAACTCCCCCATCGCCCATATGTTGTGGGGTGATTTTTAATACGGGATAACTTCCCAAAAGCGATTCCTCATGATGATCGGAATCGATTTCAGATCATCGAGCCCGTTAACAGCCGTGAAAACGTTTAAAGAGCCCTTCCAATATATAAATCTTTCGATTTTTGAAGGGCTTCTTCAGATTTTAGTTTCATTAATCAATCATCTTTACAGGAAATTTCGGAAACATGAAAATTTTTGATTTTTTAATGGGGGAATTACAAAAAAATTATAAATAATATTTTCCATATTGAGATATTCTAATTTAAAGGTGATTTTCAGTTGAGCGATGGAGGTCTTATTTGGATTTATAGGAACTATGAAGATTGCAGCGGATGCAGAAGATGCGAAATTGCCTGCTCATTGAAGCATGAAGGCAAGATATGGCCGGAAGCCTCAAGGGTCAGGGTGTTTATGCTTGTACCAGGCATTGAGGTTCCGCATCTATGTGCTCAATGCCACGATTATCCATGCGTTGAAGCATGCCCAGCTGGTGCTCTTTCAACAAGCAAGGAAACAGGCGCTGTTCTGGTTGACAAGGATAAATGCATAGCGTGCGGCAAATGCATAGATGCTTGTCCAGGCAAGGTTCCATTTATACACCCATCTGATAATTATGCCGTTATATGCGATTTATGCGGCGGAGACCCGGAGTGCGTTAAGGCCTGCGGTAAGGGCGGATGGAACGCGCTGCAGCTCGTCCGAAGATGGGGCGGCGAACACGATATGAAGTTATATGCAAAAACCCCTGAAAAAATAACAAGAGATCTCGTCGCAAAACTATACAGCGAAGAAATGGCGGAGAGTGTTTAAAATGAGGGGTTATTCTGGGAAATTTCTCGAGGTGGACTTATCCTCTGGAAACATTAAGGAGATAAAGATTGGTGAAGACATTTTAAGGCAGTATATTGGCGGACGAGGGTTAGCTGTAAAAATACTTTGGGACCGCTTAGGAAGAAGATGGGAGGATATAGATCCCCTAGGTCCGGAAAACATGCTGCTAGTATTGACCGGGCCGTTAACCGGGTTCATG
>JAGTQL010000071.1:0-6898 GCA_018396555.1 Candidatus Bathyarchaeota archaeon | reverse complement strand
CGGCTCAACAGTCGGAGGCGAGTTTCCAATAGAGCTTAAATGCGCAGGGTATGATGGGTTAATATTCACCGGCTCCTCAGAGAAGCCGGTTTACCTATCCATTAAGGACTCAGATGTTGAGTTGAAAGACGCTGCCCACTTGTGGGGGAAAAACGCTAGGGAAACCGTTTTAACATTGACTAGGGAATGGCGGAAAGACCACGAGAGCCTCCATGCTAGGCGAGGCCTATTGAGGGAGCCCGCGATGCTGTATATCGGGCCTGCCGGCGAAAATCTGTGCCGAGTAGCGGCTGTAACACATAAGTGGGCGCATGCAGCCGGCTACGGTGGATACGGCGCAGTCATGGGGTTGAAGAGGTTAAAGGCGATTATGGTTAAGGGAACCGGTCCGCTTCCAGAAGTTCATGACATGGAGAAGACATTGGAGATTGCCAATAGTATTGTGGAGGCTGCTCTCAGAATGGATCTGTTTAGGCGTTGGGGCACGGCCTCCGCGGGATACACCACCGGCGCTGAATCGAGCTCGGAGCCTGTTATGAATTGGCAGGAGGAGTGGCACAATGAGGAAAGCTTCGGCGTTAATGAGTTTGAGAGGTTCTGGGTTAAAAGGTTCTGGGGAGACTACGGTTGCCCCATAACATGCTTGAAAATAGCGGTAATCAAATCTGGGCCCCTTAAGGGTGCAGTGACAGATAACCCGGATTATGAGAACCAGGCGTATTTAGGAACAAATCTGGGGATCTTTAAACCTGAGGAAAACATCTATTTAACGGCTTTAGCGGACGATCTGGGTTTCTGCGGGATTCAGGTTGGGAATCTACTTGGCTTCGCCGCTGAACTTTATCAGAGGGGCATATTAACTAGGGAGGATTTGGGGGGCATAGATCTGAAATGGGGAGACGCTGAAGCGTTCGCAGCCTTAATGAAATTGATCGTTGAGCGGAGGGGGATAGGCGGCATTATGGCTGAGGGAACCTACAGGGCGGCGCTAAAAATAAGCGAAATAAAAGGCGTTGATGCGCTGCAATACGCTGTTGTCTCTAAGGGTATAGGGATAGGTGCGCATGGAATAAGAAGCGAGAAGGATTACCCGCATTACGTGTCATATGCCTGCTCAGTGCAAGGCGGTGACCACACATCGGTTGCGTATGTGCCAATCGATCATGGAAGCAGCGAGTTAGCGGCAATGCTTTATGATTCAGGGGTCTTCTGCATGTTCACGTTCTTCAGCCCCGAAACCCAGCGTCTCTTATGGAGTTTCCTGGAATCTGTCACAGGCTGGAAGATCACGCCTGAAGAATGGTATAATGCGGCAGCGCGCAGAATACTGCACATTCAAAGGGCGGCTTTACTCCTAGGCGGGCCGGATCTCAGATGGAACCCAAAAATCCATGATGATGTGCCGAAACGGTGGTATGAGCCATTAGGTAAGGGGCCATTTAGCGGAAAAGCTGTTGATAGAAATAGGATGCGTGAGTCAATAAGTGAGTATTATAGGGCTGCAGGTTGGGATGAAAACGGCATCCCATCCTCGGAGGAGCTTAGGCGTCTAGGGCTAGATGATGTGGATGAAAGGCTGGAGCATATTAGGCAATCTTTGAAGTGAGTTTCCCATTTTCCCTCATTTTTTACTTTTCTATCGGCGGCCTAACCTTTAAGACCTCTCTATTGACAAGGTTAGGTGGGATTTTACCCTCCAATATTGCGGTCATATTTTCCGCAGCCATAATCGCCATCTTTGTTCTTGTCTCGTAGCTAGCGCTCGCTATATGTGGGGCCGCGGTTACATTTTCCAGCGAGAGTAGTGGATTATCTGGGTCCGTAGGCTCCTCCTCCCAAACGTCTAAGCCAGCGGCCCATATCCAGCCCTCCTTAAGGGCCTTATACAGCGCTTTTTCGTCAACTACCGGTCCGCGCGAGGTGTTTATTAGGCAAGCTGTTCTTTTCATTAATCTGAGATTCCCCTCGCTTATTAGGTGGCGTGTTGCCGGCGTCAGCGGAACATGTATTGATACAAAGTCTGATTCTTTCAGAAGAGTTTCTAAGTCTACATATTGGGCGCCTAATTCCCTTTCCGCAGCATCGTTTCGGTAAACATCATAATATAAGATTCGCATATTCATGCCCTTAGCCCTCCTAGCCACAGCTGTGCCTATTCTACCCATGCCAATTATGCCTATGGTTTTGCCCCAAACATCTTGGCCTAGAAACATTGTTAAGCCCCAAGGTATATTCCATCTGCCCGATCTAACGTATCTATCTGCTTCAGCGATTCTCCTGGCGGTTGCCATTAGTAGGGTGAAGGCGAAATCCGCTGTTGTCTCGGTTAGAACCTCAGGTGTATTAGTTACATATATGCCCCTCCTCGTTGCAGCCTCAACGTCAATATTATCGTAGCCTACTGCCACTTGGCTTATGCCCCAGAATTGGTCGCTGGCTGCCTCAATGACTTCGCAGTCAACTCTCTCAGTTAACATGCAGATTAAACCATTAACCTCCCTAACCTTTTCAATTAGAATATTCTTCGGCACCGGGCTTTCATGAGGCCAAAACTCAACGTTAAACCTAGTTTTTAAAATGTTCACAGCGTCTTCCGGGAGTTTTCTTGTGGCAAAAACCTTTTTTCTAAAGGAGCAGTTCCCCATAAAGATCACCCTTTATATTGGTATAATCTTGCAAACAAAAAATAAATATTTATTTAAAAATATTGGCAAATATTGGTGGTGAAGATGTTTGGATAAGGCTTCGATGGAAATTGCTAAAAGGCTTCTTATCGAGTTTAAGGGTGAAGATTACGCTTTTGGAGATGAAGCGCTAAAACAGCTTGGCAGATATGTTGGCAGAGTTGGGAGAAGAGTCGCCATCATATCCGGTGGAACAGGCATAAAGTCCGGTATAGTTAACATGGTAAGTGAAACCCTTAAGAAAGGAGGCTGTGAGGTTTTAGGGGTTCTTGAGGGAGCCCGCCAGAATACTCCGAAAGAGGATGTCTACAGACTTGCTTATCAACTTCTGAAATTGGGATGCACCGGCGTAGTTGCGGTAGGCGGCGGCAGTATTCTTGATGGGGCTAAAGCAGCGCTAGTTTTAGCCCTATACGGCGGTGTAATTGACGAATACTTTGGAACCGGAAGGGTTTCAGCGAAGTCTGGCGGGGGGAGAATACCGTTAATAGCCATACAGACCGCAAGCAGCTCAGCCTCGCATTTAACTAAATATTCAAATGTAACGGACATCATGACTTTCCAGAAGAAGCTTATTGTCGACGATTCAATTGTGCCTAAAGCATCCATATTCCAGTATGATGTCACAAGAAGCATGCCGCCGGAGTTAACTAAGGATGGTGCGCTTGACGGCATATCCCACTGTTGGGAGGTTTGGATGGGTGCGGCTGGAAAGGAAAACTATTTGAGAATAAGCGAGGTTGCCTATACAGGGATGAAACTTATTGTTGAAGCCCTGCCAAGAGCCCTAGAGAACGGCGAAAATCTGGAAGCTAGATGCGCCTTAGGATTAGGCACAGATTTGGGTGGATACGCGATAATGCTTGGTGGAACAAGCGGTGCCCACCTAGGGAGCTTCTCGCTGGTTGACGTGTTAACTCACGGTAGGGCATGCGCAGTTCTAAACCCCTACTACACAATCCTATTCTCGCCAGTAATACAGGATCAGCTAAAAATGGCTGTCAGAATATACGCTGAAAACGGCTATATTGATGTAGGGAAAACCAGGTTGAAAGGTAGGGATCTCGCGGAAGCAGTTGCTGAAGGCATGCTGGAGTTTGCGAGAAGGATAAGATTCCCAGCAACGCTGAGGGAGGCCGGTGCATCGGAGAAGCATATTGAGAGAATGGTGAATGCCGCTAAGGATCCGCAGTTAAAAATGAAGCTGGAAAATATGCCCATACCGATGAGCGTTGATGCTGGAGACATAGATAGATTGATGAAGCCAACGTTGGAAGCCGCTTACACGGGCGACTTCAGCTTAATTCCGGAGGTTAAGTCAACGTAGAAAGTTTATTTCGCGGCTAACGGATTAGATTCCCAAGAATATCAAATCGCATCTCCTCCGGTTCGCTTAATATTTCTATGCGCTCCGTTAATTCCTTGTCTTGCTTTATGGCTTCAATTAGGCTCTCGGAAATCCACATCTCCTCTAGCTCCAGCGTATTTTTAATTCTGACTATTTTCGCCTTTAATGGGTCTATTGGTCCGCAGCAGTGTAGAGCCATTAGCATCGCGTCCCGATCGTTAGGTAGGAATGGCGGTATTTTGCCGAGTTCCGGCCATGTTCCGGTTAGGCAATTCATGAATGTTGCTTCATAATCTATTTTGGAAACAAGCCTCTTAGTCGTTATATCTGCCAATCCTATTCCAACAGCGTTTCCATGTGATCCCTCAGATAAATCTAGCACAACGATTCTCCTTATTTTCGGCGTGTCTGTTTTGTAGCCCTCAGGTATGGCCCAAAATCTGCCAATGACGTTGGTGTCCATTCCCACCCCGCTTATGTCCTTGCCCATCTCCTCAACTATTAAGACATCCATCTCCTTAAACGGTATCTTAGCCATTAGGTTCTTTGCTTCCTTTAGAAGCTTGGGTTCTTCATCCTCAATTTTCTCAGGCTTTAGGGCTCTTATCTTCGCTATCTCATGGTTAGCGTTTTCCAGAATCGCTATTCCCATAATTATTGGGGCTTTTTTCATGATTAATTTGGCCGCTTCAGGGATGAGTTTAAGGTATCCTTCCATTTGATACCTATGTATTGTTTCAGCACCCTTCTGTTTACCAAGCCCTATCACCATCATCTTCATTAAGCCGCTTTCTATCCTACCTTTGAAGTCGGTATGAGGCTTTATTCTGTTAACCACTATTATGCCGTCGGATTTTAAAGCGATTCTGTCGACGTAAACCGGTGCGCCGTTTTCGAGCCGACCTACCTCCTCAACCTCCATTGAGGCATAGATGGGCGCGCCGATTGACTCCGACGTTATGCCTAGGCTTTTAAGTACGGCTACCTGTCCCTCCGGGGTTGCTCCACCATGGCTCCCCATCGTTGGCACTAAAAATGGTTTTCCACCTAAATTCTTAACTTCATCAACTATGGTTGCTAGAACATCATGTATATGCGCTATTCCACGGCTTCCAGCAGTGATCGCTATTCTGGAGCCGGGTTTAATCTTCTCACTTAAATCGGCTCTCCTCATTTCCTCCCTTAAAATAGATATGTGATCATCTATTTTTGGGGCTTGCATTTTCTGCCGGATCTTAACCATTTTTGGAAGTAGCATAAGTAGGAATCTGCTATTTTACAATTTAAGCGTCTCGCCCATTTTGCTTGTTTACTCCTATAAAACTTTTTTTACAGAGGTGCCTCCTGAAAATTTCATTTATAGAGGAAGCCGAATGTTTTGTCGATCAGTTCAGGGTTTAGCTTCTCGTAGGCTTCTGTGCTTCCAACATCATACCAGAATGCATCCGTAATGTACCCATAAACCTTCTTTCCATAACTTATGAGGCGCGGTATTACGTCCCCCATTAGATCCAGCTCATGCTTGCCGCTGGCCAGCTTATCCGCCTCTTTCAATACTTCGCCATCTAGGGCTGTTATTGCTATGCTAACTGGCTTATCTATCTTAGGCTTCTCCTCGAAGTATAGGATTTTTCCATCGCCATCTAGTTCCGCCACGCCAACCCTCACTGTGAAGCCGCTTGATAAAGCAACTGTGGCTATGGCTTCCTTCTCCTTATGGAAACTTATAAAGTCCTGTATGTTCATGTTCGTTAAAATGTCGCCATAGTAGATTAGAAGAGTATCATCAGCGTTTAGAGCCTTCTTTCTATAGGCGTTCACTATTGAACCAGCTGTTCCCTTAAGCGCTGGATCATCGTAAACGTATGTTATATTTACATCGAATCTTGAGCCATTATCAAAGTAATTTACAATCTGCTCAGCCTTGTAATCGACGAGAAAAGTTAAATTCTTTATGCCATAAAACCTTAGAAGCCGAACTATATACTCGAGCAGAGGCTTCTGCATTCTGCCTATGGGGATCATTGCCTTCTGAAAATAGTACGTAATCGGCCTAAGCCTGGTGCCCGGACCGCCGCATAAGACAATCCCTCTAACATTCTCCATTTAGATCCCGCCATCAAAAGAAAATAGATATAAAAAGGATTTAACACTTACCCATTTCCGGCATTCTCATTGCCCAGATTCCTCGGTTTTCTCCGGTTTACGTTCCTCCTCAATCTCCTTTTCGATTTCTTCTATTGGCTTAGGCGGCGGGGTGGTTGCAATCGTCCATCCGATCCATGCTCCAATGAACATTATCGCCAAAAAAGCTATCAGCACGATAATGGCAACAGCCCAAAAGCGCACGTCTCTCTCGCTTAAATTTAATGGTCCGGACAATATTCCTGGAAACGCAAGTACAGCAATGTAGCCTACGGCGACAAGTAAGCATAAGGCAAATATAAGCGCGCCTACAATCTGATCTTTACTCACCATTAATCATCACCAAACAGAATTAAAAATAATTGATTAATGCTTAAAAATTTTGTCATATTCTCTTATCGACATATGCTGCAAAAATAAAAATATGAGTTCTTAGGCTTGACATCATCCCCCGCAGCCCGAAGCTTTCTTCTTAGGAGGTGATCCGGCCGCAGGTTCCCCTACGGCCACCTTGTTACGACTTCTCCCCCCTCGCGAAACCTAGATTCGACGCAGCCAAAAGACTACGCCTCATCTAGGCCTCACTTGGGTGGAGCGACGGGCGGTGTGTGCAAGGAGCGGGGACGTATTCACCGCGCGTTGATGACGCGCGATTACTAGGGATTCCATGTTCACGAGGGCGAGTTACAGCCCTCGATCCCAACTGAGGCAGGGTTTAAGG
>JAGTQL010000070.1 GCA_018396555.1 Candidatus Bathyarchaeota archaeon | reverse complement strand
CTAAACCGAGAACCTTACGCCCAAAAAGGGAAATCTATTCCTCTCGAATAGATGAAAGCGCTCAACAACATCCCTAACACCAAACATAAGATAAATAATCAGAAATGCAAGGCTAAAACCTTAAGTTGCCACGTCCGCAATTAGCTCCGTAAGGTTTATTTCAACCCGGCAATATAACTATTTTTCGGAGGCAAGCGGACCTAGGAATGTCAACGTTCAGATATGAAGCAGTCACCTATATTTCAAATCTACCCTTAGGGGGTAGAGCCTATGCGGAGACCACAAATAGCGCTCATAATCACCTTAAGCGCTCTAAGCTCTCTAGGGATGGGTCTGCTTGGCTCGATCTACCCCATATTTGTTCTTAACCGTTTCTCCGCATCCGTTCTGGACGTAGGAATGCTGGCGACAGTGTTCGGGCTTGTCTCAGCGCTCTTTAAGGCTCCAGCTGGTAAACTCGTTGACACGTGTGGGAAAGAAGTAATCTTCTTTATTGGGGTTATACTGAGCGCCATAGGCACGATTGCCTACCTATTTGCTTTTGACATCTTGCATCTCTACCTAATAGAATTCTTCTTTGGAATATCCTAGCGCTTCAGGGGCCTTCACGCATAGCATTAATTATGGAAGTAAGCAACAACGGAGGGGAGAAGGGCTTAACGCTTGGAATATTTGAATCTACATACGATATCGCAGGGTCAATAGCCGCCTTAATCTCCGCAGTAATAGTGAGCCGCTTAGGCTTTAAATTATTATTCTTTTTATGCTCAGGATGTCATATAGCAACAGGGATTCTAATTTTGAAAATCGACAAAATTGATCTTGATAAACCTCTTTTTAATCCGCGGTAATGATTTTAAAGCATCGCGCTTAGAAGCACTTAGGTATCGCAGTTTTGTTTAATCTCCAAATGTGAGTTTTAAGATTCACTTCATGGAAAACGTTAAATCCGCAGATTAATATATAAAAGCATGGTGATGTCATGTCCAAAACAGATGAGGAAATATTGCAAGTTCTGAAGGAGATTAAGACGCTGCTGGAGCCTAAACCAGCTCCTCCACCGCCCCCGCCAAAGGGACTTTGGAGGGAATTTTTAGATTTCATATCGAAATATAGGGTTCTAGGTATGGCCGTAGCTTTCATCCTCGGTTTATACTTGGGCGCTCTCGTTCAAGCGCTTGTTGAGGATTTAATCATGCCGATAATAACATTAGTCTTGCCGAATGTAGAATGGGAGGTCTTAGTAGTCGGTCCCTTCCGTGTAGGCCACTTTATAGGCGCTCTGATAACATTCCTACTTGTAGCCTTTGTGGTTTTCATAATAGTGAAAGCAACCAAAAAGTTAGGTATAGAGTAGCCCTCAAACGTAAAATGTCGGATTTACTCGAAAGAAAGATCCTCCCTTTTTCCCTTTTTATCTTTTGAATTTGCGTAGTTGTCAACCCCATATAAGGTGGGGGATTTTAACCTTTAATAATTTTCTTTTCTACAGATATTTTAGGAGATAATGCGGTTGAATCAAGATATTGCGTATTGGCTAGGCAATTCGCTTTACCTGAACATCACTAATAAATGCTCCAATAACTGTTACTTTTGTTTTAGGCACTATTTAAGAGGTATAGCGGGTTTTTATTTGAAACTTAAGGAGGAGCCCCGCCCAGAGCGGATAATTGAGCAACTAAAAAGAAAAATGCCTATGAGAAAATGGGAGGAAGTTGTATTTTGCGGTTTCGGCGAGCCAACTATGAGACTTAACTGTTTACTCGAAGTTACAAGATGGATCAAAAGGCATAATCCCAATATGAAGGTTAGATTGAACACGAACGGACATGGTTACCCACTTAACCCTGGAAGAAACGTAGCAAAAGAGCTTAAGGAGGTGGGGGTCGATGCTGTAAGTGTTAGCTTAAATGGCCATGATGAGGAAACATATCAGCATGTTTGTAAACCATCCTTCAAGGATGCTTATGAAAACGTATTAGCCTTCATTATGGAAGCGAAGAGGGCAAATTTAGAAGTTGAGGTAACCGCTGTAAGAATACCTGAAATCGATATTTCAAAAATCCAGAATTTAGCTTTGCAGCTAGGCGTCAAGTTTAGGGCTAGGGATTACATACCCTGCTTCTACTGAAGCCATAAACTTGACTTCTCATTTAATGTTTAAGCCCTTTTAATACTTCAAATATATCTGCTAGACTGCTTATTTCATACATCGCCCTAGCGTCGGGTGACTCTGGTTCCTCAGCGCGGTGGTCGCCTCTCCTAAGCCTGACGCTAATTAAACCAAACCTATTTGCGTAGGGTATCGTCCTATTAACCCGGCTGCTTACATAAATTGTTTCTTCCGGTCTGGCATTCAGCTCCTTTAAGCATATTTCAAATGGTTTGCTAGTTAATTCTATTGCTCCACATTCCTCCGATATTACCACCGAATGGAATAAGTGATGTACACCTAACTGTATGAGCTTCTGCCACTCCTTGACAGCGATACCGTCTGAAACAACGCCCAACTTATATTTTTGATCGCGCAGTTTAATCAATGTTGGAATGGTATCTGAGAAAGGTTTTAAGTAGGCCTGGCTGGTTTCACGATATGCGACAACTCCGGCAGCTATAACCCTTGGGTTCCATCTTAAACCTAGATGCTCAAGGAGTTTATCGAAATGCCTGTTGTAATGCGGACCATATTTGCTTACGACTTCCTCAAGCCTCCTATATCCGGCCTCTAAATCCATTGGAAGCCCGGATTCAATCATGGCCCTTATAGCGTTAAGCCTTGCCATCCTCATTTGAAGGGACGAATCGTACAATGTGTCCTCAATATCGAATATTACTGCCTTAATTCTCATCTCACCACCTTCACGAGCTTTTCAGGATTATCCGGATTTAACCCTCTAAAAACCGACACATAATACGTAAATAACTGAACGGGAACAATAAATAGGATTGGAGAAAAAATTTTATACAAACCTGTAGGTATAGGGAAGAACATGTCTGAGGCTTCCATTAATGATCTGGAAGTCTCGGTTCCTTCCAAGATTGATATGACGCTAGCACCAAACCCTCTAAATCTCCTGGATAAATCAGCATAATCTTCAATTTCATCCGATGGTGAAATAAGAACCATTAATGTTTTCTCATCAACCAGCCTTATTGGTCCGTGGAGAAACTCCCGTGCAGCAAACCCCTCAGCGAAAACCATACATGTTTCCTTAAGTTTTAATGCTGCCTCTAAAGCGGTGGCGTAATTCGGCCCGCTGCCTAAAACAAATATCGGGTTTTTGTCCTTATATTTCTCAGCTGCCTCACGGATATTTTCCCGAGAGGAATCAAATATTGTTTCAATGGCTTGAGGCACATTATAAAGTTCCCTCGTGAGTTCCTCAATTCTCGATGCCTGCTCTTTAAGCGCAGCTATTTCAAGAGAGAGCATGAAGATCGTCATCAGCTGGGTAACATACGTTTTCGTTGCCGGAACAGCCATTTCCTTACCTGATCGGGGGGAAATGACGTAATTTGCTAGGCTTGCCAATGTACTTTTAGGTGTATTTGTCACTGCAAGCAGATCTATGTCTCTTTTCAAGGCAGCTTTAGCGGCGTTAACTACATCGGTGCTTTCACCAGATTGAGATATAGCCATTAAAAGGGCTTTTCTCGCAATGCTGGCAGGGACCCAGCGCTGAAATTCCGAGGCGGGTATCGCGCTTACTATCAAGTCTGTTAAACTTGAAAGAGCGTATTGGCTTGCTAATCCAGCATGATAGCTGGTTCCGCTTCCCGTTATATACACTATATCGTATTTTTTAGCCTCGATTTCAGATGCGATTTTCTTTATGTTCTCCTCTTCCTCAGCGATCGTCCTCCTAATCGCAGATGGCTCCTCCAGAATCTCCTTTACCATATTATGGCAGTATTCAATGGTCGCCAGTTTTATTTCACCAGACGATCTGAGAATCAACCATAATAAATCAGTTTCTCTCTCTCAAGCCTCTTCTGTAAGTTTTCCACAGCTTTATAGACATCTTCCTCCTTCTTAGCGCCTGTGCAGACAAGCTTCCCGCTTGCAAAGAGAAGTATAACCACTTTCGGATAATCCATCCTATAGATTAATCCTGGAAACTGCTCTGGTTCATACATTGTTTTACCCAGAGTGTAGGCGGACTTCTCCAAGTCGATTATTCCACCAAGATTTGCTGAAGCAACTATGTTCTGTATTTTAAGCTCAGGCTTGCCGACTATTACTATTCCACTTCTCTTAAGTTCCTTAATAACTCTCATAACGGCTCTACGTGCTTCCTTCTCAGACTTCGCTCCAGTACAAACCATCTTACCAGAATTAAAGATTAAAGTTGCAGTTTTAGGTCTCTTAAGCCTGAAAACAAGCCCTGGAAACTGTTCTGGACGATATTCCACATTTGGATAACCTTTCACTACAGCGTTTAAATCTATTTTCTGATTTAACGTTGCGGATGCAACAACGTTCTCTATTTTAACCTTAACTTGGCTCTGCGGTTGAGACATTTCGCATAAACCCCCATCAACCACGCAAATATAAGTATAACATGCCTTAAAAAGATATTTATAAAGGCACATTTATATCTTTAATGGTTTAATTTGAGCTTTTCTCATCACCCTTGTTTTTCTCATCTTTCTTCTTTAATAAGTCCAAATTTTCAAATATTACAAACACTATGAGAAGGGCAACTATTATTGAAATTCCAATCTCATTACCTAGGTAAATCTTAATGTAGCCCAGGTACGGTATGGTGAAAACTACCTTGCCGATTAAATCCTTTTCAGATATAACCCAGCTGTCTGGATATAAATTGTGGTCTCCCTTCGTTCTAAAGTACCATACGTTGTCTTTCTCATATTTTTCTATGGCGCGGTGAACAACAAACTCATCGGGTCTATAGGGGTGTCTGAAAACTATTATGTCGCCATTTTTTGGGTCAGCGAGTACATCTACACCGTTTAGTCCGCCCTGAACAATAAGCAGGTCGCCTATTTTCAGCGTTGGATACATGCTGTTGGATATCGGCGTTTGCAATGGATAGGGGGTTCTCAAAACTAGCATAAGGAATCTCTGAAATGCAAATGTGCTGAGCACTAATATGAGAAGCATAAAAATGGATCTAAGTAGCCCATTATTCCATAAATGCTTAAGTTTTCTGGTTAACGTACTGTCTGCGTCTTCTTCATTCCCCAACTTCAAGCACTCCGCAACACGTTTACTAACAATATCCAAGGATATATCAATTTTCTCCTTCTACGAGAATTATTGCGGTTAATTATTCAATGATGGTTTTTCTCGCAAATGTTATGTAGCCAGTATGCCCGATCATTAAGGTTTCTGGCCTAGTTTTACCTTTTTCAGCGCGAATTCTTCTAACAAGGCATTCAATCGTTTCTATATTTACGAAATTATTTGCTTTAAGCTCCTCAACAGTTTTTACAGATTGATCAATTGTTGGGCTGAACGATATGAATGCCCCGCTTCCCTTTAAGGCTTTATAGGCGTGGGATACAATAAGCCATGGCGTGGCCATGTCTAAAACTACAGCGTCAACATTTGTTTCATCTATTCCTTGGGTTATGTCCTTATTCTTTAGCTCAACATAGTCCATTACACCAGCTCTCTCCAAATTCTTGCGCGCGATGCCTAGAAATTCGCTCCTAATCTCATAGCTGTAAACTCTGCCTGAGGGCTTCACGTAGCTTGCCAAAGCCATCGTTAACGCGCCTGTTCCCGTTCCAGCTTCAACGACTCTGCTTCCGGGCATTATATTTCCGAAAAGTATGATGAGCGCAACATCTTTGGGATACAGTATCTGTGTCCCCCGTGTTGTTTTGAAAATTTGGTCTCTTATGCTTGGCTTAAGCGCAATAAACTCGGTTCCCATACTGCTTCTTAAATGCGCACCGAAACTCTTACCGATAAGATCGCCGACGTTTATGAAGCCCTTATGCGTATGGAAAACTTTTCCGCTCTCAACCTTCACCATATAGCTTCTCCTATCATCTAGGTAAAGGAGAACGTAGTCGCCCTCCTTAATCTCCTCAACCAATCTGTATCACTTTCCGCAAAACGTTAAGTTACGCCATAACATCTATAATGCAACCAGACAAGTATATTTTTCTTTACAGCCTAATGCGCTGCCTTTTCATTCCATCTCTACAAGGTTTTGAAGCCCAACTTTCCTAACGCGGACAATTCCCTGCTTCTCAAGCCTCCTTATAAGCCGCCACATGCTGGTTCTAGGTATATTTGGGAACCTTTCCCTTAATTCCGACTCAAGAACTCTTCCGCCTCTATCCTTAAGAAAGCGGAGAACCTCGATCTCCTCACTTCTTAAATTCCTAATTCTGCTCCTTCGCCTAATCAGCAGAAGCGTTGAGGCTACTATGCATATTGTGGCTATGGCTGCTGCAAGCATATAGTAATATCCTGAATATTCCACTGCTGAAGGAGGCTGTGAAGGGGGTGGAGAAGGTGGAGACGGAGGCAGCGTTGGCAGTTCATAGATTATCTCCCAATCCCCTGGATAAAGATCAAGCCTTATCGTATCCTTTTCAATAGATATGGACGATGGGACAGCGCTTAGATACATTATTGTTGCATTCTCAGGAAGCACGATTAATAAGTCAAATGGCGCGCTGAGCGTAATGGTCCAAAGCCCAGCTTCCTTTGACGTTAAGTCGTCAACATAATATTCAAGCGTAACTTCAGTTGCACCCAAACTGTATATAACCGCATTGTTCTCCTCAATATCATAATTAAGCAGATCTCCAGTCTCATCAAAAATTAAAAGACCGCTAATTCGGGAGGATAGGAGTGGAATGATGATAAAAGCCTCTGTTTCATTCACTGATGCTATGATCTTAACATGGACAACTCCATCCCTGTAAACGGTTAAAGTAGCCTCTTGAATAAAATAGGCGTCTTCATACATAGATTGCGAAATCGATGCGAGAAGCATTATTAAAGCAATGGAAACATATGAGACCATATTTTTCCCAAACACATTATTGAGGAGACCGAATTTAAAAATTATGAATTTATCTAAGCGAATGTTTAAGCCCAAGTTTAGTAAGCATGGACAAATAAATATATTTCCCAATTTAATACAATAATACTTCGATAATGAAAGGCGAAAAAGTTAAGGAGCCCCGGTGGCTTAGTGGTTAGAGCAGCGGCCTTGTAAGCCGCGGGTCGCGGGTTCAAATCCCGCCCGGGGCTCCAGCAACTTTTAAGATCGAATCCCGTTTTCTTTTCATGAGTATAAGGCTTAAGGGATGAAACCATATTCCCTTCAAAGATTTCATGAAATAGAATAAAGGATTTCCCAATTGAACACATGGTATACTTATTAAGAAAATCTGTCTTTGTCAGCTACTTACCATGCGCTCTGTTTCTGTATGATCCACTCTAAATATGCTTTTAGGCGGATTACTGAGTAATATGGCCTGTATAAAAGAGTCATTACTGGAACTAGATATATGTTTTTTAGTGGGGTTTTTCTTGGCGAGAGCGCTCCGGCTGTTAATAGCACAATTAACTCTATTGCTAGATAAATTATGATGCTTAAGATTATAATGTACAGCAGGGTTTGTTGCATGTAAATAAATACGTAGATAAACCAGCCTAAGCGTATGAATAAGAGGAATATGTCCATAAGAACCATGTCATAAACGGCCAAGATTAGCATTAGATCGAACTTTCCGCCGAAAAATATATTTCGATGTTTCCATAGGCTTTCTATCTGACCCCTAGACCACCTAATCCTCTGCCTTCTCCAATCACGCCAAGTTTCAGGTGTAAATGTCCATGAAATAGCTTTATCAGCAAATGTAAGCCTCTTACCCAGCTTCCTAACCTTTAATGTTACGTCGAAGTCCTCGGTTATAGTGTCGCTATCATACTGACCAAGCGAGGCTACATGCTTTTTCCAGAATGCTCCAAAAGCGCCTGAAATTATGAGTAAAGTATTTATTAACGCATTGAAGCGTCTTCCAAGTTCAAGCGAGACCAGATACTCGTAAGCTTGTAGCTTAACCAGCAGATTATTTGCTCCATGCTCGCCCCGCAGAACCATAACGTTCCCTGAAACCGCGCTGACACTTGGGTTGCTTAGTGGCTTCACTATCTCCTTTAGGGAATTTCTTTCAATTAAAGTATCTGCATCTACGGTAACTATTGTGTCTCCAGTGGCGAAAAGAAGACCGAAATTTAACGCTCCAGCTTTTGATCCGCTTGCAACATCCCGACGGAAGAGCTTAATTAAACCTCTCTTGGCATATGAATATGCTAACTCATATGTTCTATCTCTTGATCCATCATCGACAACAATTATTTCCTTCTGATCATAATCAGCCTCTAAAGCCGCCTCTATCGCTCTAACAATAATCTTCTCCTCGTTATGGGCTGGTATGATCAGCGACAACTTCGGTGAAAAATTTTGCGCAACATAGTGTTCCGGCTTAACCTTGCGGTATAATGAATGAGCTAAGAGAATTAGGCATTTACCAATTGAGCGCGTAAAATCAAAGATTAGTAGAGGCCAAAGGATCATAAAGAAATCGATAGGGGTTAATCTCTGAAGCCACGAGTTAAAGCCCTCAATCAGAAGGTTTAAAGTTGAGAGGAAA
>JAGTQL010000065.1 GCA_018396555.1 Candidatus Bathyarchaeota archaeon | reverse complement strand
CCCTCTCAGAAGGCTTTAATCCCCCAACTTCTTCAAGGGCTTGAATAAAGCATGTTGTGTGACTGTGGGAGCATATCCCGCATATTCGTTCTGTAAGGTATATGTCCTGAATCAAATTCCGATTTTCAGCAAGAAATTCTATTCCTCTATGAACATGTCCTAAACGAAGTTCAACATCCAAAACCTCTTCTCTTTTAACTATAATCTTAAGATGGAAGGGTTCCTTAAGCGCTGGATGCACCGGTCCCACTGGCAAAATGAACCTTGCAAATTCATTATATTTAACTTCCCGCTCATTAACCATCAATTATCACCCAAACTTTCTTTTAATGGCTGTCACGATGCCTCTAATTATTGCCTCCGGCCTAGGTGGACAGCCGGCAACGTAAACGTCTACCGGTATAATCCTATCTAACGGACCTTCAATAGAGTAGCTTCCAAGGAATGGAGCCCCGGAGATTGCGCATGATCCTACTGCTACAACCGCCTTCGGCTCCGGAATTTGTTCATAAACCCTAACTACGCGCGGCATCATCTGACTGGTGAGCGGGCCGGTTAAAATAAGGACGTCAGCGTGCCGCGGCGAACCCACCAGGACGCATCCTAAGCGTTCGGCATCATAGCGGGGGGTTAAAGCTGCCACTATTTCGATATCGCATCCGTTGCATGATCCAGTATTTAAATGGAAAATCCAAGGCGATTTAATTCGGCTTCTCGAAGCAATTTTCCACATTACACTTCTCATAGAAATGGCGTTATCCTCCAAATATTATTTTCGGGTTTCGCTTTGACTAAGCCATAACGCTCATGTATGCGCTACTTAATCAGTGTTAATTATTTCCTATAACGCCATTAAAAGGCTTAATTATTGAATATCATGTTTAAAACTGATATAATGTTTCCGTAAATTGCGAAATTTTTATTTATAAGTAATTTGCTATATATATTGCTAAATTATTATTAACAACCTCTTCGAAGGTGATTATTTAGAATTGGATATTAAAGTCGCAATAGTTGGGATTGGCAATTGCGCCTCAGCATTAGTTCAAGGGGTGGAATATTATAAAGATGCTAAAGAGGGGGAAATAATTCCGGGACTGATGCACGTAAATTTCGGCGGCTATCATATTAGAGATATAAAGTTTGTAGCTGCCTTTGATGTAAATAAGTTAAAAATTGGAAAAGATTTAAGTGAAGCCATATTTACGGAGCCAAATTGTTGCGCCAGATTCGTTAACTCAATGCCTAAGCTGGGCGTTAAGGTTCTTCCCGGACCAATCTTAGATGGCGTTGCCCCCCACATGAGGGAACCATTTAAGGCATATTTTGAATCTGAATTGAATCTGAAGCCAGCAAACGTAGCTTCCGTACTTAAGGAAGCGCAGGCGGATATTCTTGTTAATTATATGCCTGTTGGGAGTTTTGAGGCGACTCGTTTTTACGCTCAGGCGGCTTTGGAGGCTGGATGCGCATTTGTCAATTGTATACCTGAATTTATTGCGAGCGATGGGGAGTGGGCTGCCAAATTCGAGAAGGCTGGACTGCCGGTTGCAGGCGACGACGTGAAAAGCCAGCTGGGCGCAACAATACTCCACAGATCTCTCATAAACCTTTTTGTTGAAAGGGGCGTAGTTGTTGATGAAACTTATCAGCTAAACATTGGCGGGAACACGGACTTTCTAAATATGACTTATGAGGAAAGATTAAAAACCAAGAGAATAAGTAAAACCGAGGCAGTAACGAGCATTGTTCCATATAATGTGCCAACGAGAATTGGTCCATCTGACTATGTCCCCTTTCTTAAAGACAAAAAGGTATGTTACATTTATGTTAAAGGCAGAAAATTCGGAAATCAGCCTGTTAAAGTCTCAGCGAAGCTTGAGGTTGAAGATTCGCCGAATAGCGCAGGAATGGTTATAGACGTTATAAGAGCCGTTAAAATAGCGTTAGACAGAGGCATATCTGGACCATTAATAAGCATATCAGCATACGCCTTCAAGCATCCGCCGGTTCAAGTCGATGATCACACCGCCAGAAGGTGGGTTGAAGAGTTCATTGAAGGAAAAAGGGAGAGGTAAGAGCTGAAGGCCTTAATAATTGCAGCTGGATGCGGAGAGCGCCTAAGACCTTTAACTTATACTGATCCGAAACCATTAATTCCACTTCTAGGTTTAAGATTGATTGAATGGGTAATAATCTCCGTGAAAAAAGCGGAAATAGAGGATATCGTGTTAGTTGTAGGTTATCTCGGTGAGAAGATAAAAAGGTTCTTGGGCGACGGATCCAAATATGGCATCAAAATAGAATATGCGCGAAATAATCATTGGAAATTGGGTAATGGGGTTTCAGTATATGCAGCCAGAAAATATTTGAGGGAAAACTTTGTGCTCCTTATGTCGGATCACGTATTTGATCCGAAAATCATGTTTGATCTAAAAAATTTTGATATTAAAGCGGATGAATGCGCGCTCTGCGTTGATACTGGAATGAAATATGTTTTTGACATTGATGATGCTACTAAAGTCAAGGTTGTTGGGGGTAAAATCGTAGATATAGGAAAGGATTTGAAGGAATTTAATGGAGTTGATATGGGCATATTCTTGTGCTCCCCAGAAATCTTCAGATTTTTAAAGAGAAATATTCAAAGAGGATCTTACACGTTAACAGAAAGCATCAAAGATATGGCTGAACGGGATAAGATGAAAGCTTACTGCATTGACGATGATGAGTTTTTCTGGATGGATATAGATACATTTGAGATGTTAAGAACCGCGGAAAATATGCTCCCCAAATCCAGCTATAGGCTTTCCATAAATAACTTCTAAAAGAAGCCTTCGATTTGCAGCCTAGAAAATGAGGAGGATATGTGATCATGAGCAAGTTTGAAAAAGAAAAGGGTGCGTCGGATTTCCTAGCTCACTATGTTCATCGTCCTTTAGAGAACAAAATTGTAGAGCACCTTATAAATACGAGAATAACCCCTAACCAACTAACAGTTCTAGTGAATATAGTTGCTTATCTTGTTGCATTGCTTTATTTTACCGGTCTCCTTTTACCTGGGTCAATATTGAGTTTCGTGGTTGGATTGATGGATGGATTGGATGGTAAGCTTGCAAGAGCGAGAAATCAGGCAACAAAGCTTGGGAAAATGGAGCACGCTTTCGATTTGCTTTTTGAGTTTTCATGGCTTATAGCTTTAGCCCTCTTTCTGCATAAAGATTCCGGGGACGCCCTACCTGTCATACTATGTCTTTTCTCAATTACTTTCATCTCCTTCTACAAATATTGCTACGACATATTTAGCAGGGTCATGAACGCAAGCTTAGATATCTATGGAAATTTTGAGAAAAAGTTCAGAAGGATCGCCGGAAGGAGAAACCTATACAATATTCATATACTTTTAGGGGTTCTTTTCAACGTTCCGCTTTATACTCTACTAAGATTTCCAATGATTATTTCGCGCATATTCTTGTGCTCCCCAGAAATCTTCAGATTTTTAAAGAGAAATATTCAAAGAGGATCTTACACGTTAACAGAAAGCATCAAAGATATGGCTGAACGGGATAAGATGAAAGCTTACTGCATTGACGATGATGAGTTTTTCTGGATGGATATAGATACATTTGAGATGTTAAGAACCGCGGAAAATATGCTCCCCAAATCCAGCTATAGGCTTTCCATAAATAACTTCTAAAAGAAGCCTTCGATTTGCAGCCTAGAAAATGAGGAGGATATGTGATCATGAGCAAGTTTGAAAAAGAAAAGGGTGCGTCGGATTTCCTAGCTCACTATGTTCATCGTCCTTTAGAGAACAAAATTGTAGAGCACCTTATAAATACGAGAATAACCCCTAACCAACTAACAGTTCTAGTGAATATAGTTGCTTATCTTGTTGCATTGCTTTATTTTACCGGTCTCCTTTTACCTGGGTCAATATTGAGTTTCGTGGTTGGATTGATGGATGGATTGGATGGTAAGCTTGCAAGAGCGAGAAATCAGGCAACAAAGCTTGGGAAAATGGAGCACGCTTTCGATTTGCTTTTTGAGTTTTCATGGCTTATAGCTTTAGCCCTCTTTCTGCATAAAGATTCCGGGGACGCCCTACCTGTCATACTATGTCTTTTCTCAATTACTTTCATCTCCTTCTACAAATATTGCTACGACATATTTAGCAGGGTCATGAACGCAAGCTTAGATATCTATGGAAATTTTGAGAAAAAGTTCAGAAGGATCGCCGGAAGGAGAAACCTATACAATATTCATATACTTTTAGGGGTTCTTTTCAACGTTCCGCTTTATACTCTACTAAGCATAATGATTCATGCGGCGCTGACAGCTGCGATTTATTCCTGGAGGGTAATTAAACATCTTCGTGCAGCTGACAAGGCATCTTCTTACCTATAAAATTATCGCTCATATTAAGGAGACGATGCATGGCTCTCCTTCTATGCTTTAGATGTGTTTTACAGCTTCTTTCAAACCCAAAACGGGCTTATTTTATCCCCGTTAGAAAAGATATGAATCATCAGATTAATATTAGCGAAAATTATTTAGTGAGAAAGCATCCTGGGAAGATCAGCTTCATCGAGGAGGCTAACTACGGTTCAATTATTATTGTAATTTTTGTTACAACTGTTTCACAAACCTTTCTCACACCCCTCTTACCCCTTTCATAGTTCGCCCTGATCAACCCCAATTTTTCCAAGTTTTGTATCTGTTCACTTACGTACGCTTCACTCATACCCAATCTTTCAGCTACTGTTGAAACATCTAAACGTTCCTTTAAGAGCAAACGTAATATCCTCAGACTTACTGAATTTAAGGCCTCGGATATTTCTAATGCTCTTTCACCTGATACTGCGATCTCTCTCAACGCCAAGGATTCCCCCAATATACGAATTTTTACTTATTTATCTACTGGACATATTTACCTTTAAATTTAAATATTTCTGATAACTGTTTCACAGATTAATTATTTTGGTAAAATTGCGGATTCGAGAAAGATGTGGAAATTCAGCTCCTCTAATCTTAGAATAAGACTGAAAAAAGATTTAAAAGGAAGAAAGAAGCGGAAAATCAACCAATTTCTTGCTGCACTGCGGCTTACTTAATGAAGCCTTTCACTGCTCCCTTGGCACTTCCATGGTGAGGATTATTTATCCAAGGCTTTTTCTTATTTTTGCAGCTTCAACCAGCGCGGAATTAGCTTCCCCACTATTATCTTCTATATAAGATATTAAAAAAATTATTTACCATGTTAGCATGTCTCCTCTGAGAAAGTGCTGTCCTCCTGTGATGCTTGCACCTCTAAACAAAAAGGAATATCGCCCAACTCCCTTTCGAGAATAAATAGGAAGTCCATCCCTTTTGGAGTGACGAAGTATGGTCCTCTTTCTCACTTCATGAGTCACGTCGAGGAAATAATGTTAAAAAATGTTAAAATTTGTTAATATAATCAGAGAAGTAAAACCAAAAGTAATCCTCCTCGAGGAACCTGATTTCAACACGCTCGGTTGGTATGCGCTTTTTGTAACGCTGATGGAGCGAGCTATCCATGAAGCTGCACGGTCATGGTTCACCCCTGAAGGGATAATTGGGGAAGCTCATAGCGCGGAGGCAATATATTATTGGTGGACCAAAAATCCAAACATTATAGTAGAAGTTTTTAAAGAACTTGTTGAATCCATTAGGGAAACTGCAAAGAAAGTGGTGGATCCCTTTGCACTTGGACCTAAAGCGTGCCCAGAGAAGATTTACCTCAAAAGAATCCTCTTTTAACTACAAAGTCACTTTTCATTTAAAATCTCGCAAACCCCCTTCTTTTTTCCTTTTCAGTTGCATCACTCCAGGTCAAGTGCAGCGGGCAGAGGCGAGAAATTAGTTTCTTCAGTTTTATGGAGTTAAGAAATCTTGATAGTTCTGAACCGCATCTTTACTGCCCTTTCGTATCACCTTAAATCCTTCCTTTTCCAGATGCTCTTTACGTGTCTCCGCTCCGCCAGGATACTTTTCATTCAGGAATCCGTCCGCCTTCAAAGTGCGCCAATATGAAATGCCAAGATTTTTGCCTTGTCTAGCAGCTTCTTCAGCCGCTTTTGCTGCCAGCATAATAAAGATTCCTGTTATGAGGAAGCAGCAAGCCTTGACTTTGTGTTTTTCCGCGATTTTCTTACAGATTTCAACAATAGTAATTAATCTTCCCTCTGGCACCTTTTTCGTAATTTCAACGACTTCGCTTGAGTAAACAATAACAACTTCGTCGCCTACCTCGGCTCCCATTTTTGTGAACTGCATCGTAGCAGGGAAAATTCTTTTCTAAGCGCAGTATCTTCGGCAAACCTTTTTTTATCTACCAGCTTCTCCTGCCAAGTTTTCTTTCTATAATTCATTTCATCTCTTCTTACTCTTCCCATGCCAATTCTACAATTTTATTCTCATTTATTTCTTTCGAATGTGTATTGTAAGAGACTTGAGACTTTCAACAATTAATCAAACAACTAGACGGATATGATAAATCCTAGTCATAAAATCCATAAAAACTTGAAACAACAGATTTATATACGCAACTCATAAACTTTGAAAGTGACGAATACCAATGTAGCCACAACCAGAAACCTTGAGGAAGAAATAAAACTGATCGAAGCAAGCCTCAAATTTGTGCGGTACAGTGAGAAAGATGAAACGGCTAAATATGGAAAGCGCAAGTAGAAAAGTAGGCTGGACTAACGCTCCGGTAGTATAGTCCGGTCAAGTATGGCGGCCTCTCGAGCCGCGGACCCGGGTTCAAATCCCGGCCGGAGCACCATTATTTGGATAAAACCGCGACACTATTTCCGTTTTCTGAAAAGCTTGAAGCCCTCCATTTCGCAGACATACTCAGACAGAGACCCCGGGGACCTCCCCCTAGTATTTCTTCTTTTGCCGCCGTGTCCAGCCATGTAGATTATTATCTGCTGAATATTGCGGTTCAGGGGTTTCTTAGGCAGTTTACTTACACTTTTAACTTCGATTAGTATTCTTCACTGTTTATGGCTGCTAAAAGAACTTGCTGTTCAAAGCTAGATGAAGAATGGAAAAATTAGGTTTTGCCTTTTTCTTCCGGAGCGCCCTTAGCAGATTAATCATTTTTTTAAGCTTCATAGCTAGTTTGGGTTAGGGAGCCTTAATAGGCTTTTCTTAAGCAACTCAAATAATTATAAAATTACTTGAGAATATGCTCGGATGGAAAGATAAAAAAGAGAGGAAATTAGGCGAGATGCCATAAGAATTTCTTTTAAGTCGTCAAGCTAATTTTAGTTTTAGTAACAACATATTTATGGCCAAGATCTAATTAATGCGGTCGAGCAGCACTATCCTCTAATAGATGCTATTAGAGGGGAAAGCGATTAAACATTGCACGTTATCTTTTTTCACTTACCATTCATATGTATTTACTCTAAGATTGGTAGGCTGTTCTAGCTTGTTTTTTCTTTGCCTTCATTATTTCTTTTTCTTTCCAGATTTTCCCTTCTTTTTCTTAGGCATTTCTCTATCTCCGAATATTTTAATTTATATTGGAAAAAATCATATTAAAATTTTTCTAACAATTTAAAATAATTCATTTTTAGCTTATTTTCGAATAAAAACCTAAAATTTCCATCCAAAAATCATTATATTTTAAAGATTTATTTCGGTTCGATGATGTCCCAAATCTGCCTGAAAGCGTGAGATCTCCCACAAAGCCACTTCAACGGTTTTCCTCTTTCATAAGTTCTAGAATTTCACTATGGGTTGGGCATCCCTCCATGGGACCGAACTTTGTTACGGCAAGTGCGCCCGCCGCATTAGCATAGCGCCCAATCTTTTCTAAATTCCAGCCTCTGAGTAATCCCACTATGAATGCTGCATCATATGTGTCGCCTGCGCCGGTTGGGTCAACCTCCTCAACTTTGAATGCGGGTATATGCTTCTTTTCGCTTTGCGTGTATATTGTTGAGCCTAGGCTGCCCATCTTAACGGCAACAATCTCCACGCCCATATCCAAGATTTTTCGACAAGCTGAATCGACGTCAGCTTCGCCGGAAAGAGTTTTCGCTTCTTCAATGCTTGGTAAGATAACCTTTGCTCTTTCAACTATTGGTTTACATATCTCCCTTATCTTGCTTGGGGGTATAAGTTCAGGTCTGAGGTTCGGGTCTAGGGATATGCTTGCGCCGTTCTTATATGCCACTTCTACAACCTTATAGCATGATTCGCGCATACTTCTATTAACTGAAAGGGATGAACCCGCTATGTGCACATGCCTAAACAGGGCGACGTATTCCTCATCAATTTCCCTCGCTGAAATCTTGGAGGAGGCTGAATGCTTAAGGTGAAATATGAACCTCCTCGATCCATCAGAAAAATAAGAGATAAACGCTATCCCGGTGAGATAACTCTCTAAAACTTTAACGCGACTTACATCCACGCCGTCTCTCCTAAGCCTATTTAGAACAAGCCGACCGAAGTCATCTTCTCCAACAGCGCCTATTATAGCGGATGGAAATCCAAGTTTAGCCGCTGCATCAGCGAATATTGCTGGAGCACCGCTTGGGTAGGGACCGACAAACTCCGCTGGGATGTCAAAGGACACATCCCTTGCTCTACGCATAATCTCAACTAATATCTCGCCTATTGTTAGGATGCCAAGCATGAATCACTTTACGTTTAAAGCGGGATATTTACTTTGCGCATCAAGAAGCATCTTACGTTTTAAAATTGTTATTTCAACTGCTTGATTATTGCGTTTTATGACCGCGTCATTTATGTCCAAACGATTTATGGGCAACTTAATCTTCTTGCTTTCGTCAACCCATATTTCCACATAATCTTCATAGGGGCGGATCGCTATTTCCCAGTTTTTACATTGATGCTGTACTAAAATCTTTATCTGCTCCTCATCTTCAAAGACGTCTATCAGAGGCTCCTTTAGCCAATCATAATCCTCGTGAACCTCCACAGCGTACTTCCTTCTCAGAAGGTTTTCAATAAGCTCCGGCTCCGCAGAGCAATCATCATCTTTAATCATTTTTCTAACCAGAACCTTACAGAAGACATCTATGTTTGCTAAAGTTTCTTCAAAATTATTCATTCTAGGTTATTCATCTCCTAAATTAATATTCTATTTACTGCTATATATTTTTTAGAATTTTTCCCCTCACTTATATATGGCATAAAAAAGTTTATTTTCCCTCAAAACTTTTCTTTTATGGATTTACGATGAAAATCACAGCGCTGAGGAACCATAGATGCTATTGCTGTGGATCGACAATTAAGAAGGGAGAGGAATGCTTCACATTCTTAGTTACGCCCATCAACCCTCAGGAAAACGAATTTGATGTAATTTACACATGCCTGAGATGCATAGATGAGGAAGCTTGTAAAATCAGAATCAGCGCACGAGGTGTCCTCATAAGGGAAAATAGGATTTAAAGCCCCGGAAAGTATTATGTCAACAACTAGATCATTTTTTTACCTCCGCGCGGGATCCATGTATGTCTCACAATTTCAACTATGCCCTCAATGTGTTTGCTGCGTTCTTGAAGGGCCCTATTTACCGCTATATCCGCATTTATTGATCCAACGCTTGCTATGTTAACTAGGCCGGACAATATTGCCCTTAAATATGGGATTTCAGGCAATTCATACATGAGCCTTTCCGCCTCGATTTCAAGGTTGTTCTTCATTTCTAATACGCTGTTCGCAACCCTAAGATCTCCTGTAAACACGCAGTCGACGGATTTCTGAAAAACTGTTTGGGCAACTTCGCTGAAATCATATATTTTCTTGATTATGCCTTCCTCTATTCTCTCTCTGTAAGTTCCAATAGCTATTACTTTCTTCGCAATATCTTCTGAATAATCCCCAATTAACTCTAGGGATTGTAGTATTAGCCTCAGGGCCGGAATGAAGAGTGGGTCAGCTATCCCTATCTGCTCCGCAATATTGGGTCTTCTCTGCGCATGAAGAAGCAAG
>JAGTQL010000069.1 GCA_018396555.1 Candidatus Bathyarchaeota archaeon | reverse complement strand
GGCGGGGGCTGATCGCATTAAAGGATGGAAAGATCATTTATGTTGGAAGAGAAGCTGAAGCGCTAACCTTCGAGGCTGATAGGGTTATTGATGGAGAAGGCAAGATTGCAATGCCGGGGCTGATTAACTGCCACACTCACGCAGCGATGACCCTATTTAGAGGCATAGCTGAAGATAAGGAATTAAACACATGGTTAAGAGAGACAATATGGCCTCTTGAAGCCAAACTGAAGCCTCGAGACATCTATTATGGGACACTGCTTGGCTGCATTGAGATGATAAAGAGTGGAACAACGTGCTTTTCAGACATGTATTTTCATGAGAATATGGTTGCGAAAGCCGTTATTGAAACGGGTTTAAGATGCGTCTTATCGCCCGGAATAATCGAGGCCGGGCGTAAAATGCTTGGTAGGATCTTGCTTAGAAGCGCAGTTAACATAATTAAGGAATATGGCAAGATCGCAGATGGCAGGATTTCAGTGATGCTTGGACCGCATGCCGTTTACACTTGCAGTACGCAGCTACTTAAGAGGATTGGTGAAGAATCTATGAAATTTAATGTTGGCATACATATTCATTTGGCTGAAACTGAAAGCGGCACCGCCACTGCCAGAAAACTCTATGGGAAAAGCGAGGTTGAACTTTTAGGTGAACTAGGTCTTCTCAGCCCAAGTCTTCTGGCAGCGCACTGCGTGCATCTATCCGACGCTGACATAAACCTCATGGCTAAACATGATGTCAAAGTTTCATACAACCCAATATCTAACATGAAGCTTGCCTCCGGGATTCCCAGAATCAAGGATCTTTTAGACGCCGGCATAACCGTTGGGCTTGGAACAGATGGCCCGGCGAGCAATAATAGTCTAGACATGTTTGAAACAATGAAGGTAGCCGCATTGCTCCAAAAGGTCAAGTATGGTGATCCGCGCATTATGCCGGCAAAGAAGATTGTTAAAATGGCAACTATAGAGGGCGCTAGAGCTTTAGGGCTTGATAGTTTAATCGGCTCATTGGAGGTTGGTAAAAGAGCCGATTTAATACTGTTGGATGCTAAGAAGCCTCATTTAACTCCGCTGCATGATCCATACGCGGCGTTAGTTTACTCTGCACGTGGAAGCGATGTCAGCACGGTTATAGTTGATGGAAGAATCATTATGGAGGAGAGAGAAATAAAAAATGTGAATGAACTTGAAATAATGAGCGAGTCTGAGAGGATATCTCTGGACTTGCTGAGACGCTGATCGAGACGCTTTTCACCTACGCTGTCTCTCCGCAAAGAGACGCTATTCTACTCCAGTTTTCATCAACCCATCTCTGCAGAGCTTCAATCTCATGCTGAAACTCGGGCTGGAATAGATGGCTGAACCTTCCCTGCATCTTGAGGAAATCAACCAGTGGCTTCGGTTGCGGAACCTTAATGTTAAGTTTGTATCTGCCCTTCTCAACCTCATATGCAGGCCAGTAGCGCGTTTGAACAGCCAGCCTAGCAACCTCCATGCTCTTAGAGGAATCGAACCTCATGCCTAATGGACATGGTGAAAAGACGTGAATAACTGCTGGGCCCTCAACCTCCAGGCCCTTCCGAACCTTCGTTATATAATCATTCCAATATGCTGGCGAAGCTGTAGCGGCGTATTCTATTCCATGAGCCGCGCATATTCCTATTAAATCCTTCTTAAACTCTGGTTTGCCAGGAACTTTCCTTCCAGCTGGGCTTGTTGTTGTTGCAGCCCCATGGGGGGTTGCGCCTGATCTCTGAATCCCAGTGTTCATGTAGGCTTCATTATCGTAACATATGTATAGGAAGTCATGCCCTCTTTCCAGAGCTCCTGAAAGAGCTTGTATACCGATGTCGAATGTTCCTCCGTCGCCAGCTATGGCTATCACGTCCACATGTTTGTCCCAAAGGCCTTTCCTTCTCAGCGCCTTATAGGCGGCCTCAATTCCAGATGCTACAGCCGCAGCGTTCTCGAACGCTACATGAACCCATGAGACCTTCCATGATGTATAGGGATATATCGTTGAGGCAACTTCAACGCATCCAGTTGCATTCACCACAACCGTCGGTCCGCGAGTGGCTTTTAGGGTCATCCTCATTATTGTTCCAGCCCCGCATCCAGCGCAGAGTCTATGCCCAGATGTGAAAAGTTCTTCAACCGGCAATTCATTAAGCCTAACCATCACTCCCTCACCCCTATAAACTTTAATTGCTCTTTCACAATCCCGGTTTTGGCTGCCTCAAGGGCCTCGTTAAATATGGCCCTTATATCGGTGGGCGTTATGTCCCTTCCACCTAAGCCATAAACGCAGTTAAAGACTTTCACGCTGCTTTTTCCATATCGGTAGAGCGCTGCTACAACATCGCTGCAGAGCGCATTAAAGGGCGCGCCGAAGCTGCAGGCCCTATCAAGAACAGCTAGGGTCTCAGCGTCACCGACGGCTTTAATTAAATCCTCATCTGGGAAGGGTCTGTAAACCCAGGGCTTTATAACGCCAACCTTTTTACCCTCATCTCTAAGATCCATCGCAACCGCTTTTGCTGTTCCAGCCGTGCTTCCTAGGCTGATTATTGCCGCCTCAGCATCGCTCATTCCATATGTCTCCAGCAAATCGTATCTCCGCCCAGTGAAAGACTCAAAATCTTTGTTAACTTCACGTATCACATTGTAGGATTCATTTAAGGCGTGAACCTGCTGACGCTTCATTTCGAAGTAGTAGTCTGGTAAACAGAGAGCGCCAACGGTTATTGGCTTTGCTGGATCAATCGTTATAACGGGCTTTCTAGGAGGAAGGAACCTTGAAACATCCTCATCCTCTAAAACTTCAACCCTCTCCATTGAATGTGATAGAATAAAGCCATCTATGTTCACGCTTATCGGAAGTAGAACCCTAGGATCCTCAGCTATTTTAAATGACTGAATTATCCAATCATAGGCTTCCTGGGCGTTTTCAGCGTAAACTTGCATCCAGCCGCAGTCTCTTGAACCCATCATGTCTGAGTGATCCCCGTGAATATTAAGTGGGGCAGATAGGGCTCTGTTTGCAACGCCCATAACTATTGGGCATCTTAATCCGGAAGCGATGTAAAGCATTTCATGCATCAATGCTAAACCTTGACTCGCTGTTGCAGTGAACACTCTGGCACCGGTCAGGCTTGCGCCGACGCAAGCCGACGTAGCTGAATGCTCCGATTCAACGCATACAAACTCAGCATTGATCTCACCATTATAAACGTATTCGCTGAGTAATTCAACCATTATTGTCTGTGGGGTGATTGGGTAGGCGGCTATAACATCAACATCGCATTGTTTAACAGCGTACGCTATAGCCTCATTTCCAGTTAAACCAATTACCTTTGCCATTTAACGTTTCTCCTCCACCATTGTTATGCATTTTACTGGGCACTCGTTTGCGCAGACCCCACAGCCTTTACAGTACTCATAGTTTACATCAACGAATTTCTCAAGTCTAATTATGGCTGAGTCTGGACAGTAAATCCAGCATAAAAGGCAGTTTATGCATCTTTTTTGATCTATAATCGGCTTGAAGGCCCGCCAATCTCCAGTTTTATACTTCATCGCTGATCCTGGTTCCAGCAGAACCCCGCCTATTGGAAGAGATTTCCATCCTAATTTTATTTCACTCATCTCCCTGCACCTCCTCATAAGCCCTCTTTATTACAGCAACGTTTTTCTCACCAACAGGTCCGGGAAACCTTTCCTCAATAACCTTTATAAGCGAATCCAATTTTGCTAGCGGCGTAACCCTAAGTAAAGCCCCAAGCATAGCTGTGTTATATATTGGTCTACCCAATATATCAAGCGCTATCCTCATGGCGTTAACGGTGTAAACTTTTGCGTCGTATGGATCCAACCTCTTTCTTAGATCCCCTGGACTCTTATCGAAATGAGCCACAATCAATCCTTTAGGTACAAGGCCTCTGGTCACATTGACGTTGCCTATAAGCGTTGGATCAACAACGACAACGATGTAGGGATTATATATTTGGCTGTGAATTACAATCGGCTCATCAGATATTCTCGTATATCCAGTGACCGGAGCGCCTCTTCTCTCAGGACCGAATTCCGGAAAAGCCTGCACATATTTGCCGTCAAGCAGCGCTGCCTGAGCAAGCATACGGCTCACTGTAACTATGCCTTGGCCGCCCCTGCCATGCCAACGAACCTCAACTAACAATCAGATATCAACCTCCAAATGCTCCTGATACAATCATTAAGATTGTATCTAAATATTGTTATAGCAGATACATATAATCTTACCTAAAACATGGGAACACTTATCTAAAAATTCCTCATCACCACTTTTACTAAAATCACCTTAATTCCTCACGATCAGCTCAAGCATCTGTCCCCCTAGCGGAAACTTTAAGTAGTAGATTAGCTATGTTCGAAAGGTTGAGTAAAAACGCTGATAATTGAAGGATGGTGATTTAGGATGGAATATATACATGCCGCGATGCTGCTCTACAGGGCTGGTAAACCAATAGATGAGGACAATTTAACCAAGGTTCTACATGCGGCGGGCATAAATGTAGATCCAATAAAGGTTAAGGCCCTAGTTGCAGCCCTATCTGAGATAAACATTGATGAAGCCCTAAAGTCTGCGCCAACGTTTATGCCAATGATGGCGCCAGCCGCACCATCCGCTCCTACACCGGCACCAGCGGAGGAGAAGCCGAAGGAAGAGGAGAAAAAGGAAGAGAAAAAAGAGGAGGAAGCCCTAGAAGGACTCGCGGCCCTATTTGGGTAAATATTAACATATTTTGCTGCCACAGCGATATTTATTTAAATATTTCCTAAGTTATTCTTAACTTTACCGCCTACTTTAATAACTGTTTGAGGAGGAGATTAATGCAGTTTCCCGAGGAGGAATATCGATTACCCTTCTTTCTGGAAAACGGCTATGTTAGAAAGCGCTGTCCAAAATGCGGCGAATACTTCTGGACATTAAATGCTGATCAAACTTTCTGCGGCGAATCGAACATTTATGGCTGCGGAGAATACACCTTCATCGGCAAATCGCCAGTTCGGAGATTTTATACGCTGGGTGAAATGCGGGAGGCTTTTCTATCGTTTTTTGAGGAGAGAGGTCACAGGCGCATTAAGCCCTATCCCATTGTCGCCAGATGGAGGGACGACCTCTACTTCACTAACGCCAGCATAATTGACTTCCAACCATATGTCACCGAGGGGCTCATTCCGCCCCCGGCCAACCCGCTCGTCATAAGTCAACCATGCATGAGGTTTCCAGACCTTGAAAATGTAGGTCCAACATTTGGAAGGCATCTAACAATCTTTGAAATGGGCGGTCACCACGCGTTTAACTATCCGGATAAAGAGGTTTACTGGAAGGATGAAACATTAAGATACCATCATGAATTCTTAACGAGGGATCTCGGCGTTAAATCGGAATACATAATTTATAAGGAGGGAGTATGGTCAGGCGGCGGAAACGCCGGCCCAGACGTTGAGAGCGTGGTAGGCGGATTAGAGGTTGCAACATTGGTTTTCATGAGATATAAAGTTGTGGGCGATAAGCTAATTGAGTTGCCAATAAGAACGGTTGACACTGGTTACGGAATTGAGAGGTTTACGTGGCTTTCCCAAGGCTCATTGAGCTGCTTCCATGCAGTTTACGGCAATCTGATTGGCAGGATCATGAATTTGGCCGGAATAGGAACTATGGACGAGAAAATTTTAGCGGAGTTCTCTAAGGCTTCAGGTTTAATAAGCGTATCTAAAACTGTGAGTCGAATTGAAAACTGGAGGAGAATAGCATCTAACCTAGGCTTTGATTTAGTTGATTTACAGCGCATCATGAACCCCATAGTTGACGCTTTCGCCGTAACAGACCATACGAAGTGTTTGGCTTTCATGCTTGCCGAGGGCGTTGTTCCGTCAAACGTTGAGGAGGGTTATTTAGCTAGGTTATTAATTAGGAGAACATATAGGCTGCTGAAAAATCTGTTAATTGAGAAGATGATGATGGATATAGTGGACATGCAAATCTCTTATTGGTCAGCTGATTTCCCCCATTTAATAGAGATGCGCAATGAAATCTTAGAGCTATTGAAGATAGAACTTGAAAAATATGAGCAGACCCTTGATAGAGGCAGAGATATGGTGAAGAAGGCTGTCCGTGAGGCTAAAATGAGGGGTGAAAGGGAGATGCCGATTGAAAAGCTTGTTGAACTTTACGATTCCCATGGATTAACACCCGAGGTTGTCGGAGAAGTTGCCTTATTAGAGGGTATGCCTGTTAATGTACCTGAGGGATTTTATAGTTTCGTGGCGGAGAAGCATATGGCATCATCGAGACCGGCATTTAAAGCCGCTGAGGAGATTGAGGATCTAGGCATAGATGTTTCAGGTCTTTCTGAAACTTACCCATTGTACTATGTAGACGCCTACATTAAGGAGTTCAACGCTAAGGCTTTAAGGGTTTCTGGAAACCGCGTCATATTGGATAGGACCGCCTTCTATCCAGAGGGTGGTGGACAACCATCTGATCATGGTTTTCTGGAGTTTAGCGGTGTGAGAACTAAGGTCTACAGCGTCAGGAAGACTGTAGGCAACCTCATAGTTCACTTTGTTGATGGACCCGTCCCGAATGAGGGCGAAGAAGTTAAAGGAATAATAGATTGGGATAGGCGGATAAACCTAATGAGGCATCATACAGCTACGCATCTGGTTATGGGAGCGGCTAGGAGGATCCTTGGCGAGCATGTTTGGCAGGCTGGAGCGCAGAAGGATGTTGAGCAATCTAGGCTTGACATAACGCATCCAAAAAGATTAAGCAAAAAAGAAATCGCCCGAATAGAAGAGTTAGCTAACGAAGCTATATTAAGAAATATGCCCGTTGAAATATTCTGGATGCCTAGGGAAGAAGCGGAGAGAAAATACGGTTTCAGGCTCTATCAGGGCGGCGTTGTTCCAGGCAGGGAAATAAGGGTTGTTAGAACTGGAGACTGGGATGTTGAGGCATGCGGCGGAACACATTGTAGATCAACCGGTGAAGTAGGCTTAATAAAGATAGTTCGCACTGAGAGAATACAGGATGGCGTTGAAAGGATGATCTTCAGCGCGGGAATGCCGGCCCTAAGAAGAATACAGGAAAACGAGATGAAGATGCTTAAGATTGCTGAGGTTCTTGAAGCCCCCGTTGAGAGGGCTGAAGCAACCGTTGAAAAGATTATGGATGAATATAAAGAGCTACGCCGTGAGAGGGAGCGCCTCATGGAGAAGATAGCCAAGATAATGGCTGAAAAATACGCTGCCACAGCCTTAAGTATTGGTGGCTTAGAATTTATTTCGCAGGTGGTTGAAGCGCAGGAAGCTGATGCGGATCTGCTTATTAAAATTGCGAATGAAATTGTTAAGTCGAACTCTAGGGCTGTTGTTGCCTTCATATGTGTGAATAAGGAGGCTAAGGCTGTTGTTAGAGTCGGCGAAGAGGCTATAAAAGCCGGCGTTAATGCATCTGAGATAGCTCGGAAAATAGGCTCCGCGCTTGGCGGAGGGGGAAGTGGAAAACCGGATTTCGCACAAGCTGGTGGGGTAAGGGTTGAAAACGCCCCTAAAGCTTTAGTGGAGGCCAAAGAAGTTATATATAGAGCTGTGGGGAAGTGAAAATGGCTTCGATAAGCTGGAGGGAAATTGAGGAAAAGTGGCGGGGAAAGTGGGAGGAAGCCCGCATATTTGAGGCTGATCCGGATCCTAAACGTGAGAAGTGCTTTGTAACATTTCCCTACCCATACATGAATGGCCCACTGCATATGGGACACGGCTTTACGGCTACTCGCGTGGATGTTTACGCCAGATTCATGAGAATGAAGGGCTATAACACGCTTTTCCCATGGGCTTGGCATTGGACCGGTGAGCCGATAGTTGGCGCATCGCTAAGATTGAAGATAGGCGATAAAGAATTAATAAGGGCTTTAAGGGAGATCGATGGAGTTCCAGAGGAGGAACTTGAAAAGTTTGTAGATCCAGTTTACATGGCAATCTATTACACCCGCGAGAGCAGGGAAGTTGTTAAGAGGATGGGTTTTTCTGTTGATTGGCGTAGGGAATTCCATACAACAAGCCATGAGCAAACATACAGCCGCTTCATAGAGTGGCAGTATGAAACTCTACGTGAGAGGGGCTATGTTACTAGGGGGACGCACCCAGTGGTTTGGTGCCCCCAATGCCAAAGCCCAACTGGAGACCACGACCGCTTAGAAGGCGAAGGAGTGTTCCCGGAGGAATATACGTTGATAAAATTCATATTTGGCGACGGGTATCTTCCAGCGGCAACATTCAGGCCTGAAACAATCTTCGGCGTAACAAACATGTTCATAAATCCGGATGCAACATATGTTGAGGCCAAAGTTAATGGTGAAAAATGGATTATAAGCGGGGAGGCGGCATACAAGCTTTCTGAGCAACTTAAGAAAGTTGAGGTTTTAAGGGAGTTTAAAGGCGAGGAGCTGATCGGAAAGCAATTTAAGGAGCCTATTGGCGGCAGGGATCTCCCCATACTTCCCGGATGGTTCGTTGATCCGGAATCTGCAACCGGGGTCGTTTATAGTGTTCCAGCGCATGCACCCGCAGATTGGGTGGCTCTCAAAGACCTGATGGAGAAACCGGAAACCCTGGAGAAATTCGGCATTACAGCCGAGACGGTTAAGGGGATCAAACCCATCTCGTTGATAAGTATCGAGGGTTTCGGCGATTATCCAGCTATAGAAATAGTTGAGCATCTTAAAGTTAAAGATCAGTTTGACCCTAAGCTTGATGAGGCAACATCGATAATATATAGGAAAGAGTTTCACACCGGCATTTTAAAGCCTATATGCGGTAAATACGCTGGCAAAACAGTTAGGGATGTGAAGGCTCAAATAATAGAAGACTTTAGGAAGACAAATGTAGCGGATTCAATGTATGATTTACCCCAGAGAGTTGTATGCAGATGCACAACAAGATGCGTGGTTAAAATACTTTCAGACCAATGGTTTCTGCGTTATTCCGATCCCGATTGGAAGAACCTAGCTCATGAAGCAATTGACTCAGCTAATATTTTTCCGGAGAGCGCAAGAGCATACTTCCATGATAAGATCGATTGGCTTAGAGATTGGGCATGCGCGAGAAGAACCGGCTTAGGCACACCGCTTCCCTGGAGCCCGGGATGGATAGTTGAGACGTTAAGCGATTCAACAATCTACATGGCTTTCTACACGATAGCTAAGCACAT
>JAGTQL010000068.1 GCA_018396555.1 Candidatus Bathyarchaeota archaeon | reverse complement strand
ACTGCGCCCAGTACAACTTCCCCAGAAACACAAGGGAAGAAGACAGAGCGAGAAGAGCCGCAGCAATAGCCATCAACACACTCACAAACATCGAAGAAAAACCATGTACCATCAGCTTTATATGAGCGAACTTTTTTATTGATAGGCGCTTAGAGGAGTACATACAATCCGGTCTTGACCGGAAAGAGGCTCTCCTAAAAATATTAAGTGAGGATGGTTTGGAAATAGCGCCAGGACTACACATCCCACCAACATTAAGCGATATCCTACGCGAGATTGAAAGAGAATCTAAAAGTGAACTTAGAAAACAAAAGAGAAACATGCAAAAATCAGACATTCTCCAAAAACTGCGTAGTGTCTTTGAAGTTGACAGGAAAACCTCTCGGCTTCATCACTGAATTGTTAGAAGGCCCATTTTGCGCAGGTGCTCCGCCTGACCCTTGGTGTAGCGCCAGATTATGTCGCCACGCGTGTCATACTGGAAGTCCCATGGGGATACTAAGACAATGTCGCCGATCCTTATCCAGAATCTCCGCTTAAGCTTGCCCCTTATCCGGCATATGCGTTCATGCCCATCTTGACATTTAACCAGTACGCGGTCGTAGCCAAGCAGCTTCATAGCTATCCCTAGCACATCATTTCCAGATGGGAGCACCAGCTCACTCATGTCTTCCTCGCTGATAACCTTCTTTTTACCCAAACTTTTGCCTCTCGAAGGATTCTGTCTTCGACTTATCTGTTAAAGGGGGGAACCTTGCTTAAATACTTTTAATTATCACGCTGGGGAAACGCTGGATTATAATCCGGATAAACTCCAAACTCTTCTAACCGCCTCACCGGATTTTCTCACAGCTTCCCGAATCGGTAGGCTTCTCAATCTCTCATCGAAGGGTTCAGGGGTTATCGGCCCGTCGTACCCGACGTCCCTCAGCGCCCTTAGGAAGCCAACAATGTCTATGACGCCGGTCTCGCCTGGAAGCCTTCTAACATTATCCCTCTGCTCATCAACTGGTATGCCCTGGGGTGCATCATTAATGTGAACGTAAACTATCTGCCTACTTCTTAAACCCCTTATCTGCTCCACAGTCCCATGCGATGTGTACCAATGCCAGCTATCAAGCAGCAATCCAGCATTTTCAGTTCCAATCGCGTCGCAGAGCTTCAGCATGCCGTCCATTGTGCATATGAACTCATATTTATGTCCAACCCTAAGGGTTTTAGGCGCTACAAACTCCAACCCTAGGAGGCAACCGTAATCTTCCAAAATTTCAGCTATGGGCTTAAGCCTCCTAACGTGGAATTCAAAGTTCTCATTAAATGGCAAACTATCGGAGAATGGAACTATCCATGTAAAAGCCCTATAACAGCCGATTTCATCCGCAATCTTGGCTAATATGGGTAAATTCTTAAGATCCCCTTCATATTTCTCCTCACCGCCTCTGAAGTCCACCGGTAAAGCCCAGCCGCCGAGCCTTAGACCTCCCATTAGGCTTTTAATATCCATAACGCTGCTCTCTTTAAGGAGGCTTCTGGCTTCCAGGATATTTATGTCCATCCCCTCGAAGCCCCCTAGATTGGCCAAATCTATTGTTTCATGGAATGATGCTTGGAAGCCCAGCGCGTTGGGATTAAGGTTTTTAAACATATGAACACCGCCGGCTAGGAGGGGTTTACTCAAAGAGCGTAACAGTTACCTCCTCACCCTCATCTATGACGTCAAGGTTGACTGGTAAGATCACGTAGCCATCAGCATTCGAAAGGCTTGTTATGTCACCCGACTTCTTAAACGCCGGGTAAGCCTTTCCGTCAACTATCTTCACGGTGAAGAATTGCTCCCGTCCGGAGGCGGAAACAATACGCTTTGCCATCCTAGCCTTAACGGTTGTCGGCTTTTTAGGCGGCAGCCTCGCCATCTTACGTATAACCGGAATCAGAAATACATATGCATTGCTTAGGCATGATGCTGGGTAACCCGGCATCCCGAGAACTGGTTTTTCCCTCACCACGCCGAATAATGTTGGTTTACCGGGCTTTATCTGGACACCGTGAAATAGGAGCTTCCCATCCTCCTCTATGATGCCCGACAGCATATCCCGTTCACCCACTGAGCTTCCCCCTGAGAAAACTATTAAATCATGATCTATGTAGCGATATAGGGCTGATCTCAAAGCTTCATATGAATCTGGGATTATTGGGGCTCTTGTGACTGATGCACCGTTTTCGAGAAGCAGAGAGGCAAGAGTATATGAGTTTACATCATACACTTGCCCCTCTTTAAGTTCAAGCCCTAGATCCTGAACTTCCACACCTGTTGGAATTACTGCCACTCGAGGTTTCCGGTAAACCAAAGCTTTTCTTAAGCCTAAAGCCGCGAAAACCCCTATTTTAGCAGGCGTTAAAACCTCTCCCTCCCTAATTATTGCCTCACCCCTCTTCACGTCCTCCCCCCTAGGCGATATATTTTCAAGCGGATGCACAGCCCTATAGATTAACACGTTATCCCCCTTCTCCTCGGTGTACTCAGCCATAACTACAGCGTCGGCGCTGGGTGGTATGGGGCAGCCGGTTGCTATGCGGATACATTCCCCATTCCTTATCTCCCTGCTCGTTGATTCACCGGCACGTAAAACCCCGACCAGCCTTAGGGTTTTAGGGTTAAACTCCGATGTGCCATAAGTGTCCTCAGCCCTCACAGCGTAACCATCCATAGCAGCCCTATCGAAAGGCGGAATATCCATCCCAGCCACAAGATCCTTGGCTAAAACTCTATTCGCAGACCTCTCGATTGGAACCAGCTCCGCTGCCTCCACTGGCTTGACATGCTCCATAATTATCTCCAGGGCCTTTTCACGAGACATTAAAAGTTTGAAGGGCGTAATCCCACTCATGCTAACCCGATTCTCCTTAATAAGAGAACATGATGAGTGAAACATAAAAGGTTTTCAATTTCACGGCTTAGGAAACATTGCGGAAAAACGCTTTTCTGGGAAAATTTATAAGACATGATTCGTTCAAAAATAGTGTGGGATCATGCTTAAGGACATTCCCTTTAAAAGAGTATCGTTTTTCTTAGCTCTTTCACTATTTTTAATATTATTTTTTCCGGTTAGCTCTCATACTGTTCATGCTGAGAGATATGCTGAAATCGCGGAGAGGGCATCCTACTCAATATCGATATATTTGAAGGCAGTAGACGCTGTAACGGGGCAGCCAGTTCAGGATGCAACGCTGATACTTTGGGATCTCAGCACATTTGATAAGCCTCAGCCAGGCACAGGCATATACTCCACCGATGAAAATGGCGAATGCGTCATTTTCGGGGATTACTTAAGGATTAAGCATTTCTATTGGCTATATGTTTACAAAGGCAACTTCGAAGAAAAAATCGTTGACTATGTCCCGGTTAAAAGGGAAATATATCTTGAGAGGCCGGAAAACGTAAGCCTGACGCTGCAGATGGTTCCCGGGGCAATGATCGAGGTTGAGGGGATCCCCTATCTCGTTCAATCCCCAAGCCCGGAAGAGCGCTATATGATCATAACAATTAAGGAGAGATCCGGAACCCTCAATTATTCATTTATTAGGGAATATGGCAACTCACCTGACGTCTACATGCTGGGCTTAAATAGAAAAACCATCATTGTTCCGGCAAACACGCCTATTGATCTTGAAGTTAAGGTCTGGTTTTTCCTAAGGGAGATAGGACGCATAACGGTGAGCAGCGAAATATTTTACATAAATAACAATTCTTTGCCATTAATACTCCCCCAAAGGGGATTTTTATCATCTGTAAAAATTCCAGCCTACAGCCTTAGGAAGGGGCTTTCGCACATTGAATCGGTGTTTGCGGATGTTTCCTCAAAGCTGGATGAAGCACAAAGAATCGGTTTTACGGTCTTCGATGAAAGGCGCATCCTCACCCGGGTAAGCCAGAGGAAGATTGAAGCCGAATCCCTTCTGCAGAGCGCACAAACCGATAAGGATTTCGAGAACATATGGTTGACGCTTAGAGAAGCCCTAGGTGAAATGAACTATGTGTATGCGGTGCTGCAAAACAAATACCTAGTCAGCAAGACTAATGCCATCTATCTCTCGGCGGTGATCTCAGTGTTCAGCATAGTATTGTCCTCCTTCCTCTTCGAAAGTGAGAAGAAAAAGATACATGCAGGCATAATATTCTACATTGTCTCAATAGTGATCCTTTACTTTATACATCCTGGATCGCATGTGATAATCGACGAAAACTTCATATTGTTTTTGCAGTCAGCCTCCATATCCTTCATTGCGGTTTTAGCCATAGTTTTCTGTATACCGCATGTTTGGAAGGAGAGAACCGTTGAAGGCGAGGTTTCATGGAGAAGCGCCATATCGGTGATCTTCTCTATGGGTAAGCGCCAGATAAGGCGGAAAAAGATACGCGGTTTCTTCACGATCCTATCAATATGCATCCTCATTTTAGCATTCACTTCGCTCACATCCTTCGGAACAGCCTTCGGCGTGGTCTCCAGCAAATTAAACGCCGTTCCCCCATCTGAAGGCATCCTCATAAGGCGGATGATAAACGGTTCATCACTAATTTTTTCACCCCTAGGATACGGCGACATAATATCAATTTCAAATGTCGCACCGATACATAACGTCGCGCAGAGACTGAAAAACTATCCTAAAAATGAACCCGTGGTTCGCCTTGTAAATCCCAATACTGGAGCCTTCCACTTTATTTACGGTGTTCTCGCAATATCGCCCACCAATGAATCCATCTACACAAATCTGGATGAGGTTGTTGAGGGAGGATATCTAAGCGAAGAGGTTGATAGTGAGGTTCTTATAAGCGTAAATGTAGCGAATAAGCTGGGCGTTAGAGTAAATGGCAATGTAACCCTAGAAGTTTCCAGCACAACATTAAGGAAAAACATGATAGTTAAGGGGCTGATTAACGATGAAGGATATGAGGGTTTAATTGACATCGACGGCAACCTTTTAGGGCCATCACGCCTCTTAGAAGACAGCTCGGCGAGAAGATGCAATAGCACAGAAATCATAGTGACCAATCTGAGGACCGCTGAAAGAATACAGATCGACCTTGATGCCATTTACGGGAAGAACGCGCCGCAATTTGTTTTACCATCAGAAATCCTTTTTCAGTTCAATCCGGAAGTGAACATTGAATCGGCCGTTAAAGAACTAATTTTCCGATCCGGATACGACATCTTCGTCTCCCGCAACAATGAGGTCACCTACTACTACGTCGGCTCCTACATTGAATTTAAGGGGGTTGCTGAGCTTCTCATCCCAATGATTATGGTGGTCCTAAACGTCAGCATGGTTATGGTTAACAGCGCATATGAACGGGGTAAAGAGATCAGGGTGCTCTCAATGCTTGGTTTAAATCCGACGCATATAGGACTAACATTTGTGGCCGAGGCAATAGTTATGGGGATGGTTGGCGGCAGCCTGGGCTATTTAGCCGGGCTTGGCTTCTACAGGATCATGATCCTATTCGGACATGACCTAATGGTTAGGGAAAAGCTCGAATGGTGGTGGAGCGCCCTAGGCTTCCTCCTAGCCATACTCGTCTCAGTGCTCTCAGCTATGAGGCCAGCTGCCATGGCCGTCAGCGCCTATACGCCTTCAAAGGTGAGGAAGGTTAAAAGATCTGAGGAGGAAAAGAAGAAACGTAAGGAGGAAATATTCAAGGTTTATCACGCAAGAGAACTCACCATGCCTGTGAAGGTGCTTACAAGCGAGAAGGAGTTCTTCTTAAGCTTCTTCCTCGATCGCCTAGACGAGCTGAGAACAGGCTACACTGAGAGGGTGGAAAACATAGAGGATATCCCCGAGATAGAGAATGTTAAGGGCGAGGTTGTAAAAACAATAAAGTTCATTTACTATTTCGGTCCGCCGGAGCGTAGGAGAGGGACAAAGAACAGCCTAGTTTTAATAAAGAGCCCGTACGAAGATTACTACAGGGTTAAATTAATTTCGGAGCCAGCCGCCCCAGGGATTCCCGAGAGCGCTGTGGACAGAACCGTTGACTTTGTCCATGACATAATGATGTTTTGGGCTAAAGATAAAAAGAGAATCATGGGCGCCTCCTAATTCTTCTACGCCTAAGGCGGAAAGAAAAAGTTTATCTTATTAAAAGCACTTAAAAACATGATCGCACTTGTTGGAGATGCCACTGGTTGACTTCGAAAAATGATATTGAAACCTTTATTAAAAGGCAGATTGAGATTGAGAGGGAGATTGTTGCATCGCTAAATGAGGGGGTAGCCGGCGTAGAAAACCCCGCAGTTAGGGAAGTTTTAAAAGGAATCTCGCTGGACTCCATGAAGCATGCAGGCATCTACTCAGCCGCCCTGGAACTTATGACTAAAACGCCTAAAGCATTAACTCAGGAGCAGCTGGATAGGCAAGTTGCGCTTGTGGAGAGGCATATACACGTAGAGGCTACGCTGATAAAGAGAATAAGCGAAACGCTCCCATCAATAGAAGAGGAGAAGATCAGATTTCTCCTCAGCGCAATATTAGAGGACGAGAAAAGGCATCATGAACTCCTAAAAAGGGTTCTTGAAATCATAGTTAAAGGCGAAACAATAACGGATAAAAACCTATGGGACATAATCTGGCGGAACGTTCCAATGCATGGTTCGCCTGGCGGATGAAAAATATAAGGGCGAACCCCCGCTTACACCATGCGATGCATAAATTCAATATCTAGGCTAATAGAGCTAAGGATATAGAAGGCTGTTGCGAGCGTTCTGCTAAATGCATAAATGATCGTGGAAAGCGGCGAAAAATATAATCCTTCCAATAATTCATGCGAAGACCCTAAGTTAATCCGTGTTAATACTTATTTTTTCCCATTAACTAATACTTATTTTATTTTCGCTTTCTAAAGAGCAACACGTTCTCGAATGTGGCGACATATTCAAAGCCTACCTCAATGAGCCTCCTAGCCTCATCAACACTTTTAGCAACAGCCGAATGGAACTCGTCTGACTGCTTGCTGAACAGCGATTCCTCAAGCTGAATGTAAAGCATTGTGGTGTCAACCCTCTGGTGTCCCAAAAGCTGCTTAACGTGAAGAATGTCTTTTGTGCGGTGGTACTCCGTCGTCGCCTTCCAGTGGCGGATCGCGTGGAAGGTTATGCGCTTCAGCCTTGGGTTCTGCAGTTTCTCCGCAGCCCTCATCCGAGATCTTGAAAATGTTGTCTCTACTGTGATTATACTTGCAGTGAAGATTCTCTCCCTCTTCTTCGGGAGGCCTCCAAGCATACCGGCGAGCTTCTCGCTGATCTTGAAGATCCTTGGGTTCCCGCCTTTCTCCGGCTCGTTTAGGATCAGCAGTCGCCTCTCGAGGTCAACATCCATCCACTTAAGCCTCAGCGCCTCACCCACCCTCATGCCGGTTTCCTTGAGCGTCTGCAGCAGCGCCGCTGTTTTCCTACCGCAGCTCGAAATCAAGGCGTCAATCTCCTCCTCAGTAGGGATAAACGGAAGTTTCCTTGTTACCTCACATGACGGCAGCTCCCAGGTTTTCCCCAGCATTTTCAGGAGAGCCGTGTAGGCTGCTATCGCCAGCGCCCTCCAACGTGCACTCTTAGAGGTTTTTGCAAGCGCCTCCTTAACGCTCTCTGGATCATTTAGGTCTGCGCCTGCATCTAGGAGGCTTTTTAGAACGATGCCATACGCCCGAATGGTGGGGTCTTTAAGCCCCCTCTTCTTAAGCCACCATGCGAATTCGAAGAGCATTTCGCTGACTTTAGGACTCTCCGTGGCTCCCGCAGCCCGGCTTTCAGCATCCGCCTTCTCCTTCAGGGCAACCACGCCCTGAGCCGAGTTTTTCGCAGGGTTTTCCCCAGCGCCTACTCGGCGATTAAAGCTTAAGGCTGAACCGCTTTTTAAATCCTTGCCTCCAGCATTCTCCAGGCGTCTCTCAGAGAACCTGTATCCGCATTTTCGGCACAGCCAGCGCTGAGTTGTGGAACCGTCCGCTAGCCGCCTTAATCCGTCTCTGAAAAGCCTCGTTGAACCGTATTCAGGGCACTTCAAAGTTTCATTTTCCACTGAGGGGATCACCTAGTTGCCAGATGCTTTCTCCTCCGCTTCTCTCTCTTTATCCGCTTTCAACCTGTTGATTGCGTCGATCGCGTTTTTCAATGCGCTGAGCATCTCATCTATTTCGCGCTCATCGAACCCCTTAGCAACGCTCTGCATGACCTGCGCTGTGTAGCCGGCTATCCTCGCCCACAGCTGCCTCTCCTGCATCGTCAGCGCCGCACCGTCAACAGTCACCTCGCCCCTAACCAGCCGAGCAGCATCGTCGAAGATAACCTCGAGCTCCCTGAGGATCTTCACCCTAAGCCTCTGCGTGTCAACCTTCACGGTTTCAGTTAACAGCGTGATTCTCCTAGAGATCTTCGCCGGCTTCGTAACCTTCACCATTCTTCCCTCCGCCCCCTTTCACCTCCCGAATTTTTGAAGATTTTTCTTTCAAAAACGCCTACCCCCTCCCCCCTTGAGGTTTTTCCCGCATTCCTCTTTGAACTCGCAGAACCAACACTCCCATTTCTCAGCGTCTGGCTCAGGCATAAGGTCGCCTGTTAGGTGCTTGTGGAGAAGCGCAGCTCTGTTGAGAAGCCGCCTGAAATCCTCCAGGCTGAAGCTCACGGGGAAGATGCTGCTCTTCAGAAATGATTTTTCGAGGTAAATGAGGAAGCCGTGCGTCAGCCCGTATCCGGCGAGGTAAAACTGAAGCTGCTCAACATGATGCCTAAGCGGCTCCCTCGGAAGGTTCCTGATGCTTTTCGTCTCAATAATGTAGTCCTCGCCGTTTAACGAGATTATTAGGCCGGCTCTCCCGCTGATCTTAATCAGTTCATCCCCGCACAGGCTGACAATAAAGAACGGCGCCTCAACAGCTTTAACAGTTAATCCCCCATCCCTAAAGGTTCGTCCCAGAAACTCATGGAATAGGCGTCCGATCTCGAATAATCCAGCCTTCTCCTCCGAAACGGCGACACCCCGCTTGTAGATCAGAAATTGCCGCCTCAAGCAGGAGGGAAGCAAACTAGGCCTGTACACGCCTATCCTCGGCTGCTCCCCCTCGCGCCTCAGCCCATTCCGTATTGCCTCGTCTAGGAGCCTTGCGGCTTCTTCCTTACTGGAAAGTTGTTGAAGAACCGCCTAGTCCTTGCTTTCATGGTTCCGAGCCATCGTTCAATGCGGTTTCTCCCACCGAGGGTTCTGTGAGCCCATTCGAGGCCGAGGGCTTTGAGCGCCTCGGGATACCATGGTCCTTTATCTACGAGGATGATTGGCTTGTTTGTGCATGCCCCCTTACATCATTCACAT
>JAGTQL010000067.1 GCA_018396555.1 Candidatus Bathyarchaeota archaeon | reverse complement strand
CGATGGCTCTTGCGAAAAGAGCTCTGCTAAGACCCGTAGGTGAAGAGAGTTCCAAGGCAGATCTAGCGAAGATGGAAAAGGAACTCCGCGAAGCCATAAACTTAACCGGTATAGGTCCAATGGGTTTAGGTGGGGATACAACGGCCCTAGATGTGAAGATCGAGTACGCACATCGTCATCCAGCATCATATCCCGTAGCCGTGGCGTTCCAGTGCTGGGCGGCAAGAAAGGCGGCCGCGCGCATATACTCCAATGGTGAAATTGAGTATTTGACGCATAAGCCAAGATGACTTGCGGGTGAAATGAGCGTTTCTCGCTGGATGCTTAACATTCAAGGCTACATGTGAAACGCGTGAAACATATGAAACGCGGCATTTCACAGTATCCCTTATCTGAAGATTTTCCAATATTTTTCTGTGTGGTGATCGAATATGGAAAGCATCGTGTTTGCAATTTCCCTGGACGATAGCGCTGCTCAGAGAAGCCTTAACGAGGCTAGAGTTCTCCTTGAAGAGATACCGGAGCTTCTGGAGCGGGGCGATGTTTCGGGCGCCGCCCATAATCTTGCTGAGGCGAATAGGCTTATGAATGAGGCATTTAAGTCTTTAAAGTTAAGGCTGAGGAGAAAAACGACGGGGCGGATGGAGCGTTAAGCGTATAATCTGTAAAGTAGCGTAAGAAGATGGATGCCGCTGAAGCATTCGCAGAGCATCTTAAATCATATCTCGATATGCGTTAGACCTATTTTTAATCTTTTATTCTCTCTTTTTCCTTTATGCTTCATCAGTTTTCAGCCTATAAATGTCATTATCATCGGAAGAAAGAATATATAGTATGTAATTTAAAAGATTGTTTGGTGAGATTTTGGGTAAGAAGGTTCGTTATGAGGAGCTTTTTCCACATGAGATTGAAGAGATAATTAGGGATAAACCTGTTATTTACCTGCCCTTTGGAACATTGGAGTGGCACGGTTTACATTTGGCTTTAGGAAACGATGCAATTAAAGCCTATGAGATATGTCTTCGTGTAGCCGAGAAGTCCGGCGGGGTTGTGGCGCCGGCAACATACTGGGCGATCGGCGGCATGCCTCATCCATGGACAACAAGGTTTGATGAGGTTCTCATAAGCGATCTTTTCTTCGCAATTTTTGAGCAGATGGAGCATGTAGGTTTTAAAGTAGCTATAGCGCTTACTGGACATTACGGTTTGGAACAAATGTATGCCCTAAAAAGGAGCGCATGCGACTTCATGTATAGAAGCAGTATGCTTGTGGCGCCTTTACCAGAATATGAAGTTGCATGCGAAAAAGGTTATCGTGGCGATCATGCAGCTAAGTGGGAGACATCGATTCTCTGGTCTCTCCGCCCGGAACTTGTAGACGTAAGTAAACTAGGTGTAAATTTGGAGGAGCCTCTGGAGGGCGTTATGGGTGAGGATCCGCGGGTTTATGCGTCGGTGGAGATTGGGCGGGACATTGTTAATCACATCGTTGACAGATTATCGGAGCTGACGCATAGGATGCTGAATAAAACCAGTCCCCTTGATAAATTAAAGTTCATTAGGGCGTTGAACATTCAAGCCGACGTTCTGGCAGGAATAATGAATATGGGAAGCGAGGGATACGCAATTTTAGGAGGCAGAGAATACGAAACCTTCATTCAACATTTATGGATGGGCCGATATGACGAAGCAATAAAAGAAGGTGAGGGGCTCATATTAAAACTTAAAACACCTAAGTAGAGATCTTAAAATCAAGTTTGGTTTACTGTAGAGTTGTCAAAAATAAATTTAGTTTAGAAACTTTGTTTACTGAAATAATAATGCATTATAGCTGCGGTGGCGGAGGTAAATAAATAAACAGTAAACAAAAATAAGATTATCTCAGAGCGCCTCTTTTATCTTTGCACGTTCCTGCTTAATGAGAACGTTTTTGTATTGACTTTGAACTCTTTTGCATGCAGGGCAAAATCCACTTCTTTCTACTGCTGCATCATGCCCTTTAATATGTTCCATAACTGTTCTACTGGAGCGTTTTAATCTCTCAGCTATTTCATGCATGCTCAGCATTTCTTCAAAATACAATCTTATTATTTCAGCATGTTCATTGTCGCTGATTGTTTTAAATCTCCCTTTATCCTCTGCTTCTTTAGGCATTTCTCCATACTCAACCTTTATACCTATGCTTTTTAAAATATCCTCCCCCTCCTGCTTATGCCACGTTGGGTAAGGGAAGGAGCCGAGCCCTAACGCTCCGCTTCTGCTTACAATTATGAAGTATTTAGGAGGCATTTTCTGAACAACCATAGGGTTAAAGTAATTATACAACCATTTTAAGTCTTCAATTAGTCCCAGAACTCCCTGTGCCTTCAGCATTAGGTAGTCTGCAAGGTTCCTTATGTCAATGTCAATGGCATAGTAGCGTATTGAATCCAGTCCAATAGAGAGTCCGCAATGCCTTGCCTCACGAATTAGGTAAATCATTTGACTTTTAGCTAGAATCTGGTTCTCTGAAACTTTCAACCGTGAGTAGTAGAAGTTTGCAGCTTCCCTGACAACCATGTAAACCAACCTGTTCCAATGAATCCGCTTATATAGCAAATCCGTTAATTGAGCAGCATTATAGAATTCTTGGTCAATGTTTAGGTATAAGGGACTGGGTGAGATTATAATATCATGGTTTTCTAAGTCATGTAGAGTTAATTTATCAGCTTGCATAACTGTGAAGCTGCAGTTTACATCAACGTTCTCTCCACGTAAGAGCAGAATCCGCTTATCATTCACGTAGGGACTTCTCAGCCAGGCAAGGTTCTCTCCATCCCTGCTGCCGAAAAGGTCAAAGACTACATGTCCCTCATTCAGATAGTTTTCTGCAACATGCTCTAGGAAGCTGCTTTTTCCGCTTCCACGCAACCCTAATATAAACCATGTGTATGGACGGTTAAAGCTAATCTTTTCATTATGCCTAACCCAAAGAACCTTCACTTTCCCCCTCCTCTGCACCCATCCCCCTCACCGCCTGAAGCATCTCCCTATACAAGTCAGGATCAACAAGTCTGCTAAGCTGCTCATAAACCCGCATCACTATTGGAATCGCCCAGCTGAGAAACTCCGCTTTCAGGAAGTAGAATGATGCTGGATAAAGGTCGAGTGAATATGTTTCATAAAGGAATTTTTCTTCTCTGCTTTTCACCTCCGCTCTTTTATAGTCGCCTGAAATTATTAATGGAACATTGCTTTTTTGCCAGGGAGCCACGTATTTTTCATAACTCTCCTCTGTTAAAGGAAAGCCCCATGCTATACTAATGGTTCCCTCCTTTGTCATGTTTGAGTTGAGGAAGCTTAAAACAACCTTGTATACTGCCTCAAGCTGCTGTTTGTCAATCTGCAGTTTTCCCTCCGGAACCATGAAGGCGGCTTCACAAATCAACCTAACCTTGCGTAGTGGTTCAGCTCCAACTGAGAGAACAAGATGCTGAGCAAGCATGTTCTCGAATGCCCCCTTTCTACGTAGACGCAACGCTCTAGCGGAAAACTCCTCAAACTCCCTCTCTTCAGTCTCTATTATCTCCTCAGTCTCCTCCACTTCTAATTCCCCCCTTCCCGCTTTCCTGCATTTTTCACCAAGACAATAACCTAACTTCTTGATTTTCCTGCAAGTGAACGGTCTGTATCCCCCCTCTATAATATCCATAACTTGATAGCGGGTCTTCTGCTCATTAAAATCTTTGAAACATCTAAACATTTCTATGATTTCCTCAGGCTTAAATCCAGCAGCATAGCATTCAGCAACCAGAGCAACACGCATAAGATGAGGCGGTTCAGGATATGAAAATAAATTTTCAATACATGGTCTAATCTTCCCCTTCTCTATATTGCTGTTGTATTTTCCAATCCTGGATTTTAAAAGTGCATTCCATTTCTCTTCACTTTTCAGCTCCCGGATTATGTCCTGGATTAAACAAGTTGATAGTCCATTCTCACGGTAGTAGGATACATCACATTTCTCCCAGGGAACAGGGACACCGTTTAAGTCCACAGGTTGACATAGTTGCCCATTCTTCTCATGTGTTGAATAGGGAACACGTTCTAACCTTTTAAGGTCGCCTAGGACCTGCCGGTCTAGGGTTGCCAGGTTCAATCCTAGTAGAATCTTCTCCTGGAGCCTGGCGTAGATCTCCTTCATGAAGTCAAGCGGGTGGATGTTTGGGTCGAAGGCCACGGTCCGCTTAAGGAACAGGTCCACGTGGTAGCCCTTCCTACCTGAGAACTTCAAAAGTGGGGCGGCGCCATAATACCTAGTGATGCTGTCGGCGAGCGCCTTAGCGTCCCCCCACGCCCTGTTTGGATCATCAGGGCAGTCGAACTCAAAGAACAGCTTCTCTATGCCGAACGGCTGATCCCTAGCAGCATACGGCTGCGCGCTCACATATGCCGGGGCGCCGGAAGCCCTGCAGACATTAACGTAGTCCTCAAGCTCCTCGGCGGATTTAATGAAGAGTCTATCCCTCGCTTCACTACTATAGGTTAATAGGATCTCTCGTCCGCCGTGAATGCCGAACCAATCGATGTAAAACTGGCTTAGGCTCATCCGCTTCTTCCCCCCTTGGGTGATACTTGAGTATCACTTGAAGGCTCGCAGAGCTCGCATGCAGGCGTATCTCTGGGGCAAAGTAGGCCGGTTCGCTCACACCGCCCTAGGTCCAAATATGCCATAAGCGCATTCTCAACAAGGCAGTTTAGGGAATTGAGGCTGCAGCCGCTGCAATGCTGAAAGCAGTACGACAGCAAATCCTCCGGAAGCGTGACTGAAACCTTGACAACCCTGATCTGCCTCATATCTGCTGCGCCTCCTCCCTAGGCTCGAAACGTTCGCAGGCTGGGTGAGTGGGCATAACCACAACCCAATCAAGCCGCAGCAGGCATTTGCCAGCTTTCCAATGCTTACATTCGCTGCACCTATGGATGTCAATGCTTTCCCCCTCATCTTTTCGAATTTTCGGAATTTTCGAATTTTCGAAGGCTTCAGGAGGAGGCACATCCCCCTCAGTTTCCTTTTGTTCTTCCGCTATATCCTTCCCTAATGTCTTCGAAATTTCGAAATTTCCGAAATTTCCGAAAACTTTCAAATGTGGTATGGGGTCAACGCTGTAAACCACCGCAATTAAGCCGTCCCGCTCCTTCTTTATTTCAAATTGGAAATGTGCCTTCAAGTTCTCGTTGTACTTTTCCGGGTTTCCCTTATTCCGTCCAGCTTCTATCGCCCTTAGCTTCAGCGCAGAGTTCACATCTACAGTTCGTGAAGTACCAGTCGTCCAGAATTATTTCATCGAAGAGTTCAGCTGAGAATTCAATGATCCTCCTGGCCTTCTCCAGGTCCTTGGGGTTAGAATGGCAGAATGTCCTAGAGTAACCCATTTCACTTGCAACGAAAGCGATGCCTGCTGAGGCTTTAACCTCACTGCTTTCAAAGAACCTCTTAATCTTAGCCATGTCTTCCCTTTCTGGAAATATCTCGTCGCGGTAGGTTTCAAGATAAACCTTGTTAAACTTTAAGTATTTCTTAAGTAGATTAAAGCTGCTTTCAAGCCAGTTTAAATCCCTCATTCTCTGCACATCGCGGATCTGACAGTAAATTGCAACACCAAAGTTTCTGTAGCCTTCACCCATTTCTCCACCCTTCTTTTCGTTTTGCTCGCCTATTTCTAGATTGAGACGAGAGTATTTATCAATATTGATTAAAACGTACGGTTGAATCTGCCGGATTCAGCGCGCTGTGAGAAAATCATATATGCTATGTTCAGAATTATTTCCTAAGCGCACCATTTAAGGTGAAGGGAATGATAACAACAGAATATTTTGGCGATCCCATAGTTGCAGCATATTTCCACCTACCCTTCGGTTTAAAGTCTGACACGGAAAGAGTTCGTGAAATCGACAAGTGCCTTGCGGCTGTAAAGGAGGCTAATGCTACCAGCATATGGGTGTTAATTTCCAACGTGAAAGATGAAGGTGTAAGATACTTATTAAATCGTGCTCTTTCGCTGGGCTTAAGGGTTGTTCCCGTTTTTCAACCGTTCATTTCGATAGTTGAGCATCCGGAAGTCAAAATAGTATGTGCAGATGGTTCAACATCTGATGACCCGCGCTATTTCAATATTGGCTGTTTCAACAACCCATATTTAATGGAGAAAACAAGGGAACTAGTGAGGGATTTTTTAGAGCAATTTAAGGATCACCCAGCCCTTTACAGGATTGCCGGGCTTCCACTCATCAGCTTCATTCATGAAGCCTTAATCCACCTTCTTTTTTGGCTTCTAAAAAGAGATTTGAAATAAACTTGAGAATGGTTTTGACGCCTGATTTTTCAAAGAGAATTTAATATTTCGATTGTTTTGATCATGGCTCTGCCGTTATGATAGGCTGATTTCCATACGTGTGCCTTATTGCCTATTGGGGTTCCATCCGGAAGAACAGTGTCAAACCAGTCGCCGTTCCTCCAATCCACTTGGTAATTATTTACCCAATCAAGCGTCTTGCTGAAGTGCTTGAGAAAAATGTCTTCGCCGGTTAAACTGTACATGTAAGCCATCGTTACGAGAGATTCGGCTTGAACCCACCAGATCTTCGCAAGCCTATCCGCAGGTTTATTGATCGGCCCGCTGTCATAGATTCCTCCCCCCTCATCGTCAAACCCAAATTTTATGCAGTAATCATATACGGTCCGGAGATAGTTAATTAATATGCCAGCTGGGATTTCAACCGCTCTGCATGCTTCTGCCACAAGCCATAGGGCTTCTAAATTATGCCATAAGAAACCCGGTGCTCACCATGGAAGGCTAATGGCTTCCACTCCCAACTATGAAGGTCAGTGCATGCTCCAGAATGCATCCTGACAACCGTATTGCTGAGAATTAGAATAAGCTCTGTTAACCTTTGTTCAACAATCGGGTCTTTTGTAACTTCGTAGTATGTTGTGAAGGGTTCAAGCAGGTGGAGATGAGTATTCATCGTCTTAAATTCCACGCTGGGAGCGATGTAGGTCATCACATCTCTTTCGGGAATAGACCAGTTTCTAGCGAAGAATTCGCGGTATCCATTATATTTCCAGTCATATGCATGTTTCTCCATTAGATCAAACAGTTCCCTTGCAAGTTCAGCGGCTTCCCCGCTTTTGCTCGCAATTATATATTCTGAAAGCCCATATAATGCGAACCCTTGGCCATACATGCTCTTGAAATCTTTTCGAACATTACCTTGAAAATCAACTTCCCAAAAGAAGCCGCCGTGCTCCTTATCCCACATTTTATCACATAGAAAGCTAAAACCGTGCTCCGCAGCCTCTAGGGTCTCTCTTCCCGCCCAGCCGCTGTTATATAGTTTTGAGAAATACCAAAGCATTCTAAATTGAGTCACAATCATTTTCGGCCCCTTCCCCAATGGTTTTCCCTCAATATCATGGTTAAGATGGTATCCGCCGCCTTCAAAATCCAAGGTTTTCGGGTACCAGAATAGCATAATGTTCTGGGTGAGTATCTTCTTCAGCAGATTCTTCCAATCCTCAATCTGCTCAGCATAAGGCTCCCCTAGCATGTTCTGTCTCCCCATTTTCCGCATCACCACCAACTGCATAATATTTTCTTTAATAATCCACAGTATCTTAAAAATATACTTAAAGAGTCCTAGAAATCAAGTTTAGGCTGGAAAAAGTAGGGTGGGCTGAGGAAGGAGTGAAATAACCGCATCATTAACGCTGAAATCATGCATAGTAATGGAACATACGATTCAGAGAAGGTTTGAAATGGCTTCTTCACGGATTATAAGCAGAATTGTTTGTAAAGTATATTTTAATGAAGGATTATTATTGTTTATATGAGGAGTTGGGGCGTGCGCAAAGATGCTTAGATGCAGTTCTGGTGCCATCCTTAAGGTAGATGCTGATCATTTAATTGTTTTTGATGATTTTCGTAACGTGGAGCTGGAAATTAAGGCTGACCTAATATTCGCTGATCCTCCTTTCGGAATAGATTTTAAGGCCAACCTTGAAACCTACAATAGAACACCCGACGCTCTCTCTTACGTTGAGGTAAGCAAGGAAGAATATCCGAGGTTTATTAGAGAATTAGCTGATTGGTGCTACAGGAACCTTAAGGATGATGGAAGCATGTGGCTTATCTCGGGTTGGAATAATCTTAGGCATGTTCTAGATGCCGTTGAGGACGTAGGGTTCACGCAGCTAAACCACGTCGTATGGAAGTATCAGTTCGGAGTATTCACTAGAAGAAAATTCGTCACATCCCATTATCATCTACTGCTTCTAGTTAAGAATGAGGAGGACTACATATTTAATAAGCCTGAGCATTACCCAGAAGACGTCTGGATTATTAAAAGGCCCTATCGTCACGGCGAAGAAACGGCTGGAAATGAGCTGCCCGACGAGCTGGTTGAAAGATGCATAAAAACATCATCCAATCCAGGAGATCTAGTCTTAGACCCGGTCCTAGGCTCGGGAACAACGATGAAAGCATGCCTAAAACTAAACAGAAGATGCGTAGGCATAGAGATAAACCCGCATCTAGAAAAAAGAATAAAAGAAAAACTAAGGCTGAATCACGCTTCCCTAACCGAATATGTTGATAAATAAATTGACCATAAGCAAGCTAGAAGCAGCGGGTCGGGGATTGAAATACGATGACAGGGTTTAAACAATGCTGATTAAACGATTAAAAATGTCCTAAAATTTTCTTCAATTTTCTTTATTGGGGTCCCTTAAATAGCATAGTGGAGGCGTAACCCATTACGCGAAGATGCCTATGACAACTAGTTTTCCAGTGGGATCATGAAACTACTTCACGTAGTTTATTACGTCCCTTTTTCTTGGTTTTTCCGGCGGGCTCTCATCCTTATATCCTATGGCTATTATACATATATGCTCATATCCTTCTGGAACCCCCATCTCCCTTTTAAGTTCTCTGCCCTTCTCCGATGCGAAGATCAGTTCAGTCATCGTCATTACATGTGAGCCTAAGCCTAGGGATTCAGCCGCTATCATAATATTTTCGGCGGCTGCAGCGCAGTCGAATTCAACAAAGCGGGCTGATTTATCCGCAGTGATTAAAATGACTGTGGAGCGCCACCAAAAGGATTGAAGCTGGGATCCTTCGCCCTCTCGGCCAAAAACTCTATTCCTGAACTCAGCATGTTCTCCCTTAAGATATTAATCATCTTACTGAATCACTGTAAAATGCCACTTCTGCTGGTTTCTGGCGTTAGGTGCAAGCAATGCGCACTCTAACATCGCATTCAGCAACTCATCCGGTACTGGGTCAGGCTTAAACTTTCTAATGCTCCTTCTGCTTTTAATTACCCTCATAGTTTCATTCATAATTTATCCCTCAATTCCTAAACGAGCATATTTTAACTTAAAATTTTTGTCTAATACCTCTTCGATTTCCAAAATCGGCAGCTATTTTCTCCCTAAGATGTTGCAAAAGGTCAGCTTAAAATCTTCAAATCTGCGGGTTTATTTAAGAACTCATCTCTAAATTCCATATCTTAGGTGTATTGTTATGCATGCTATGGTTATGAATGCTTTGTATATTGCTGCCAGTCTCTCATACCTTATGGTTATTCTTCTGAAGCTTTTGAGCCATCCGTAGAACCTCTCGACGGCCGACCTCATC
>JAGTQL010000066.1 GCA_018396555.1 Candidatus Bathyarchaeota archaeon | reverse complement strand
AAACCGAGAACCTTACGCCCAAAAAGGGAAACCTATTCCTCTCGAATAGATGAAAGCGCTCAACAACATCCCTAACACCAAACATAAGATAAATAATCAGAAATACAAGGCTAAAACCTTAAGTTGCCACGTCCGTGGCATCGACAGAAATGCTTATATATGAAATTTTAAGGAAGGCTGGAACGCGGGAATTTAATGAAACTTTGAAACTAATAAAGGCTTAAAAGTATTTTCCACGAACACCTCTTTTCAGAATTCATAAACTCCCTTTTTAGATTTTCTTAGTTAAAAACCGAAAAATAAATAGATATAAACACGTATGATGTTTATTCCTTAACATGTTTGAATGGAGATTTAGGGCGAATGGCTAAGGGATTATGGAAAGCTGCTGCCTATATTGTTTCCGCGTTTCTACTTTTTTTAGGAGCGGTTTTCATGATTTCGGTTAATCTCGGGATAATCTACTTCTTTGAGGGACTTATTTTTATATCAATTGCAGCGCTGTTGCTTATATTAAGCCAGGAGAAAAAGCCTGTAGAAATTAAACAGACAATATCCGTTGGCGGTCAGGTTAAAGTTAAAGAGGTACACTGCCCAATTTGCGGCGCCATTATAGATGTAACAAAGGTTAAGGTCGTAGCTGGAAAACCAGTTGTAACATGCAGTTACTGCGGAAATAGCTTTGAGTTAACAGAGGAGCCTTTATGGTGACAATTATGGATGAGGCTTAAAAATGCGTAGTTCGATTTCAATCATTATTTTGCTTCTGCTTCTTTCGGCATTCGTCATTTTTGTTGAGGGAGCTCCCGTCACATATAGGGTTGACAAGGAGTGGGTGCAAATATGGATGAATAAGGATGGTTCAATTGACATATTATACAATATAACCTTAACCTATACATCTGGCTCTCCTGAGGGAGTAATCACTGTAGGCATGCCGAAAAAAGGTTTTCAGATTCAATATGTTAGGGATATCGAAGGCAATAACCTTGAATACCAATCCATATCAAACGGAGATTTCTACGGCGTTGAAATTAAGCTTAGGAAGCCGGTGAATCTCAATCGGCAGAACATAATAATTGTTTACGTTGTTGTTCCAGAAATGATTTATAAAGATGAAAATAATCCGGGAAATGTTGGGCTGAAAATTTATCCCTCAACATTTGATGACGCTGAGGGTCCAATAAACAATATTCGAGTTGCAATAGTTCTTCCAGAGGAAGTTAAGGAGGATGAAATAAAATATTTAGCAGGCTCCACCCCAAAAAGTATTTTTAGAAACGATGAAGGATCACTTATCATCTATTGGGAATCCGACAACTGGCCAGCCTACAGAGAGTTCTTAGTTGGAGTTTCATTTCCGCAAAAATACGTCAATATAGGTCCTGATATATGGTATTACATTACAGTTGGCGGTGCAATAGCTGTTTTCTTAGCCACCGTGATGATTACGGCTGCGGTTGTCATTAGAAGAAAGGCTGAATATGAAAAGCCTAAGATATCAATCGAGGCTCTTGGTCCAGCGCGCGGGCTCACTGCTGTTGAAGCAGCGGTCGTTTTAGATTTGAAGCCTATAAGGGTTTTAACCATGATTATTTTTGGGCTTCTCCTCAAACGGGTTATAATGGTCGTATTAACTGAACCTGTCATTAAACTTAAAAGATTAGATTGGGAAAATACAGAGCCGCCCAGCCTAAGATATTACGAAATAGATTTTTTAGATGCCTTAAGACCTGATGGAAGTTTGAACGAAGTTTTGCTTGCGAAAACCTATCTGAACCTTAGAGATGCTGTAAATATTAAGCTCCGAGGCTTCTCAAGGGTTGACACCGTAAACTACTATAAATCTATTGTTCATAGGACTTGGCAGCAGGTTACGCAGGCTGGTATACCGGAGCTTAAATGCGACGCTCTTGAAGAGAACATGGAGTGGCTTTTAGCCGACGAGCGTTTTGAGGAGAAGATAAAAGTGGCGTTTCCGCCGGATATCATAATTTATCCTAGACCGGACTGGTGGTGGTACTGGCACGGACCGCGGCTTCCAACCCAAACTGGCGGAGGTGAAGTGAAGCCGTTGCCCATACCCGGGCAAGAGTTTGCGAATAGCATAGTTTTGGCCCTTGAGAAAACCGCGAATAACATTGTTAAGAACACGCAGGAATTTGCAAATCGCCTAGTTCCAGCTCAAAGAGCCTCAGTAAGCCCGAAACCGCTTAGATATCCAAGCTGCGTTTGCGCTTGTGCTAACTGCGCATGTGCATGCGCATGTGTAAGTTGCGCCTGTGCCTGCGCTCATGGAGGTGCTAGATGAATGGTTAAAATCAATTTCAGAAGTTTTAATCCCTTCAAGAGGAGAGAGAGGGCTCCACTATATCATTTAAGGATTCATGATGATGAACACAGGGGTTTACGTCTCCACTTAAGGTTGGAGAAGGATGGAAGCAGCGTATTAATTATTAATGCCTCAAGGGTTCTATTTCTGAATCGAGTTGCAACTGAGTATATTGAATCCTTCATGAAAGGTGAAAGCGAGGATGAAACCGTGAGGAAGATGGTTAAGCGCTATAAAGTTGACGCTGAAACTGTCCGAAGGGATTATCAGAACGTTTTATTTGTGACAAACACGTTTGTGAACACTCCAGATGTCTGCCCAGTTTCTTACCTTGGCGTTGAAAAGATGGAGCCCTTTCAAAAGGAGCTGAGCGCACCTTACCGCATGGATTTAGCCATAACATACCGGTGTAACAATATATGCTTACACTGTTATGCTGGGGGACCGAGGGAAACCATGGAGCTAACAACCCAGGAATGGTTCAGGGTGATGGATAAAATCTTTGAGCTCGGGATCCCGCATGTAGTTTTCACCGGCGGAGAGCCGACGTTAAGAGATGACCTGCCGGAACTAATCGCTTACGCTGAGAGGGCCGGTCTTATCTGCGGCTTAGTTACGAATGGACGTAGGCTTAAGGATGAAGCCTACTTTAAATCGCTTGTTGATGCTGGATTAGATCACATCCAAATAACGCTTGAATCCCATGATCCTAAAATACACGATGTGATCACCGGCATTACCGGCAGCTGGGATGAAACTGTTCAGGGTTTAAAGAACGCCATTGAATCGCCCATCTACACTTTGACGAACACAACTCTGACTAAGTATAATGCTAATGATATGCTGAGAACCATAGATTTCATTCATGATTTGGGGCTAAAACAGTTTGCATGCAACAGCCTAATATACTCCGGAAAAGCTGCTGAGGCAGAGGTTATTAAGAAAATTGCTATTGAAGAAAATATGCTTGAACCAATATTAAGTAAAATAAAAGAGCACGCTCAAGATCTAGGGATGGAGTTTATATGGTATACGCCCACAGAATATTGTATTCTAAACCCCTTAAAGTTAGAGTTGGGAATAAAAACTTGCAGCGCATGCCGCATAAGCATGTGCGTAGAACCGGATGGAACGGTTATCCCATGTCAAAGCTATTTCACATCTCTTGGAAACATACTTAAAGATGATTGGGTGAAAATATGGCGGCACCCACTATGCCTCGAGATTAGGTCGAAAAAATATGTTCCGGAAAAATGCTATGAATGCCCAGACCTAAATATCTGCGGAGGCGGATGCCCACTGAAAATTAAGTATGAAACCTACGTCTGCAGCAACACGCCGAAGGGTTTTTAAGGCAACGCCTAGCGAACGAGGGTGTTCATTAATTAAGTTCCGAAAGATGTTAACGCGGCCTTCAACATTTTATAGGCTTCATCAGGCGAACTTACAGTTAGAGATATTTTCTCAAATGGACATACGTCATCACCGAGTCTATTCAATATTTTTGGAACGAGATTATCATATTCAGCCTTTACGCCGGCCTCCTCTAAAACAGTTAGGCCCCATTTACTCATTGTAACAGCGTAAACCTCGCTAACATGCGAATAAACTAAAAGTAGCGCCGCTGCTCTACCAACAATTTTATCTGCGACGGAAGATGAGTGAAGTAATTCATTTATGCTTTCGATAGCTTGAATTAATCCGGCTACGCCTGAAAGACGCGACTCAAATATGACTTTTCCATCCCTAACTACGACCAAGGATAAGTTTCTATTTTTCAGAAAATCTTTAGCTATATCTAGATCTCTCATTTCTCCGCATTCTCCGAAAATGTTATCTGACGCATACTTAATAATATATTAATTTTTTGCAATAACTTTATTTTTAATTGGCTGTGAATATTCTTTTGTGATATCAATGAGTAATCGTCTTGAAAAATTAAGGGAAATTTTAGCGTCAGAAAATGTCGACGCCGTCCTAATATCCGATGAGAAAAATATTTTCTACTTCACTGAGTTTTTCGGCGGCTTTAGACTTTTAGCTCCCGTAGATGGAGAGTGCATACTCTTCGTTCACTCCGTCAATTATGAAGCTGCTAGGGAGCAAGCTAAAAACGTGAAGGTTGAACCGATAAGGATCGGTGAAAAAGCAGATGCTAAAATTTTCGAGGAAGTGAACAGAAGCGGCATTAAGTCGCTGGGGCTTGATAGGATAGGCGCCGCGGAATACTTAAGGATTAAGGAGGGTCTGAAAGATGTTAGGATTGAGTCCCTAGACAATGCCATCTGGTCACTACGCAAGGTTAAGGATGAAAATGAGATTGCATTTATGAGAAAAGCAGCGGAGCTAACCAGTAAGGGTATGGAGAAGGCGATTGAAATAGCTAGAGCTGGACGAAGAGAGTATGAGGTTGCGGCCGAAATTGAATTTGAAATGCATAAATTAGGCTCAAACGGCATCGCGTTTGATACTATAATATGCAGCGGGCCAGATTCAGCGTTCCCACATGGCGGATGGGGCGAACGTGAAATCAGAAGTGGGGATCTGGTTGTTATTGATATAGGCGCCAAATATCGCGGCTATTGCTCCGATCTAACGAGAACCCTAATTATTGGCACGCCCTCAGAGAAGCAGATCCATATTTATAGGACAGTTGCTGAGGCGCAGAAAGCTGCCATAAGCCGAATGAAATCTGGCGAAAAAGCCAGCGAGATCGATGCTGCTGCCAGAAGACATATAGTTGAAAGGGGCTACGGCGAATACTTCGTTCACAGCCTAGGACATGGCGTTGGGCTAGATATTCATGAGCCCCCAAGCCTAGGTCCATTAAGCGAGGATATTTTATCTTCCTGTAATGTTGTAACTGTTGAGCCTGGGATATATATTCCTGGCTTCGGAGGGGTGCGCGTGGAGGACACAATTCTCATCCGTGAGGAAGACGCTGTAAAGTTGACTGATGCGCCAATATTACAACTTTGAAAAGTTGGGCCGCATTTATTCTACCCCAAGGTTTTTCTGACAATAATTCCGTTCGGACTTGTCTCTTCGAATATTATGCATTGGAACTTGTAGATTTTTGTTCCTTTCATAACCCAGCAGTCAGGCGGCAAGCCAGCTTTCATGCAACATTGGCATAGAAACTCTTCTTCATCCCAGCCCCATTCCACAGGCACCTGTGGAAGCAGAAGACCTTTATAGAAGCCCCTCTCAACTATAAGTCCATCCTCCCCAATTTTTATCTTCGACGGGTATTCGCTGGGGGATTTAACATCAATAAGTTTTGGCTCCGTTAAAACGCTAACTTCGAAGACCACTTGATTAAGCTCACGCGCTGATATTGGTGGGAAACGCGGGTCTCTAGTCGCTGATTCTATAGCTGCCTCAATAACTGCTCTAATAAGGGGGTAAACTGGGTACGGGAAGCCTATGCAGCCCCTTAAGCTCTTCTCGCCGTCTACCACCTTATTTATTGTAACAAAAACCCCTTTTTTCTCTAGAAGGTTTGGTGAAACATTTTCTGGAGGGCTTATTATTCTTCCATCTTTAAGATTTTCCTCAACAGCCTTTCTGGCAATCGTAACAAGCAGAGATCCCTCCTCAGCTGATAGGTTGAATTCCATAGCGGATCATCAAATATTAATGTGCGAAGCAATTAAAAAAGATTATAGCATGCTCTTGTTAGAGGCTTAAGGGCTTTTCAACTTGTTGCATACTAATTTTTTCACAGATGTTCTCGTACCTACATAAGCAGATTGCACCATGCCCACAAAAAGCCCGGTCTCCACAACCCCAGAAATCATCTTCAACTTCTCATTCAGCTTTTTCGGATTTTCGATAATTCCGAAGCATACATCAAGTATGAAGTTTCCATTATCAGTTATGTAGGGCGCCCCCGCCCTAATCTCTCTTAAACATGGTTTTCCGCCCATCTCCCTAATTTTCGCTGTGACAAATGGTTCGGCGAAGGGTAAAATTTCGATTGGCAGAGGCTGGCCCCCGCCAAGGTGATCAACCAGTTTTCTTTCATCCGCAACTATGATTAGTTTCCTTGAGGATGCTGCGAGAATCTTCTCCCGCGTTAGGGCGCCGCCCATGCCCTTTATCAAGTTTAAATTAGGATCGATTTGATCAGCTCCATCAATTGTTAGGTCCACCGTTGGGTGCTCATGAAGCGTTGTTGTTGGAATGCCACATCTTACGGCTAGGAGAAGCGACTGATATGATGATGGAACGCTTAGAACTCTCAGTTCGGCTCCCCTTATTCTCCGACCTATTTCCTCTATAGCGTACTTAACAGTTGAACCTGAACCGAGACCGATGATGAAGCCGTCTTTAACTTCGCTACTTACAGCTTCAACCGCAGCCCTTCTCTTCGCATCCTCAACCCAATCCATACCTCACTCCTCAATCTCTATCTGACTAAGTCTGCTAAGAACTTTTTCAACCTCAGCCATTATTTGTTCAATTCTCTTATCAGCCTCGCTCTCTTCTCTTTCCGGGCTCGGTTGCTCAGTAGCAGACTTAGGTTTGACGCCTTCCCTCCTCCTTCTGGGAGCAGGGGCCTTTTCAAGCTGCTCCTCCTTTTCTCTCGCTGCCTCTTTAGACTTAGTAGTTAATTCCGCTGGTGGAGGCGCCAGTCCAGTTATTGTTCTTAGCTCTTCGATCCTCCTATTTAGGGTCTCAAATCTCTCTGAGAACATTTTTATGAATTCTTCCTGCATTCTTTCTAACTCATTTAGAGCTATGATTGATTCGCCTCTTGCAATCTCCTGCTTCACCCGCTCCAAATCCTCCCTATACTTCAGTATTAGGCTATCCCGCTCCTCAACGGTTATTTTTCCCTCAGCCTGAGCCTCATACAGCCTCCTAATAGCGTAGCTTAAGATTTCCCGCTCAAGCTCGAGCACTCTGAGCTTATCCTTAGCCTCTTTAATAGCTTCGTCTGAAACCGTTTTACCAGTAGGCCATGGCCATTTTTCCGGTGGGCTGCCGCTTATAGGGGGCTTCTCAACCCTTAGCGCGATTTTTCTCTTCTCACGCTCCATCAGCCACAACGTTGTTAAGGCCACTAGGATAATTCCGAAGATCACGGTTAAGTAAAACCATAAGTCCAAACCGCCAGCCTCTCAATGCGTAACTAATACTGATACTACATTTCTGCTAAATTACAAAATATAACTTTCTATTCCAAACAATTTTATTTATATTTGAAGGCATGCATTACAATAATTAAATCCATGCTGCCACGCCGAGTGGAAGGTTAAGGAGAAAAATCATGTGTTCCCATAAACTTTCGTTAAGGAGATACGGGTTGATACCAGCCACCATAACTCCGATGGATAAGGATTATAGGGTGGATTATGATCAACTTGCAGATTATATTCGCTGGCTCACTAAATTTGACGTTGGCGGATTAGCGGTTAACGTTGATACTGGCGAGGGACCGCATTTATATCCCGAGGAACGCACGGGTATACTGAGGACGTTATCTTCAATAGTTAAGGGGAAAGTTCCAATAATAGCTGGTCTACATGCTAGGAACACTGAAGAAGCTGTGAAGTTGGGTTTAGACGCTAAGGAGACTGGCGCTGATGGATTGCTGGTCTTCCCACATCCGGCTTTTTCCGGCGAATCAGCTGTTGATATAATATACAACTATCACTTGGAAATATCTGAAAAGGTTGATATGCCCCTAATACTTTTTCAGTTGCAGCCAACGCTTGGTGGCGTTGAGTTCAGCCCTGAAACGCTGTTAAAACTTGTGGAGATCAAGAATGTCATAGCAATTAAGGAGGCCTCCTTCGATGCGAGGAAGTTTGTTAATGTTATCCGCATATTAAGCAATGCTCCCAAAAGAATCACTGTGTTAACGGGAAATGACAACATTATTTATGAATCCATGATTTTAGGCGCTGAAGGTGGGCTTCTGGGTTTTGGAACTATAGCAACTGATAAGCAGGTTGAAATGTTTAGGCTTGTTGCTCAGCACAGATTTAAGGAGGCTAGGGAAATCTGGGAGGAGATACTGCCGTTGGAAGAAGCGATCTTCTCCCCTCCGGTCAGAAACTATAGGGCGCGTTTAAAAGAATCACTTGTTATGATGGGAATCATCAAAACCCCATATGTTAGACCGCCGCTGCAGCCCATATCTGAGGAGGAAAGAAAGATGCTGAGAAAAATATTGAAGAGCCTTAATATGTTGTAAAGGGGCTTATTTGAATGACGGTGGACGTGTCAATTAACATATCCGGCTTAACATTTAAGAACCCGATAATTGTGGCTTCGGGATCGAGAACAGCATCTGCGAATCATATCTTGAAATGCTTTGAGAATGGCGCTGCGGGAGCTGTCACAAAAACAATAACCTATGATGTTATGCAACAGGTTCAGCCGAAACCCAGAATGCACGTTGTTAATCCTGAGGATGCTTTAAGAGGAAGATTCTACTCGCTTTACTCTATAGAGCTTATGTCCGAACACAGCCCGGAAAAATGGGTTAAAGAGATAAGGGAGATCAAAGTGGCGGTTAAGAGAAACGGGGGCATTTTGATTGCGAGCATCGCTGGCAGAAATTTCGAAGAGTGGGAGAAGCTAGCTCAACTAGTTGAAGATGCCGGAGCGGACATGATAGAAATTAATTTATCATGCCCACACATTGAGGAGGGCACTCTTATGGGAAGAGCCGCATCTTCCAGCCTAAATGTTGTTTCCCAAGTAGTGAGGATCGTAAAGAACGCCGCTTCTCTTCCAGTAATAGGCAAGTTAACGCCGCATGGCGCTAACCCTATCAATCTGGCGAAGACGATGTTTTCTTCAGGGGCGGATGCTGTTGTTTCAACCGCAAGATTTCAGGGATTAATAATAGACGTCGGATCAATGAAGCCGATTCTGTGGGGCAGTTACGGAGGTTATGGTGGACCTTGGCAGCTACCAATAAGTTTAGGTTGGACTGCGCATATAGCGAGGGAAAATGTGGGAAAGCCTATAATAGGTTCCGGCGGAATTTCCGGATGGGAAGATATCGTAAGGTTTCTGCTTGTTGGCGCGTCCGCAGTTCAAATATGCACGGCAATCATAATTGGGGGCTACAGCATTATACCGAAAATGGTAAAGGGGGTTATGGAATGGATGGCGGCTAAGGGCTTCCAACGGATTAATGAATTTATTGGCTTATCTTTAAAGAATATTATGCCATTAGAAAACTTGGAAAGAAGAAGAATCTACGCCGTGTCAGTTGACTTAGATAAGTGCACGGGCTGCGGAGTATGTGAGATCGTATGTCCATATGAAGCCATAAGCCTGGATGAGCGAAACAAGGCAGTAATTGGGTTAGAATGTGACAACTGCGGGTTATGCGCATCTATATGCCCATTCAGAGCATTATCCTTAAAGGTGAGGGCGAGTTAGAGAGCGCTATTTAGGGGCAGTTAATTTTTAAGTTTGAGAA
>JAGTQL010000064.1 GCA_018396555.1 Candidatus Bathyarchaeota archaeon | reverse complement strand
CAGCCTACCAAGTTTAGCTCCAATATATGCGCCGAGAAGCACTAAGCAGACGGCGCTTCTAGCTGTTAAATCCACGTTCGGGGCGATTATCGGCCCCTCAGGGGTTATCTCCACCAGCCCGGCGATACTGCTTGAGAGCCTCGCTAAATCAGGTGTGAAAATTATTTTCTGTAGAATTTCAATATTAGGATATAGCTGTGACAGAAATCTGATTATTGATTCGAAAACCTGGTTTACGTCGCCCTCAAAATCCACCTTAACTTCTCCAGCTTCTAAATGCGCTTTAACCTTCGCTTCCCCGCTCAATTTTAATCTCCTCCCTAATCTTTGGCAAAGCCTCATTTAAGAGGAATTTTACACCGAACGTTGTCACCCTGTATTCTCCACGTCCAACCCGCTCAACTAAGCCCATGTTGGTGAGTTCGCTCAGCCGGGCTGCGACGGTTCCGCTCTTGCCGCCGATTGAAGCCATGATCTCAGCCATGGAGAGCGAATCCTTCTCTAGGCGGCCTACTCTATACCCGATGTAAACCTTAACAAGATTAAGAATTATTGCATTTCTATCTCCACCAAGCCTCTCACGTGGAACTGCTACGATAGGACCTTCAGGCGTAAACGCTATCAAACCCTTCACGCCTCTTAAGAGCTCCTCTAAATCCACGGTTAACGTCAGCTCCGAGGCAAGATCAAATGCTGGAAGAACCTTGCTCACAAAGCTGAAAAAGGCTCTTATAACCTCATCTGGTTTCCCAACGAACCTTGCTTCAACATCCTTATATTTAACAACCAATTCAAGATCTGAGGATTCGCCGCACATAAGCAACCACAAACCTTTTACGTTCCAGATATATATGTACAATTTGATTTAAAATTTTTGTTTGCTAAAAGAAGACTAAGCAGACATACATTTTTATGCCGAGAAGAAAAATATTAGCTTTAGAACATAGTTTAAGGTGTTGGGGCATCCTTGAGTTCATCAAGATTTCTCCCTAGACGTTTAAGCCTTCCGAAAATATTCGACATTCTCGTTGCATACCTGAACGTTGGAGCCGATAAGGAGTACGTTGGCGTAAGCGAAGTTGCGAGCAAGTCAAGCGTCACGTTGCATAATATTAGCCGAAATAACGGCTTTTTAAAGAGCTGGGGCTTCATAGAGGAAAGCGAGAAGGAGCCTGGAAAATATAGGCTAACTAAGGAGGCGGCTGAATTCGCCTATGCATACCGAATAGATCCTGAGGGAAACCTAACGAAGCAGTTGCTGAGGAATATTCTATCCAAAGATGAGACCATGACAAAGTTCATTGAACGCATAAATAGGGAGAGATTGGACAGAGATTCCGCCATACTTGAGATCCCCAGGGTTGCCGGCGATTTAAGGGCTGATAAAGTGGGGCTGACCGCCTTCTTGGATTTAATAGCATATGCCTTTCAAATAAGTTGGCTGCCAATTGGGCTTAAGCCTAAGGGGAAGATTGCCGCACCTAAGGAGGCTAAGGCAGTTAAACCTAGATCCATTGCAAAAGTTGGAAGAATGATTGCTCGCGTGGGGACGCCTACATTAGGAGCCAACATAGCGCTAAATCTAACTATAAGCCCGGAAATAACCCCTGAGAAGCTGAAAGAATACATTAAGGCTATACTTAAGGCATATGATGAGTACGCTCAGAGCAGGTCCGAATAAAATTACTTATTGTTCCTTAGTCTCGGCAAAACTTCCTCCTCAATCCATTGTTCACCTTTGGGGCTCAACGTCCAATCTGGGCTTCCCATGTTAAGTTTAAAGACGAAGCCGCGTTTAACCATCTCATTAAGTCTTGAAGAAACTTGAATTTTTATTCCAGAATACTCAAGTAGGCGTCTTATCTGCGAGGATCTATTGCTTCTGCTCTTAGAGAAGTATAGGATCAGCCCAATAGCCTCGCAATGGGTGACTGTTCCTTTATCCTTGAGAATTAGAACCGGCCCGTTCTCCGTTCGTCTCACTATTTCATTAAATTCCTTCTTCTTATCATATTTGGTAATTTTGGAGATTGTTTCTTCCAGATCATCCGTGAAGTTTTCAGGCAATGTTTCCAATGTGCCCATTAGATCGCTCACGCTTGAGCCTTCAACAATTATTTTACCAAATAATGTTTTTATTTCAACTTGAATTTTTCCCAACTGAGTCTCCCTATCCTTTTTCAGCGGATCAACCTTATAATTTTTACTATGATGAAGCGCAAGCGCATCTAGGTGATTAGCCACTAAGCCTTTCCGCCAATTTCTCCCTTAAAATTTTATTCACGAGTTCAGGTTTAGCTTTTCCCCTTAAATCCTTCATTATTATACCTATCAGACCACCGAGGGCTCCTAGCTTTTTTTCCGCGATCAGATCTTTGTTCTTGTCTAAATATTCCTCTATAAGCGATTTAAGTTCCTCCTCGCTGAGCATCGTTAAGCCGAGCTCTTTTATAGCTTCCATGGGATTTGAGCCTTCATGCTTGGTTAGCCATCTTACGATCTCCGGTATAGATTCTTTCGAGGTTTTCTCTAAGCCCACAATCTTAAAGATTTCAACTATTTGCTCCTCAGTTAAGTTTTCAATCTTCACACCTTCACGCTTCAGAGCTTTAAATGTTTCAGTAAGGGTTGCAGCGACAACTGTCGGCGTAACATTAGTCTCCTTAACTGCAACCTCAAAAAGATTGTCATATTCCATGTCTAGGAGCTGTCTCGCAAGCTTCTCATTTAAACCGTAGCTGCTCATCAGCCTCTTAATCTTATCCCCAGGAGGCTCAGGCAGCTGAGCCCTTAACCGTTCTAAATGCTCCCCAGTGATCTTTATCGGCGGGACATCTGTTTCAGGATACATCCTCGCAGCCCCGGGTCTAGGCCTCATATACCTTGTTGTTCCATCGGGATTAGCTGCACGGGTTTCCTCCGGAACCCCATTAATGGCTTCGCGAACCCTTTCAACTACGGCTTTTAGAGCGTCGGATGCGTTCTCAATTTTATCTGCAACTATTACGACAGCATCCTCTTCCCCAGCACCAGCGCTTCTTCTTAATTCAGAAATCTCCTTATCTGAAACACCATAGGACTTTAGTTCGTCAGTATGAAGTATGCCGCCGACCCTGCCCCAGAACCTAGCCCTATCAGCCAACTCGCCTCCAAACCTTAAGCCGGGAGTAAGCTCGAAGGCCAGCAGCCCAGCGATCTTCGGCAGCTTAACCGCTAAAATGATTTTTCCTTGGCTTATCGCTCTTTGGAGTATCTGACATTGCGTCTCCCTAAATACTGAGGTGACATCGACGAACCTCTCCTTAAGCTCATCTTCCCTCAGATCCCGCTGTCTCAGCTCATCCCGTATCTTCAGCAGGCTTAGTTGACGCTGAACCTCATACTCAACAACCTTAGAGATTAATTCCAGCTCCTGAACCCCCTTTATCTCCACTAGGGCCCCATCCCTAATTGATATGTTTAGATCTTGCCTTATTGTTCCAATTCCGCGCTTAACCCTTCTTGTCGACCTCAAGATCTTACCGATTGCGAGCGCAACCCTCTCAGCCTCTTCAGGTGTGTTCATCACCGGACCCGTTGTGATCTCAACAAGGGGTATTCCAAGCCTATCTATCCTATAGCGTATGAGAAAGCCCTCCTCACCCATCTTTCTAGCAGCGTCTTCCTCCAGGCATATGTGCTGTATAGGCACATTTTTCCCATCAACGTTTATTGAACCGTCAACCGCTACGACGCATGTTCGCTGAAAGCCTGTTGTGTTAGAGCCGTCGATAACTATTTTCCGCATAACGTAAATTTCGTCAACAGGCTTCGCATTCATCATTAACGCTATGGTTAAAGATACGTCTAGGGCTTCACGGTTGAGATCATGCGGTGGCTCCTCATCCATCTCAACAAGGCATGAGGTCTCAGCGTCAGCCTCATAAAGTATTTTCATTCCCTTCTGGAACTCGAAGAAGGCAGCAGGATCCACCTGGCCGAGTTCACTTTGCGTTGGTCTTAATCTGCGTAGAAATATTATTTCCGGTTCGCCTTTGAAGAGATGGGGTTTGCAGTTGCAAAATAGTTTTCCACGGGTTGCTAGCTGCTGATGACATTCTAAACCTACTTTAAGTCCAAGTGCATGATAGTCAATTTTCAATTTCCAACGCTCCTTCAACCCATTGAAAATTTAGGCGGCTCAAAATGCTCAACAGTTCTATCTGAGAATTCATTAGCGATATTTGTTATAAGCAGATTTTTCGCTTCATCTATGCTTTTAGACTGGGCTAGGCACCACATCATCTTAACAAGGGCTGTTTCAGCAAGCATGTCGTCAAGCGGAATAACACCTATACTCAGCAGATCTCTCCCATTTGAATAAACATTCATGTTCACGCGTCCCCAGATGCATTGAGATGTCATCGCAACTATTACGTCAGCATCTATGGCCCCCTTGATTGCCGGGAAGCATTCTCGGCGCACATGGCCTAAGCCAGTGCCCTCCAGAACGATGCCCCTATAACCTTCTGAAACATACCAATCAATTATTTTCGGGTTCATGCCGGGGTAGAACTTTATAAGTGCAGCTCTCTCGTCGAATTCAGGCTTTAAAATAATCTTTCGCTCCAAGTCTCTAGGCTGATAATTATTTGTCAAGATGAAGATTTTATTATTTACAATTCTGGCAAGAGGCTTAGAATTTACGGTTTTGAAGGCATCCCTACGGCTCGTGTGGCATTTCCTAACCTTTGTCCCCCTATGAATAATTATAGCTTCATCCGATGGGGTTTCATGCATGGCCACAGTGACCTCGGCGAAGGGCGCACTTGAAGCCGCATAAACGGCGCCTATAAGATTCATAGGTGCATCCGAACTCGGCCTGTCCTCAGATCTCTGAGCCCCGACAAACACAACTGGAACAGGCAATTTCTGTAGTGCGAAGCTGAGGGCAGCGGCTGAATAGCCCATTGTATCGGTACCATGCGTTACAACTACACCGTCAATACCTCTAGATATATGGTCAGCCACAGCTCTGGCCATTGCCGACCAATTTTTAGGCGTTAGATCCTCGCTGAATATGCTGAACAGTATCTCGGCATCTATAACCGCTATGTCTGAGAGCTCCGGAACAATACTGTAAAGGTCGCTTGCTGAAATAACCGGTCTAACCGCACCGGTTCTATAGTCTACGCGGCTAGCTATTGTTCCACCGGTACTTAAAATAGTCACTTTAGGTAAACCTGTTCTTTGTTCTGGCGGCGGGGGAGGGACGAAAAGCGGCTTCAGCTCCGTCCTCACGCGCTCAACTTTTGTTGCCGGAGTAACTTCTACACCAATATTATAGCCCGACCTGCTTTTTATCACAATGTGTTTGTCATCACTGTATTCTGATCGCGGGATCAGAACTCCCTCGAGAACGACATTATCTTTAACTACACGTATTAAATCGCCAATATCGGCCCCAGCCTCTAGAAGCATCTTTAGGGCTAAACCTCTATAACCAGGCAACCTTTCACTCACTTTTCTTCCCCCCAATTAAAGCATTAAGGCCTTAATTAATAGATAACTCTAGGTTATGGACCGCATATGAAGTTATCAAGCATATGACGAAACGCTGTTATGTTCCATTATGCTATTATTTATTAGTTAATGGGTTTATTTAGGAGGAAATTATTCTATAGACCTTGTCGCCTTCCCTAACCCTCTGATTCACTTTCAACCCGACGCTTTGTCCGCTCTGAGCAATGTTCACATTTTTATGTTCTATTTGCATTGACTCAACAGTCTGCTCAAAGTTTGTTACAGACCCCCTTACGAGGATTTTATCGCCTACCGATAATGTATCTGTCAAATTGACGACTGCAACACCTATTTTCGTGAAGTAATGGGTAACCCTTCCAACCTCTTTAAGCTCCCGCTCAGACATATATTCTCACCAATCAAAAGTCTATTGGTTTACTAAACTTAAATGTTTGTGTTCTTCATGAAAGTCAGAAAAAATTAGAGGACGATATAAAAACATTTTTAAAAACATTTTTTAAGATTTAGGTGCGCTATAAGTATTTTTCCGGGTTAGCTTTAAGTTCCTCTATGCTTATTCCAAGTTCCTTTGCTTTCTTAATTAGTTCCTCAAGCTCAGTTTTCAGCCTCTTTTTCTCCTCCTCCTTTGATGTGTAAATTGTGAATGTTTCTAGGGTTTTTATCTCCATTAGCTCAACTGTTGCTGAGAAGGGCTTAAACTCGCCGCGCGGCCCCTTCTCATAGTTTATTGTAAGCCTCGCTGGCTTGTCAGCAGCATTCCGCCTATTAATTTCCTCAACAATTTTGCCAGCAAGATCAACCCATATCTTCCTATTTTCTTCCCTAACCTCGGTTGAAACATTAGAGTAGAATGTTAAGTAAAACCATCTTTTAGCTCTGAAGAGAGCACTTTTACTTGTAGGAGTTATCCTAAATCTTTGTACTGGCATATTAAATCACAGGATAAATGTTATCATGTTAACTTAATAAATATATTGGCTTAATAATTAATATTAAATTATGAAATGATGATGGAAAAACTGCATGAACATAACCGCCATACTAGTCAGCACAATTGTAAATACGATTATAGTTTCGCCTGTACTATGGCTTTCAGGTAGAATGCTAGTCGGCAAAGAAAAAGCCAAGTTTACTGATTCCATATGGATATTGCTTCTTGGAACAGTGATTGGAACCATGGTTGGCTCAGCGATCGGCAGATTCGTCGGCGGTATAGCTGCAGCAATAATTATGCTAATGATCTGGCTTGCGTTGATTAAACATTTTTTTGATTGCGGCTGGTTAAAGGCTTTAGCAATAGCCATAATTGCAGTGATCCTATTCATCGTGATAATTATTATATTGGCTCTAGTTGGAATTGCAATAATATCTCTGATATAACGCACCATAATTGATGAGGAAGCCAAGAAGATGATGAAACAAGTTAAGGTTAATTGGAGCGAGTTTATTAGAAGCGCCATAAGGAGTAAGATAATGGAGGGGAAATTTGGCTAAGGCTGTCTTGATAAATGAGAGGTTGAGGAGGAAGAGCAGGGGAGCCTAGGGCTGAGGAGATTATAAGGGTTTTTAGGGAAGATCGATATGCCCGTAGCAGTAGTTGTTGATGCAAGTGTGGTAGTTAAGTGGTTTGTTGAGGAAGAATGCTCTGATAGAGCCCTGGAAGTCAGAGATAAATAGGTTAGTGGGGAGATAAAACTCATAGCTCTAGAGATTATGGTTTTTGAGGTTTTAAACACTCTATACTTTAAGAGACTCTTCTCGCTTAATGACCGGCAAATAAGCCTTAAGTGGAGTAGTTTAAGCATTTTTGGTGTCATATCCTTTATTCCGCGGAGTCGCTTCGCTTTTACCCCTCAGCAGGCTTAGCCCAAGTATGCTGGAGAATGTAACCGCTATTCCTAGTAGTTTAATGGGGGATAACCCCTCTTTAAGTGTGAATATTGAAAGAACCATTGAGATTAAAGGATAGGTTATTATTATCGCTGTTGCCCTTGAGAGATTGATGTTTTTAACACTATAATACCAGAAGCTGTTCCCAATAGCATAGCTCACACTAACACCAGCTATCATTATTCCATCGCCCATCGCTATGTCTCTAACATCTTTAAGAAGATTCAAACCCGAAAGTATTAAGATAGGAAATGGTGCCAAACCACCAATTATAAGCCTAAACATAACCGTAACTATTGGATTAACGATTTGCATCAAATTCTTTGCGACGACATGACCGCACTGGAAGAAGAAAGGCGCTAATAGGAATAGTATGTCGCCGAAGCTGATCTCTTTTAGTGTGCCTTCAGTTGTTATGAGGAAGACGCCTAAGAATGCTGAGAGCGATAGTAAGATCTGCCACCCGTTTATCCGCTCCTTTAGTAGTAAGCGGCTCAAAATCATGCTATAAATAACTTCTGTTTGTAGGAGGAATGTATTACTTATCGGCGATAAGCTTAGCCCATAATATATCATGCTTACCGGTATGGAAGTTCCTACAACACCTATCCATAAAATCTCCAAAAAATATTTTCTACCCTGAAAAAGCGCCTCAGTGATTTTACCCGAAATAGTATTCGCTAAGAATAGGATTAAGCCGGATAATGTGAGAATTATGGAGGCGAGGAGAAACCTATTCGGAAGAGCAATAATTTTAATTAGATAAATGTTTAACCCAGTTAAGATGGTTGATATAACAACTGATAGTGTTCCAAGGCTCTCGGCATTCAAAGGCTTCCCTCCATTCTTCTAAACCTCTTTAAGCGCATTAGCTTTTAGATGAGTAGCTAACTCTCTTTTAAACATTAGTATCCTGGCTAAAAATATTGAGATCACAAGCCCTCTTTTTAACGGCACGCTCCGCCTCAATAGGAAGTGTAGGGGGAGACTTAAGGAAAGAGATTTATCTCTCTTCTCTAACAAAGTTTTATCTTGGTACATTAGGCCCATATGCGGGGGTGTCCGAGTGGTCAAAGGAGGCAGGCTTAGGACCTGCTGCCGTAGGGCTGCGTGGGTTCGAACCCCACCCCCCGCACCTTTATATAGGAATTGTAGGGGGGTTTATTCCAGCCTCAATATTTCGGCTTCCTGAATATTTTGACACCGTCAATGTCGCAAACATACTCGAAGCCGGCTTCAACCAGAGCACAGGCCTCCTTGACGTTGCAGGCAACTTTTGATATATATTCCTGCTGATCCCTGAACATTTCATCTGCTAGCTGAACGTAGATTAATGTGTTCTTGATGTTTTTATGACCCAGCATCCGCATTACATAGAGTATATCCTTAGTCTTATGGTATTCCATTGTTGCCTTCCAATGGCGTAGGGTATGGAACGTTATTCTGTTCAATCTTGGGTTTTTGAGTTTCACCGATAGCCTCCGCCTCTGCCTCTGAAAGTTCCCAGCTAAATGCTTTATGCTCTGATAGGGTTTAGAGAATACGCCCTCGCCACGATCCCTTGGAAGACTCTCAAGCATCTGCATCAATTTTTGGCTTATATGGGAGATTCGAGGCTCGCTTCCCTTTTCCGGCGTGATTCTCACGGTTCTTGTCACCGAATCTATGTCCCTCCATGAGAGACGCCAGATCTCTCCAGCGCGCGCCCCAGTTTCTTTAAGCAGCAGAAGGAAAGCTGCTAGGCGGAGGCTGCAACCGGCTATAAGCTGATCTATTTCCGCCTCGGTTGATATGAAAGGATACTTTTTCAGTTTAGTGTACCTAGGGGGAGACCATGCTCCACCCATCATTTTAAGAAAGCAGCTGTAAGCTTCAACAGCATTCTCTTTTCTACCATCGCTCCAAGTCTGCTGCGCAATAACTTCTTTAACAGACTCTGGATCATATAAGTTTGCCCCCAACTTAACTAGGCGCTTTAACAGTTTAACCCTACTCTCAATTGTGGAGTTCGCATAGCCCTGCTTCTTCATCCACCAGAGGAACTCAAGGATCTTTCCCTGAAACTCCGCTTTGCTTAGCTTCTCCGTGGCTCCCGCAGCCCGGCTTTCCGCATCCGCATTCTCCTCCAGGGCAAGCACTGCCCCAGCCGAGTTTTTCGCAGGGTTTTCTCCAGCGCATACTCGGCAATCTAAATTTATGGGCTTAGCTGCTTTTAACGGTTTTGATACTCCAGTATCATTTTGGGAGAAGCGGAAGCCGCATTTTCGGCATAGCCAACGCTGAGCCGCTGAGCCGTCCGCTAGACGCCTCAATCCGTCACGCCAGATCCTCGTGGATCCGCATTCCGGGCAGGCTGGCGCATCCTGAGCATTCTGGGGCCGGCTGCATGGGCTTCTATTAGGTTCTGGCTGCGGAAGCCTAAAACCGTCTGGTGTGTGGTTGGAAGCCAAGCCGGCCTCTCCATGCTCGAAGTCAGCCTGCCCCACCGCTGTTCTCCCTCCGCTTCGAAACCACTCTACATATTAGGGCTGCAGCTAGGAGGCTGAAGATTGCAGCTAGGATCACTAGGTCTCGCTCGACGAAGTTTCTTAAAGGCTTCAGAGAAAGCGCTTCAAAATAGTCGCATATGAGGAGCGTGCCGATTAAGACGGTTGCAAGCTTAGGTGTGAAGCGCTTAACTCCCATCCTCAGCCTCCCCGATTGATACTTGAGTATCACGCCCCATGCGGATTGGAACCCAGCGGCCGCCTCTAAGTTCATGCAGCGCGTG
>JAGTQL010000063.1:934-10247 GCA_018396555.1 Candidatus Bathyarchaeota archaeon | reverse complement strand
CATCATCGGACCTATTGGTAGAGCCAGTGAACCCTGTAGGTGGGAGCAACTGGATATATGATGCAATGTACTTTCGTGCAGTGTCGGATCCCGCCATCATACCTGATCCATTCACTGGGCTATACTGGCCTCAAAGGGTTAAGAGGGCCGAGGTCTACGCCCTAGCCGGGTCTCCCATAGGAGCTACCCTAGATTGGGTTTCTCTAAAGTTTGTCGAGAATATTACTGTACCGACAGATGCATGGTACGATTGGGACGCTGAGAAGCATGAGGTCCTCCTCGCGCCTCCAGGGACAACCGCCAAAACGAAGACAGTAGTCTATTACAATGATAATCTGTTTGACGTGAAGTACCACGACGGGAGCAGATTCTCGCTAGCTGACATGATATTCAGCTACATACTGACCTTTGATAGGGGGAAGCCGGAAAGCTCTGTGTATGATGAGTCATACTTACCAACGTTTGAGGCATTCAGAGAATACTTTAAAGGCTTTAAAATAGTGAGTGAAAAACCGCTGGTTATAGAGTACTATTCAGATGCTATATATTTGGATGCTGAGTGGATAGCTGCAACCGCCGCAGGCGCCTTCTACACAGACTACACATACGGCCCTGGGCCATGGCATACCGTTGCGGTCGGGTGGCTTGCCGAGGCGGATAAGAGGCTGGCATACTCTGCCGATAAGGCTGAGAAGCTTGAAGTCGAATGGGCCAGTTATATAGCCGGTCCCTCCCTACCGATCTTAGAGGAGTATCTAGCCAAGGCTATCAGCGAGAAATTCATACCGTACAAGAGTGTGATGAGCAGGTATATCACTGAATCAGAGGCATTAGATAGATACAACAAATTAAGAGAATGGTATAAGGCTAAAGGGAATTTCTTAGTGGGAGCTGGACCCTTCTACCTGGAAAGGGTGGATCCGACGGCCAGAATAGTTGTATTAAAGGCTTATAGGGAGTTTATAGACCCTGCGGACAGGTGGCTTAGATTCTCCAGGCCTATGATACCAGAGGTCAAGATAGTCTCCATACCAACCATCACTCCCGGAATGCAGGCTGATATCAATATCTCGATAACCTTCGAAGGGAATCCATACAAGAAAGATGATATCAACTATGTGAAATATATCGTTACGAGCCCAACCGTAACTTTGGTGGGTGTCGCCGAGGCTGTTGAGGATGGAAGATGGAAGATAACTCTCAAACGTGAAGAGACATCAATGTTATCCGCTGGGGCATTAGGTATTGATGTGCTGGTCATATCCAAGCTTGTAGGCATGCCAGTGTCTACTTCCGGAACAGCAACCGTTATGAGTGTGACTGAGTTCCTAATGGATGAACTGGCCAAAGCTAGAGCCGAGTATGAGATTAGAGTATCCGAATTAAGCAGCACGATTAAAGATTTAAGAGCCTCTATCGAAGGGCTGCGCTCCAGGGTAGATTCTTTAAGCGGAACCGTGAACACATTAATGAGTGTCGCTGCGTTAGCTATCATAATCGCCATAGCAGCGATCGCTGTTCCATTTATCAAGAAGAAATAATCAGTATCCTTTTATCTTCCCTTTTATTTTTTATCCATACTTCAGGGGGTGCGTAATGGTTCCAAGATTTGTGAAGTACATAGTGAAACGCGGGATTATACTTCTCCTAACGGTGATCGCCGCAGTTTATATAACAATTTTTATCGCGAATATGGGTGGATATGTAGATGAAATAGTTAAAAGCGATTTATACCTTTCAATTTCTCAAAGCGTCCGTCAAAATCCGACTTATAAGGCTTTAAATGATACTCAGGTTGAAGAGTTGATAAATGCAATTTTTACTAATGAGCTAAAAAGAATAGGATTTGATAAGCCATTCATATATAGAAGTTTTGCCTATTTGAGAGATGCCTTATCTTTAAACCTAGGTAGAGCGCTCTTCTTAAGTAGTGATAGTGGATCTAGAAATGTTCGCATAATCATCTTTGAGAGGCTTCCAAACACTGTACTCCTGTTCACGACAATGCAACTCCTCCTGTTCCTAATCGGTCTATTTGGTGGGCTATTCCTATCTAGAAGATACGGTAGCTTTTTAGATAGGTTGTCAGTCCTGCTTGCACCATTATCTTCTCTGCCTGGGTGGTTCTACGGAATATTCCTGATACTCATATTTGCATCCTTCTTAAGGCTGCTTCCATATGGTGGGATGGTTGATGTCCCTCCGCCGACCGATAAATGGGGGTATGCTTTAAGCGTTTTAAGGCATATGATTCTTCCAGTTATGTCTTGGCTTATAGCATACACTTTCATAGGTGTTTATGCGAGGAGGACGTTCTTCCTTATGTTCTCGAGTGAGGATTACGTGGAGCTAGCGAAGGCCAAGGGCCTGCCAGAATCTCTAATCCAGAGGAGGTATATATTGAGACCTACACTACCGCCGATCATAACGGACTTCTCTCTGACTCTAATTAGTTCATGGATGGGAGCGATAATCACTGAGACCATATTTAACTGGCCTGGAATAGGAAGTTTATTCTATATAGCATCCATAATATTTGACAGTCCCATACTAGTAGGTCTTGTAGTCATATATGCATATCTTTTAGCTATAACAGTTTTCACCCTAGACTTTATATATGCAATTTTAGATCCAAGAATTAGATCTGGAGGTATATAGCATTTGTCAAGCTTTAAACAGAACTTCAAAATCCTACTTATATATAAATCAGCCTTAATTGGACTGATAACTATACTTGCTCTAACAGGAATATCGATGTACACGGTATTCTCCATACCTTATGATGAGGCCATTAAGCTCTGGAGGGCGGGTGAACAGTACTGGCTAGACAATCCTCGAAACGCCATTCCATCTTGGATAAACGTTTTTTCCTCTAAGAAATCCCCTGAAACGATAATATTTGATACCCAGAGGCCTCAACATGGGGTGTCCAAGGCGATAGTTCAAGTATCTGATAGGTTCACTAGAATTAAAATCGAGTTTTTATTGAACTACGAATACGAAGATTTCCCAAGCGAATTAAATCTATTTCTTAAATCAAATTACAACAAATCATCGCCTCAATTATCAGTTCACTGGGTCAAACCCAATGGTGAAGATATAATCCTAAACTCTTTTTTAATATATAAAGAGGATACATATTATATCTCGAATGATGATAGGTTAGCTAGTGAGCTTAAAAGTATGATCTCAAAGAAGATCAATGGGACAATAGGATATGATGCTCCCATCGCCGTTCTGCTCTTCGCATCGGAAGATGCCAGCATAATCAATCCCAGTACGGTTAATGTGATGAGGGGGGAATATAAGCTTTGGATAGATGGTATAGCATTTGAGGCAAATGTGAATTTGGACGCTAAACTCGTCGTATACGGTAAGGTATTCGGTTGGGCTGGAACAGACCATTTAAGGAGGGATCTGGGGATAGCCCTCCTTTGGGGAATGCCGATCGCATTATCCTTCGGCGTAGTGGCATCCGTCTCGATAGCCCTGATACAGATGTTTATCGGCGCTTTGAGCGCATGGTTTGGAGGGAGGATTGACAGCCTCATCCAAAGGATCACCGAGGTCTTCATGATTCTCCCCTTCCTTCCAATCTTAATAATGATATCTACATTTTACAAGTTCAACATATGGATTCTACTAATAATCATAATAGCCTTAAGTATATTTGGTGTAGGTGTAAAAAACTATAGAGCGATGTTTCTACAAATTAAAGAGTTTCCGTATGTAGAGGCTGCAAGGGCCTACGGTGCAGGAAACTTCAGGATTCTAACACATTATCTCATGCCTAAAGTGATACCCATCGTCATTCCATCCATAGTCCTCTCGGTGGCTGACTTCGTATTTCTAGAGGCCGTATTGGCAATACTTGGCCTAGGAGATCCATTAACTCCAACTTGGGGAAAGATAATCTATGACGCCTATTCGAATGGGGCACTATATAAAGGTTTATACCACTGGGTTTTGGAGCCATCTTTCATGTTAGCCTTTACTTCATTAAGCTTTGCCATGCTCGGATTCGCACTGGACAAGATATTCAACCCTAAATTGAGGGAGATGTAGTGGAAAAAGAACACCTGAATGTGAAAAATCTATTAATGTATTACAGAACGCGGAAAGGTGAAGTTAGGGCAGTCGATAACGTTTCTTTCTTCCTACCTAGAGGAGAAACCGTCGCAGTCATCGGAGAATCTGGATGTGGAAAAAGCTCCCTAGCAAGATCTATAATAAGACTGCTTCCCAGAAATGTATCTATATATAAAGGAATTGTTTTATTTAATGGTTTGAATTTGATGGAGCTTGATGAAGAATCTTTCATGAAAAAAATTAGGTGGATTAAAATTACTTATGTTCCACAGGCAGCTTTAAATTCACTTAATCCAGTCCTCAGAATAGGAGATCAAATGATAGAACCAATGATTCTACATCAAAAAATGCAAAAAGATGATGCCCTTCATAAAGCAGCAAATGCCTTGAGAAATATAGGTATAAGTAAAGAGTTCATAAAGAGTTATCCATTCGAGTTGAGTGGTGGAATGAGGCAGAGGGTTATAATAGCAATGTCTCTATTAACTAATCCTGAATTGATGATATTAGATGAGCCTACATCATCATTAGATGTGTTAACTCAAGCAAACATTATGAACATACTTAAAAATATAAAGAAGGATCTAAAGCTAAGCATGATATTTATAACGCATGATGTCAGTCTCTCAAGTGAGTTAGCAGATAAAGTAGCTGTGATGTATGCCGGTCAAATAGTTGAATTCAATGATGCCGACATAATCTATCACGAGCCAAGACACCCCTACTCCCAAAAATTAATGGAGAGTGTCCCCACATTGAGAACTGATAAGAAACTGAGCTTCATACCAGGTTCTCCACCAAGCCTGCTGAGTCCACCTGAGGGATGCAGGTTCGCGGAGAGATGCCCATATGCACACGAGAGATGCTCTAGAGACCCCCCACTAGTATACATTGATAAAGAGTTCTATGTCAAATGTTGGCTTTATGAGAGGGGATGAAGATGAGCACACCACTATTAAGAACTGAGAGGTTAAAAAAATACTTTGAGGTTAAAAGAGGCTTCATTAGAAGGAGTAAAGGATATGTGAGGGCAGTAGATGGAGTGAGCTTAACTCTTAATAGGGGTGAGGCGATCTCGATAGTTGGAGAGAGTGGTTGCGGGAAAACTACGCTGGGCAAAACAATACTTAGATTATACGAACCTATAGGTGGAAAAATAATATTCAATAATAAGGATATAACTTATTTAAGATGGAAAGATTTAAAATGGTATAGAAGAGAAACTGGACTCATTCAGCAAGATCCTTTTGGAGCATTACCATCATTTATGACAACTAAAGGTATTCTGCAGGAACCTCTCATAATAAATGGAGTTAAGGATAAAAAAGAGAGAATGGAGAAGATCTATAGATCTTTGGAACAAGTTAGATTAACCCCAATAGAAGACTTCATTGGAAAATATCCTCACATGCTAAGTGGAGGGCAGCAACAAAGGCTTGTCATCGCAAGATCCATAATTTTAGAGCCAAAATTAATAATAGCAGATGAGCCTGTTTCGATGTTAGATGCATCAGTTAGAGTAGAGATATTAAAACTATTACAGAATCTTCAAAGAGATTACAAATTAAGCATCATATATATTACCCATGATCTTTCAACTACACGATACTTCTCGGAGATGATCTACATTATGTATGCTGGCCACATCGTTGAGGGCGCGAGTACGAAAGAAATACTTAAAAGTCCGATGCATCCCTACACAAAGGCATTATTGAATGTTATACCCGATCCGGATCCATCAAATCGCCTAAAGGTCAGGGAAGTGCCTGCCGGTGAGCCACCAAACCTATTAAGCCCCCCATCAGGTTGCAGATTCAACCCCAGATGCATAAACATTATAAAGGGAGTATGTGATTCTAAAGAACCTCCAATGTTTGAAGTTGATAAAGATCACTACGTGAAGTGTTGGCTTTATGACCATACTTAAGAAAGAATATATTGAAATAATTATTGGAGCTTCACTCTTAGTCACTAGCTTTCTAATATCCTTCTTTATGGTGATTGATATCCTGGAGCCATCGTTTGCTTTCTCGCTCTTCGCACTCCTCTCTTCGTTTGCAGGTTCAGTCTTGGGATTCCATGGCCTATACAGGCTAGTTCTGGGCGCAGGAAGAGATAGCTAGTTGCCGAACTCGATCTTTTAAGCTTTAAGCTCATCAATCTCCTCAAATGTATAGAGGTCAGGTCTGACTAATATCAAAATTAAAATAAGAATTTATCTTATAAGATATTAGAAGGGAGGAATTACTGAAGAGAAGTAGTAGTTTAAGTGAAGAAATAAATGGTAATATTTCAGGCTACAGAAGCCGTATCAACATTAATGGTCAATACTTGTTAGGTAAAGTCTCATCAGAGGCATGAGTGGAGGCTTTAAGCTATTATACCTCTCAATAAGTTTATGATGGGGGAAGATGAATTAAAATTTTAATTGATCAATGGTCATGAAGCTCCTTATAATGCTAGATAAATCATATAAATGGAGTAATGCATGGTTTAATGGATGGATAAGCTTATTATAACCGCAGCTGTGACGGGCGGCGAGTATGTCTCAAAGGCCGTCACTCCATATGTCCCCTCGACCGTTGAGGAGATCGTTGAGGAGGTGGTTCGATGCGTGGAGGCTGGGGCCTCAATAGTCCACCTTCACGCCAAGGATCCGAGGACTGGGGAGCCCCATAGGGGCGATCCGAATCCGATCCTCAAGGAGTATATAGAGAGGATTAGGGAGAGGGTTGACGTGATCATCAATGTGACTACTGGGGGTGGAAGGGTCGGTGTCCCTCCTGAGCGCTGGGATGAGCTTGTCAGGGAGAGGTGCAGGCTGGGTCAGGAGATGATGTCCCTCAACATGGGCACCATAAACAGGTGGGCTGAGCATGCCACAGGACCCATCTTCCTGAACACGGTCGAGATGATAGAGAGGTGGTGCAGCTACATGGTTGAGGCGGGGGTCAAGCCTGAACATGAGATCTATGATACCGGGATGATAAATGTCTGCAGGGATCTGGCTGGTAGGGGGATCGCCCCTGAACCCCTCCACATACAGTTCGTGATGGTGGGGAGGACGGGGATGCTTCCAACCCCTAAGACCCTCCTCTACTGCCTAGACCAGATACCTAGAGATTGGACCTGGAGTGTATGCGCCCTGGGAAGACATGAGATACCGATGGCGGCGGTGGGCATGACCCTCGGAGGACATGTGAGGGTGGGATTCGAGGACAACATATATCTGAGGAGGGGGGTCCTAGCCAAGAGTAACGCAGAACTCGTCGAGAAGGTCGCCGGGATCGCCGAGATTCTTGATAGGCCTATAGCCACGCCCGAGGAGGCGAGGGAGATGCTCGGACTCAGAAAACCTAGCCGATGACTATACCCGCTGGATCTATAACCTCTCTTAGAAGCCTGAGCTCCTCCTCCCTCGGAGGCTCCGTCACTGAGACCTCTTCCCGGATTAATAGCTCGAACCCCGTATTCTCCCTGATGTCTTCTAGGGTGAAGCCTGGATGGATGGAGAGGAGCTTCATCCTTTTAGAGGCTTCATCGAAGCCCATGACCCCAAGCTGGGTTATCACCCTGTATGGGCCTGTGCCCTCGGGAAGCCCAGCCCTCTCCCTGGCGCCTGGGCCTGTGAGGTAGCCCGGGGTTGTGAGGAAGTCGAGCTTCTCGACGAAGCGGCGTCTATCCTGGCTCATTAGGATTATCGTCTTCCAGCATAGAGAGCCCGCATCGTTCCCCCCACCGCTCCCTGGAAGCCTGACCCTCGGCCTATCGTGGGGGCCTATCACCGTGGTGTTAAGGTTTCCATAGGGGTCTATCTGGGCTGCTCCTAGGAAGGCGTAGTCCACCAGGCCGAGCTGGGCGCAGCTCATCACATAGTCCATGCTGGCAGCCATGACGGCCCTGTGGAAGGTTCTGCTATCCCCTACGCTGATCGGTATCGTTGGGATCCTGGGCCCTATCCCTCCAGCCTCGAATATTATGAGGAGGTTTGGGGCATGGAGCTTCTGGGCTAGGGTTGCCGCGACTATAGGGAGGCCTGTCCCCACGAGTACAGCCTTTCCATCCTCTAGAGTCCTGCTTGCAACGCAGGCCATGAGCTCCGTAACATTGTAGTCCATCATCAACCCCTCCTCGCCCAGGGAGCCTTTAAGGGCTCTTCAAGAAGCTCCAATCTGCGGAGGTGATCCATCTTGGCCTCTCCTCCGACAAGCTCCAGGTACTCGGAGAAGTCCCTGACCGAGTAGACATATCTATCTAGGTACATCTTGACCCCCTCCTCGGTTCTGCTGAGGCTTAGCCACTCGGCCATATGCTCCTCATCAGAGTAGTAGAGTCCGGGCATATTCCCGGGATGAGAGCCGTATGGCACCTCGCAGACGGCGTCGACGAGGTAGAAGGGGATGATCGTCCTATCAGGCGCCTCCCGGATCCGATCCTCCTCGACAACCCTCTCCGTCGTTATTATCAGCCTCTTCGCAGCCCTCGCCAGGTCTGAATCCTCGACTGTTATGCCGTCTATCTGGGCGTTTCCATAGCGGTCGCACCTGTGGACATGGATGAATGCGAAGTCAGGGTAACATGCAGGTAGGAGGCATATCGGCTTTCCGCTGAATGGATCCTCCACAACCCTCGCCGAGCTGTAATGCAGGGTGTCTGATCCGAGCATGACCCTCGTTGGGAGGAAGGGGAGGCCCATAGCAGCCGCCTTGAACCTCCACTGGAACCCGGCGTTGGATAGCTCAGCGACAACCCTGACCCCCCCCTCCTCGGCGGCCCTCCTACCTGCTGGAGATAGCCCTCTGAGTTCGTGGCCGAAGCTGTAGGCGCACTCAACCCTGTCTACGACCCCGGCGGCGATCAGGATGTCCACATCGTGGACGGCGGTCTTCGCGGCCATCGCGAGGTTTCTCCTCCCCTGGCGGATCATCTCGTAGATGGCTGCCATGCTGACCCTGATATGGCCGAAACCCCCTAGGGCGAAGTAGTCTCCGTCTTGGGTGAACCTCTCCACGGCCTCCTTCAGGCTCATCCTCTTATCTTCGGGGAGCCTTCTCTTCTTCTCTGCCATCCAGCGCCTAGCCTCATCCGGGTCTAGCCAACCAAGGAGTTCTCCTCTCCCCTCTTCTAAAACCCTCAAATCTTCATCCTCCCCCTTTTCAGGGCTTCAATGAGGAGGCTCCCTGTGGGTTGAGGTGAGGTTCATTATCAATAGGGTAAGGACCCC
>JAGTQL010000063.1:468-913 GCA_018396555.1 Candidatus Bathyarchaeota archaeon | reverse complement strand
GTGGGGAATCCATGGAGGGATCTCAACCAGCGACCCCTCTCTCACCATGATCCTCTCCGAGCCGCATTCGAGGAGGCATGAACCCCTGATGATGAGGGCGATATGCTCCCTCTCATGTTCATGCATCGAGGTGTGGCCGCTCGGCTGGATCCTGAATATCCTGCTTGAGAAACCCTTTAGGTCTCTCCTCTCCCTAACAAGCCATAGGGAGTTAACCCCCTTATACCCCTCCTCAGAGATCTCCTCTCCCTCTTCTTCCCCGAGGATTCTAACCCCTAAGCTCATGGGATTCCCTCCTTTAGCTATATGCCGGCTTCATCCATAAAGGTAATGAATGCGGAGATATTGAGTGTTGAGGTTTGAATCTTCATATGTGAACCTATTCGTATCCGAGCCTATTCTCATACCTCATAACTGTTTTAAGGAACATCCTCCATTCGGAGGG
>JAGTQL010000063.1:0-425 GCA_018396555.1 Candidatus Bathyarchaeota archaeon | reverse complement strand
TTCCACCCGCCCCCTCCCCGGCGGGGGTTTATGTAGGCGCGAAGAGGGCTGGGAACCTAGTATTCTCTGCAGGTCAGGGGCCCTTCAGATCCACGAAGAGGGGATTGGTGGGAAAAGACCTGACCGTCGAGGAGGGATATCAGGCAGCTAGGGAGACATGTCTGAACTGCCTGGCTCAGATTAAAGCAGTTATAGGGGATCTAGACCGAATAAAGCAGGTTGTCCAGGTGGTCGGATTCGTGAACAGCGCCGAGGGATTCATGGATCAGCCCACTATCCTCAACGGCTTCACAGACCTGCTTGTTGAGGCCTTCGGACCTGGGGCTGGGAGGCCTACGAGGGCTGCCGTGCCTGTGCATCACCCCGGATGGATAGCTGTTGAGGCATGGATGGTTGTCGAACTCGGAGAATAAGAATATCTAAAA
>JAGTQL010000062.1:1293-10309 GCA_018396555.1 Candidatus Bathyarchaeota archaeon | reverse complement strand
ATTACAAGAAGAAGAGCGCAGACGACTATCCCGAGTAAAGATATTAAAGCATTGGAGAGAATTTTCATACCAGGATGAAGCATGTAGAAAGCAAATATCGCAATGAAACCTATGGATGTTATTGAAATAATCTTACCTCTTCCTTTCGTGGAAAAAACCAGTTCTTCAAACAACAATGTAAAAGGCACTATCACCGAAAAAAGAATTATTGTGTTATAAGCAACCCCATTAATGAGGTTAAATGTTGAATCATAAAGCGCAATCGACCAAGAAAAAGCGGAAAGTATTTCTTTATATGCTAAGTCGTATCTTTTCTGTTGAATAAGAAGGGTAGCCCTATTTAATCTTGCTTCTGCATTATTAAAGAAAATTTCACTCATTGCATTACGGACTAAAAATGTATATAGCATGCTATAACGGGAAGAGGCTAATCTAAAGATGTCACTTGTATAATTAAACGCGTTGAAAATTAGCTTTTTCTCTCCGGAAAAAGAATAGTATCCCTCGCCTTCAGGTATTTTACTCGTATTCAGTAAAAGAATCGCTAATTTACGTGTAACGCCCAGCCTGATAGAGAGACTGAACCTTTGATTTTGAGGAATGAAAACAATTCCCACATGCTCAAAACCATAATATATGTAGGAGAATGATGAGAAAGCGCTGTAGGACTTGAAATCGAACACTTGGAACTCTACAGGAGTTAATGCAAGATTTGTATCAGTGAACCTTGGATCAGTAGTTAAAATATCCGCAATATTTTCAACATCATATAAGTCGTAAAGTTCAATTGTAGAACATTTGAAGCTTACTGTGGTTGCCATGTATGGATGATTGCTTGCCTTCGCATAGAAATCGATTTGCCTAGAACCGTATATGCCTGCATCCGGTGCGTATTCAATAAAGCCAGATTCATTATTTATAAGATACGCCATAACTGGGTAGCCTTCTTTAGAGATAAATTGCGCAAAGTAAGGTGATCTACCCAGATTGGTCACTACGCCGTAAATTACGAAACTTCCGTTTGCATCACTACACGTGATAATATGGGCGAAGGGATATGTAGTCGCCTTCAGCGGCATATGAATAATGGCATTTGGCAAAGGCTCATACCATCCTTTCGAATAATTAAAGGTAAAAGATTTTCCTTCAACAGTGACACAGCCAGTACGGATGCTTCCGGTAACGGTGATCCTTTGTGGTACATAACTTGGGAGAACCGCATCTTTCACATTCGTCAATTCAAAAATAACTCTGAAACTTACTTCAACTTGCGGTTTTAAGTTTTCGAAGGAAACTTTCTCAAAGGTACTTAAGGGTGTTCCCCAATTAATTCTATAGCAGTTGTCTGTACGAATTGTGAATGCGATTATGCCAGTAGCCGAAATAGGTTCCGAATCAAGTATGTAAGGACCGGGAATTCTAGCCCACCATCCGTCAGATCTGAAGGCAACGTCTACGTTATATTTTACACCGAAATTTGCTTCCATCTTACTTATTATGTTTCCAATCAATGTACCTAAGTTTGAGTATCTTAAGACAAACTCATTATTTAGAGGTTTTGTAAGACTACTATCATCAACAAGAACTTTAAAAGCATGCCCTGCAATTAGAAATGCCATCTCATCGTTATCTGTAGAAAAGTCAAGTCCAATAAACATATTTATCTTCCTTAACCCGCTGATAACCTCTTCTGAGAAGATATATTGCTCTGTAAACGCTCTGGATCCAGATAATGCTTGCCAGTGACCTGAAAGAGCTACAAATACTACTGTTCTGTAAGGTTTATGTGAGGCAAAGAAGCGTGCCAATTCAAGCATAGTCGATATTCCAGCTGCCTCATCAGCGCCAGGCGCAAGCGCAGGAACGACCGACCATGAATCATAATGCGCACCAATTACTATAGTATCGTTTATCTCTCCTGGAATTTCCATAATAATGTTTCTTGCTGCAACAGACTGGTAGATCATACGGGACTTAATGATAATTATTGGTGGTGAGGAAGAGCGGGCAATTAGATTTTTCAAGTAATCTCCATCCGAAGAGGATACATATAAGCGGGGAAAATAAATGGGTGCTAAAAGAAATTTTTTAATAGAATTGTAGTAGTTCATATTTGGGGTTTCAATGAATATTACAGCCTTTGCACCCAACTTAGCCGCGTTAATCCAATTGTCTCTGCTATCAAAATCCATTAAAACTATACTATCTTTAACAGTTTTGTTATTGAATTCTCTTAGATCCCCATTACCAGTATATATTAGAGTCCCTTGAATTCCTCCTAGAGGAAGAGGAGAAGTTTGGATTAAGTTCGGCCAGAGGGCATAAGCTTCCAATGTTTTATTTTCAGGATAAACAATAGTTATAGAGGTGTTTACATCTACAGGTACCAAGACATCGTACTCTTGAATTGATATCTTAGCACCACATTCCGGGAACTCCTCTGTTATATTTTTAAAAAAGTTAATAATGTAGTTTGCAGCGGAATTATATCCCGGATAACCAGTCACCCTCGATTTCAAGCTTCCAAAATATTTTATGTGCTCTCGGATTCTCTCAAAATTTATATTAACTAAAAAATCAGAGTGAAAAGTATTTTCACATGAGAAAGCCCAGCAATTTGCATTAAAATAGGTTTCCGAGTCTCCATCAATAAAGGATACATAGCTAACAATTATAGAAAGTAAGAAAATGCATGAAATTAGTAAATAAAATATCTTTTTCGTAGCCAACTGCCACCACATGACATCATAAAATTCATCATTAAATTATTTAAGTATTTTTCTATTTGGTTTTGGCTCAAAATCTTGGAAAGGCTTTTTTGTGAACTGTTTTGGGGAAGGCGTAGAAAACGTTTTAATTGGGCTTTGTATGAGAATCTTTGTTAAATTAAGCGTGAATCTAATCAAGAAATAAATAAAAAAGGCGCGAGATTGCATGGTTCTATTTACGATATGTAAGTAGAGTCTATAGATATGATAGCGCCGCAGGTAGTGCCTGACTGAAGAAACCGTACCATGCTAAGATAAAGAACATACCAAGCGTTTGAAGCGCTATGAAGCCAAGCATGAACGGTATGCCAAATCTCTCCCATAGTCTTGTTCCACCAACTCTTAGAATAATCAATTTGTAGATAAAACCGATGAGTGGCGGCCATAGATGGCAACTTGGAGAAGCTAGGGCGGTCCAAACTCCTGCTGGATGAATGATAAACCATCTGAATTTTCCGCGGAGATAGAAGCATATGAACACAAAGACCACGCCTGTTAATGCATACCATACGCGTTCTAGCGTGGTTAAAGTATGACCGGAAGTGAGAGTATAAAGTTCGGCGTCTGCTGCTCGATCTGAGTATGCTGGCCATCCCGGCGATTTCATTACGCCGCCAGATTTACTCCACCACCATAATCCGAAGATGTTTGCGAAGATTACTGAGAAAACAGCCATTATAACTATTATTTTTAGTATATCTTTGGTGCTTGTTTTTGTTTCATATCCAATTTTCCAAATGTGACATTGCATTTGCGGATAAAAGCCTGACCATGAAATCCCTGAAAACATTGAGGACATGTACATGGTTTTGAATAAAGCATCATTCACGTAGGGTGCTGACCCCCACAATCCTGCAGAGTATCCAGCATCGTATAGAAAACCTCTAACGGCCCCCAGCTGCGTGTCATCGATATACGTGTCGGCACAGACCCTGGAATTAGCCAGTATGTAAATGACTAATAGGATAAGCCCCGTAAAGGCAACGAATGGAGGAACGCCGGCTATCGCCCAGAATATTAGCAGTAGGATCCATAATACGATCATCCCTAATCCTATAAGACGATAGGATATACCATCTTCTGCGGGCTCGCTCGTCTGCGCCACGATATTTCTAAATATACTAATAAAGTGTTCCCTGTAGTGCCATGCCACCCATATACCTATACCAAACATCAGGCCATAATCCCGCCAATATATAAATTTAAATGGCCCCTCTATAAGTCCATACTGAACATCAGCAATTTCTTCCACGCCGGGAACGTATGAAACCACTCCAAGCCTAACAACCAACGCCGGATATACTATCAGTAAAGCGATGTAAGATATGACGCACGTTAAGGTTATTTCTAGGGGGGCGAAGGCATAAATCGGTACATCCATCCACCATAACCATGTATTACCATAAGCGCCTGGCAAATATTGTTGAAAAACACCTGTCAAATCAATATGGTTTCCGGCATATTCCCAGCTTGCGGGTATAGCTGGCAGAAAGTAGTTAAGTACATCTGTTAAGCCTAAGATGGCTCCTATGGCGCCGCCTATCCAGAAGGCCTTCGCCTCAGGTCTACTAAAATTGATCAGCTTTACTCTTTTTCCTCCATCCCTTTCTATCTGATAGTCAAGCAGTGGATACGTGCACATTGACATCGGAAATGACAATCTATCCCTTATCACAAAGGGTTTTCTTAGAGAGAAGCTGATAAATGTTCCAAAGAGTATAAATGTGATCCATAGTAAGCTCCAGAAAACAATTGATGGAGCCCACGCGCCCCAATCCAGCGTTCCTCCATTAATTACGACGCCTAGATTAGCTGATGGAGCCATCCAATCCGGGATGAAAGCGGCGAAAACTTCATTATAAGGACTTATTGATTTAATATAGGCGGCAGAAACAAGACTTTGACCAGGCAAAAGTTGAATGCCTCCGTAAGGGCTGATGTAACCTCCGACTAAGTAAAACGCGTTTGCATTCAAAAAACTTACTAAGATCAGTATCGTTAACTCCTCTCTACTGAATTTCCATTTTGCTGGAAGTATGTTATGGAAGAAGAAAATTATAAGCGCTGGCGTCAGTGGAAGAATGCCGCTTGGAAACATCCAAACATTAGTCATAGTATGGTTTAATTGCGTCGTGGTTATTTGTACTATAGCCATTATAAAGGTCAGAATCCATACTCGAAGTGTTAATCCTCTTCTATAAGTAATCTCTTCCTTTAACATTTTTTCACCTAATTATAAAATTTAAAACCCAAAGAATATTTAAAAATTGCGTTCATTAATCTTTGTTTCTAAGAGCCAAAAAAGCATACGTGTTAGTGACTAAATATAAACATTGGCAATTATGTTATCGGTGTCTTCGATTGGCTTCTGAAAGATTCTGAGCAAGTTTAGATTTAGTAGAGTTTATAATGATGTTAAGTATTAGGTTATGTAATTGTGGTCTAACATTTTGGGCTATGGTGAACATGAAGCATACGTCAGTTGGTTATAGCGCCTATCTTGATGGAATCTGCCAAGGACGTGGCGACTTAAGACTGTATCTGATTTAAACAGTATAGCACATGTCTAGAAAAAGCTTGAGATTTCAGATTCCTCGTTAAATTGGCAGAGAAAATTTCTGTTTCAGATGCCACCGTATGATGATTATTAAGCTTCAGAAAACCTTAAGTTGCCACGTCCTGCCAATTAAACGCAAAAACTTAAAAATTGTTCTCGCGCAGAAATTATAATACTAGAGAATGGAAAATTCCTGAATAGGAGGAAGCGCTTAATGAATAAGATTCAAACAGTTTTGGGTCCTATTTCTCCTGAAGAGTTGGGAATAACAATGATGCATGAACATATTGTTGCACGTTTTAATGAAAAACTTGAAAATCGAGAATTAGATTATGCTGTTAAGGAACTTAAAAAAGCGAAAATGATGGGTTGCCAAACGATAGTTGAGGTCAGCCCACCGAAAATGTTTCTTGAGGGGAAAGGTGGCAGAAATATTCGATTTTTGGAGAAAGTTGCAAAAGAGACTGGTTTAAATATAATATGCTGTACGGGATACTATCAAATCCCTCCTGAAATAAAGAAGAAAAGCGTAGAAGATATAGCAGATGAAATGATTAAAGAAATTACTGAGGGGATTGAGGATACAAATATTCGGGCTGGAGTAATAAAAGTGGCTGCTAATAATGTTCCTCTAAATCCTTCTGAAGAAAAAATCTTTTTGGCAGCTGGTATGGCTCAATCACAAACCGGAGTACCTGTATGCTGCCATTCAATATTTGGTCCTCTCGAGCAGCTTGAAACTTTAATTAAAGGAGGAGCTAACCCTGAGCATTGCTACTTCTCGCATGTTGAAGCTGAATTTGGATGGGAAGGACGTACGCTTCAGGATGAAGCTAAGTACTTACTTGAGATAGCTCGCAGAGGCGGATCGCTCCTATTTAACAATTTTGGATTTGAGCATGATACTCCATGGAATGATCTAGTTTATATTATATGCCATTTAGTAGAGGAAGGTTTTAGTAATAGAGTTCTCATATCAATGGACGTGAATTGGGTCATACATAATAATGGGCTTGTTGAATTAGAAGCAGAAGATGTTAATCCTGAATGTAGAAAACGTAACTATGCTTATCTTTTTACTCACGCTATTCCTGCGCTGGAAAAAGCTGGAATAAATAAGAAGACTATCGAAAAGTTTCTTATAGATAATCCGAAAAATATTCTAACACCTTTTAAACCATAATAAGTTGACTGTGGCTAAGGAGAAAAACTATGAAAGAATCTGGCGAATATAAATTTCAATCAGGTTTAACATGGCGGTCTTTCCTTAGCATAATTTTTTCAGTTCTTATTCTTCTTCCCGCATCCATGTATCTTAGCTTGGCAGCTGGAGTAGGCATTTCAATGCTTGTCACTACCATTTTTTTTACTGAATTATTCGCACTTTTTGGGAGTAATTTAACAAAACAAGAAACCTACATCACATTTATCATTGCGTGGATTGCGAGTTTAATACCGTCTGGCGGAAGTTTCTATAATGCTATGGCTATGGGAAATTTTTTGGACTTCGTTTACCGGGCCTATTTTATTAACTCTATTTATGCTCAAGTGTTTATTGACCCAACTACACAACGTCCTTTAAATCATGTCATTCCCTATTGGTGGGCTCCACCATATAGCTCTGGAGCTTATTCTTCTCGGTCGTTTCTTTATCCTGAATGGTTTTTCCCGATCTTATTGGGCATAGTGCTTCTACTACTTTATATGATGCAAGAATTTGCTTTAACATTAATATCATCGTATCTTTACGTTGAGATAGAAAAATTACCTTTCCCTTATGCGCAAATCGATGCACAAACCTGCATTATATTATCAGAGAGGCCGCCTGATCAGATTAAGATATTCACATTTTGCATGTTAGGTGGGATCATCTATGGAACAATTTTGTATCTTCTGCCAACACTGAGCGGAGGGGCCTTCCAAATAATACCCATACCATGGATCGATTTGACAACTGGATTCTATGGAATTGAAAATATATTTCCCGGGGCTCTTCTAGGTATAGGCACAGACATAGCATTATTTGCAAATGGTTTCCTTCTGCCTTTACATATCGTCGCATGTATACTTATTGGCTCAATAACAGTATGGGTTTTTGGAAACTGGTTTACTCGCACATTTTTCCAGCAAATTTTTCCAGAGTGGACGAGAGAGTGGGGAAAAGGCATGAGTCTGGGACTGGTCTACCAAAGGTCTTTGGTGAGAGTGTGGTTAGGACCACAAATATCTTTCACACTTGCAATATCCGCTCTCCTTATAATTCGAGAGGGAAAAAGTATCGTTAACTCCTTTAAAAAGTTGCTGAAATCCTCCGCTTCAATTAGGGAAATCGGCTATTGGCCCCTTCCGCGAATTTTAGCAGTTTATTTTGCATCTTCTCTTCTTTCTATTCTCATATTTTATATATTTGTTCCAGGATTTCCCTTATGGGTAGCGGTTATTTACTCTTTAGGCTGGGGATTTATAAGTGGCATGATATCTTCAAGGGGAACGGCTGAAACTGGCAATCCTATTTCCATTCCTTACGTATGGCAAGGTATAATCCTCCTCAGCGGCTACAAAGGTGTAGAGCCGTGGTTTATATCTCCAGTTGCGGGGGGAATAGCCTCTCCTTGGTGGACTGCATCAGTAAAGGCTTGTTATTTAACGGAAACAAAAATATCTGACTTCTTTAAATCGGCCTTTCTCGGATATGTGCTTATAATGGTCTCGAGCTTTATTTTTTCATCTTTCTTCTGGAGTATTGCTCCAATACCCTCTTCAGTTTATCCCATGTCTTTAATAAGTTGGCCTGTAACAGCTATAACCCAATCCATGTGGATTACAGGAGAAATCTCTGTGTTTAAACCTCAAGTTATGTTGGCGTCATTTATAGGAATGCTCATTTTTCTAAGTGCAGGTGAAATCTTACAAAGTTGTACTTCAATACCTTTTTCAGCTATTAGTATCGTTGTAGGAACCACCATGCTGCCCACATCAACTATCCCTCTCTTCATTGGAAGCGCTATTGGCTGGCTTTTCCTTCAGAGAATATATGGAGAAGAATGGTGGATGCGATACCGCGCCATTATCTCTGGAGGTTTATCCGTTGGAGAAAGTTTAATTATAGCAGTATCCGTTGCCTTTATGTTAATATTTAAGGGAACATGGATTTTGCCATGGTAAAAGCATTACAAACTAAAATCATGAATATTAGTTCAGACAGAAATGCGGATTTTATTTCTCTCTACATGCTACATAAATCACTATTACACCATTTATGATGCGTTATAGTTCTGTCTCCCAGTGTAAAGGACTTGGTAAGGCTATCGTAGAGAAGGAGGCTCTTTTTACTATACGGTCTTCTTCCCAAATTTCTCTGGTCTCTTGGACTACTATAGGCTCCGTACTAACAATTTTTGCACCATAACTCTTGTTTTTAACTACCAAGTCATCAAGAAGAACCACTTTCAACCGCTCTGCAGGCACTGCAAACTTAAATTCGCCTTTCATCTGATCATCGTAATAGGCTACGAAAGTTACTTCCGCATCTCTCTTGCTCGGGTTTAGGAGAAAAAGTATTTCGCTTTCTTTAAGCCTTTGAGAAGGTCTATCGATTACGATTCCATCAGCATAGTACCATATTTTTGAAGTGGAGGTAGCTGCAAGCGTGGTAGTCATCGCTCTTGTATACCAATCATGCTTATCTTCC
>JAGTQL010000062.1:0-1284 GCA_018396555.1 Candidatus Bathyarchaeota archaeon | reverse complement strand
TAACCTACAGTTGACTGAACTATAATAGGTACATCACTTAAGATTTTTACGCCAAAGCGCTTATTTCTTATTACGTCTTTGCATTCAAACGTGTGGAGATTTCTTCTACATTCAGAAGGAATTTTAAGAGTCGTATGGGTCGGCTCTACATCTTCGTAATAAAAAGTCACCATGAGAGATGCACAATATTTTGTAGGATTAAACAAACATATCCAAACCGACTGCTTATTAGGTTCTCGTTCATCATGCAACTCATAACAATCAGCTATATAATTAACCGTAGACATTTTCATCACCGAAGTTCAAAACAGATTTACTAAGAGTGGAGGCAAATATAAGTCTTTCCAAGTTTATGGTTTTAATAGTGATATGACGTTTGAAACTTACATTAGAAAATTATCGTTAAAATCGGCTAAGCTACCTAGTATTTCTTCTTTAGTTTTCATCGGGGTCCTCCGTGATAAAGGCGCCTTTTTTGAAAGATCCTCCATCAAGGTTAGTGCTCTTGTAACCAAGTATTCTCCGCCGCCAGTCCCGATCTTCGACAAACGAGAGACCCAAGATTCGTATCCCTCATATTCAAACGCTCGTCTTGTAATTATATATCCAGGATAATCATTTGCATAACCTATTACAAAAGTCTTTAAGAAGGGGGACCTTTTTTTAATTTCTAGTCCAAACTCTACGAAGGGTTCTCCTGGTAATCCTGCTAGGGCGAAGTTTCCCATTCTAAGCACTTGTAAATAACTAACCACCGCATTTGCATTCTCTTTACGTAAAAACTCTAGTTCTTGATGATAAATTTCTAGTACTTGCGGAAATTTGAGTTTAATGTCAAATTCACTCCAGAATTGAGAATAATCTCTTACTGGAAGTATAACTTCCTCCTTTTCACTCCCGAGATAAATGTTTGGATCACATGGCGTATCTAATTGTACTGCCATAATCGCGTTTGATATCCATTCAGCCACTTTTTCTACGTTACCACTAAAATTAATATTTCCCCCACAACCGGGCAAGTATATCACTGGTACATGCTTACGGAGATTATCGTCTATATAATGTTGAACATAATAGGGAAGATCGGCAGAATATTGATCTCCAACTGAAAACACATTGTGACCAGCAAAGTTCCATAACAAGCATAGAGGGTATCCTTCAGAATCTCGAAGGACAAATACTCCTAACTCTGGATCTATTGGCCCCTCTGGCATGTATACTTCGTTTTTCGGTATCGGCATATCCATCCAGTGAGTAATAACTTTCATATTTCGCGTTATAAAG
>JAGTQL010000061.1 GCA_018396555.1 Candidatus Bathyarchaeota archaeon | reverse complement strand
AAAGCTTCAGAAGAATAACCATAAGGTATGAGAGAATGGCAGCAATATACAAAGCATTCATAACCATAGCATGCATAACAATACACTTAAGATATGGAATTTAGAGATGAGTTCTAAACTAAATCTTTGAGAGAATACCAGAATATTTCTCCATCCTCATAATTTTTCCTTCAGGCTGTACAAGCTAGGTCATCCAGCAAAGCTCTATAGGCTTATATCCGCATTCCAAGGCTATCTCTTCAGCTCTTTTTATGAATTTGATATCATCATTCACAGGCTCCAAACCAGCCTTTTCTAAAATCTCGTTTACAACCTTTTTCACTATTTTATCCGGCATCACAGTATCAACGCCGCCCATCATCCGTAAATATTGAAATGTAATCAAGCCTACTCCCTTTATTCTACCAATAGGATCTTCCCTCCACTTTTCAAGGCTAGCGTTTCTAGCCCAAGCTCTCAGGGCTGACCTATCGTCTTCGCTTAAAGTTGATAGATAAGAGGCTATTTCCTTAGCGATGATCCACGACCTCTTATTCCTCCAAACTTTTCTCAACTCGTTAATATCTGCTTTCGCAAGCTCTTTAAGATTAATTATCCTTCCATTTTCTACAAACTTTTCATTAAACTCCTCAACCTTCGGAACAACCGCCGTGAAATAGTTTAAGCCTATCGACGTGAAGGCCGCATCAACAACCATCAAAACAACGCTCCCACCCCACCTCTCCGTTTTAAGGCATCTATCGCAATGCTCCTCTAATCCAGAAACCTTCTGCATGTAATCGTCAACTATCCTCTTCAACAAATTGTAATGGAACATTTGATTCCCACCAATTAATACGTTGTGTGACTATATTATTTTTGAAATAGTGATAGGATATTACCTTATCAGAAGCTGACCTATCCATATCCATTTCCATTCTGTGATAAGGAAACTCTTGAAGTAATTTACGGACCGGGCTTAACTATTTTATATTGCTAATGCAATCTTATAATATGTTAACCGGTGGTGAATTTGAGCCAGGGGTATGTTGGAGCCTTAATTAAAGTTCGAACAGTTTCAGAAGCTTGGGAAAAAGCTGTGCTCAAATGCTGGGATGAAGGGCTTGAGACTCCAACCGAGTACGGTGAAAAATCTAGGGAGATTCTGGGGCTACTCGTGGTTGTGGAGGAACCGTTTGGAAATCCTAGAATCCACAGAGGAGACTTACATATAGCCACGAAAGGTTCTCTGCAAAAATATATCGATGAGGTTCTTGAGGGAACCCTCGACTGGGCTGTCAAGGAGGGAAAAATACACTACACCTATCATGAGCGCCTATTCAGTTATCCGCCTAAGGGGATAAACCAAATGGGCTACATAGTTGAGAAGCTTAGCAGATCCATCTTCTCTAGGAGAGCCCAGGCAATAACTTGGGTGCCGGAGAAGGATATGTGGGCTGATTCTCCCCCATGCCTCCAGAGGGTTTGGTGTACAGTTAGAGACGGAAACCTAATAATGCATACGACTTGGAGAAGCCGAGACGTATTTAGAGCCATGCACATGAACATGCTGGCTATGACGGAGCTTCAAAGGATAATCGCTGAGAAGTTAAATGTTAATGTCGGCGCATACGTTGACTTTTCAAACAGCGCCCATCTATACGAAAAGAGCTACGGCGACGTCGAACGCTTCGTAAGCGTGCTGAAAAAAAGATCAGGCGGGCAATTCTAGCATACTATTCACCCAGGACATACACGTGTACTCTGCGGGTTTGAGGGCCATCCATCTCAATAAATAGAATTGACTGCCATGTGCCGAGCGCGATTCTTCCATTCTCTAATGGCAATGTAACGCTAGGCTTAATTAGGCAATTTAATATATGCGCATGAGCATTCTGCTCCTGCGGTATCCAACCGTACTTAGCATTGTGATGGTAGAAGCCCTTTATAGGCACGATCCTTTCCATAGTGGTAAGAATATCCTCCCACAGATCCGTATCATGCTCATTAACGGCTAAGGAGGCTGTTGTATGCGGAACCCAAACGTTAACAAGCCCATCTTTAATCCCGCTCTTCTTAACCGCTTCATCCACCCTGCTTGTTACATCTATAATCTCTATTTTCCTCCTGCTCTGAACCGAAAGGTCTGATGAATAAAACTTCAAGGCTTCCTCCCATCCAAGATTTATGTTTAATCATTATTCCTGCTCAAAGGTCACGTTAAAAAGGTTTCGCATCCTAGAACCTAATTTGTCCAGAGTCAAAATGGCGGAGAATTTAAAAGAGAGTGAGTCATATCAATGCCTTAGAATGAGTTAATGCTAATAATGATAATGTTTCCCCTTCCATTAATATTTGCGTCTTGCCGAATGGAGGATTGAAAAGTGGCCGATGTGGAGAAAAAATCTTTAATAGACCCTTTTGGAATGACGTTGATTGAGGACTATGAGAAACTATTCGCAGAGTTTGGTATACAATCCTTCAAGCCCCTTCTATCACAGATGCCTAACCCATCAGCCGCCATGAGAAGAGGCATAATTTTCGGACATAGGGATTTTGAGCGCATACTGGAAGCCATGAAAAAGCATAGTGAATTTGCAGTTATGAGCGGCATAAAGCCAACCGGCGAGTTCCATCTTGGAACATTAATGACCGCACGGGAAATAATTTATTTCCAGCAGCAGGGCGCCATTGCCTTCTATTGCATCGCCGATATAGAAGCTTATGAAGATAATGGCATATCTTTTGAGGAGAGCAAGAAAATAGCCGTAAACAATATTGCGGATATGCTTGCTTTAGGCTTCGATCCGAAGAGGGGCTACGTGTATTGCCAATCTAGGGAGGAGCGCGTTAAGGATTTAGCTATAGCGTTCAGCAGAGGCGTAACGCTGGCAACGATGAAAGCCATTTATGGGGAGCGCCATATGGGTCTTTACTTGTCAGCGCTAATTCAGGCGGGAGACATACTGCTTCCTCAACTCGAGGAGTTTGGAGGCCCAAAACCCACCGTTGTTCCAGTAGGTGTCGATCAGGACCCGCATATACGTTTCACAAGGGATTTAGCCACCAGGTTTTACGGCAAATACGGATTTATCCCGCCCTCCTCAACCTATCATAAACTCATTAAGGCTTTGGACGGCAGCTATAAGATGAGTAAGCGTGAACCCATGAGCTACTTCACGCTTGATGAGGAACCAGAAGTCATAGCCAAGAAGATCTTTTACGCGTTCACCGGCGGCCGCCCCACAGCTGAGGAGCAGAGGAAGATCGGCGGCAACCCGGAAATATGCCCAATCTACGACTTATATCTATTCCACTTCTCCGAGGACGATAAGGATGTTATTGACCTCTATAATAATTGTAAATGCGGCAACATTTTATGCGGCGAAGATAAAGCACGCTTGACGGAAATAGTCGCGAAGTTCGTTAAGGAGCATCAGCGCAAGAAAAGCCGGTGCATTGATAAAGCGAGGGAAATCCTAGAGATGGGGTAAATAAAGCCCCCCTTTAACGGCTGCCACGCCATCTTGGTGGATAAATAGTTAAGGAACATGAGGATTCAAGTTAGCTCCACTATGAACGCTGAATCTTGGGAAATGCTTTTTATGCGTATACTCCAAAATATTTGTTTGGTGTTAGGAATGTCCAGGAGAACCCTTAGAGTTTCAAAGATTAGGGATGGCACCGTTATCGATCATATAACCAGCGGGCATGCTTTAAACGTGATAAAGATCTTAGGGATTAATGGGCGGTCAAACGGCATTGTTACAATAGCTATGAATGTTCCAAGCCAGAAGCTAGGTGTTAAGGATATTGTGAAGGTTGAAGGGCGGGAATTAAACCCGGAGGAGGTTAATAGGATTGCACTTATAGCGCCCCATGCCACAATTAACATAATAAGGAATTTTAAGGTTGTTGAGAAGCAAAGAGTTAAGCTTCCGTCGATAATACAGGGAACAATTAAATGTACAAATCCGCCATGCATATCCAACAGCGAGAACGAACCTGTTAAACCAATCTTCTACGTCGAGAGCGAGGAACCCTTAAGGCTTAGGTGCCACTACTGTGGACACATAATGGGTAAGGAGGATGTGCTAAAGCAATACTAAATCGAATCTAATTCGGTGCGTGAAAAATTTTGGAGCAGCAGCCCCGCCATATTTTTCTAACGGGCCCACCTAGAATTGGGAAGACAACGATCGTATTAAAAGTTGCTGAGGAACTTAGAGATATGGGTCTTAAAGTAGGCGGCATGATAAGTCAGGAAACCCGTGAGGGGGGAGTTAGGGTCGGCTTCAAAATAGTGGATCTGGAGACCGGTGTTGAAGGCATATTGGCTCATATAAACCGGAGAAGCGGGCCCCCAGTAGGCAAATATAGGGTTTGCCTAGAGGATCTAGAGAACGTGGGCGTTAAAGCGATACTAAACGCATGCAAAGGGTCAGATTTAATCGTTATAGATGAGGTTGGACCGATGGAGCTTCATTCAGAAGCATTTAGAAAGGCCGTGTTAGAAGCCCTGAACAGCGGGAAAACATCTCTTGGAACAATACATTACAGGGCTAGCTCCCCATTTATAGATGCGATTAGAAAGAGGCGCGACATCAAGATAATTGAGGTTACATATGGAAATAGAGACGGTCTCTCTAAGACGATCGCCAAGGAGATTTTTAAGAGAGTCTCTAAATATTAGGAATGGGTGAACATTTGCTAATCTGCGGAATCGATGATGCTGGACGTGGCCCGATCATAGGTCCACTTGTCATAGCTGGGATAGTTGTTGATGAGCACGGCTTATCAAACCTGATTAATATTGGTGTTAAGGATTCAAAGATCCTGTCGCCTAGGAGAAGGGAACATCTAGCGGCTGAAATACTAAAGATCGCTGAGAATTATAGAATAATTAAAGTTCCGCCGTCAGAGATAGATCATGTTGTTAAAACCGGGAAAAAACTTAACCGCTTAAATAGGCTTGAAGCCCGAGTTATGGCTAATATCATAAGAGAGCTTAGACCTGACATAGCCTACGTCGACGCTTCAGACATCCTGCCTGAAAGATTTAGGCAGCATATAGCCGAAGAAATTCCATTCAAGGTTGAAATAGTTTCAGAGCATAAGGCTGACAGAAAATATCCGGTTGTCTCAGCGGCATCAATAATAGCAAAAGTGGAGAGGGATAGGGAAATCGCGGAGCTAAAAAAGAAATATGGCGATTTTGGATCAGGATATGTAGCCGACCCAAAAACAATGCGATTCTTAAGAAGATGGATTGAGAATCACGATTCCTATCCAGATTTTGTTAGGAAATCCTGGAAGACGATAAAAGCATTAATGAAGAATAAGGATAGTGGGCGTCAGAGAAGCCTGTCAATGGGGGGATGCAAAGGCTAATGAGGATCTTTAACTAAAAAATATTGTAGGTGTCAAGATCTCCAATGGTCAACGAAGACGAAGTCGTTAATTTCCTAATTGAGCGTAATGGAGAAGCTACGCTGGATGAGGTCTCATCAGCTTTAAAAATCCCGAAATATGGGCTAAACTCCGCATATGCGCTCTTATACTCGCTTAAATCTAAAAATATTGTTGAGAGAAGAGGCGATAAATGGGTTATAATCGGGCAGAAGCAGATCCCCACGGTTTCCTCCCCTAAACCCGTCGAGGAAGCTTTGAAGGCGATTGCAAAAACCTTCAAGGAAGCATCTTTAATTCGCGGTCAAGGTGAAGTTCCCTCCGCATCATTAGATCTTCAAGGTGAGGTTAAGCCGGAAGAACATTTAGCTACCGCAGAATGCCGCCCCATAAAGCCCGACGAGTCCTATGAAATGCTTAAAAACATTAGAATCTTGGAGAGCGGGACAGTTTTAGATATGCTTTTTCTTAGACCTAGCGGTGAAGCGCTCGGCGGGATTCCATCTTCAGGGCAATTTATCATCATTGGGCCGTTGGGTGCAGGCAAGAGCCTAATTGTCAGCGAGGCTGCTCTTAGGGTCGCCGGCTCCGGATTAAGGGTTCTTTACTTCTCGCTTGATGATTTTTGGAGATTTGAATCTCAAAGGTTCGACCTTCAGTCCCGCATGTTTCTTAAGGCTAAAGTTCACGGCTTAAACTGGGAAAAGATTATTGAAAATCTGCGCGTACTAGATCAGCGATTTATCAGCGATGAATCCTTCGAGGAGAACTATAAGCAGATTATTGCTGATGAAAAAATTTCGTTAGCAATATTCGATTCATTGAATGGGCTTCAATCCTACATAGGTGAAACAAAAAGATTTCATGAAACATTAAGAGGCATTATCCAAACCAACAAGACTTATGGTGTCACAGGACTTTTCACTGCACATTTGAACCCATCGCATTATGATCCGCACGTCGCACCTGAAGAAAATAATTTCCCAGCGCACTTAATGGATGGAATGATCGCAATTGCAAACATGCGGATAAGCATCCCAGGTTTAAAAACAGGTATTAAAGGGTCCAGTAGGCTGAGGGCTATATGGATCTTGAACTGTCAGCTCTGCGGCTTTGAAGAAAACGGCGTCTTAATCAGCATAAAACACGATGGGGCAATTCAGCTGATTGAACCATAAATAAAGCCTACTTCTAAGATGATTTAGGTTTTAAATATTCGATTCTCATCTGGATTCTAGATTTTTCTTCAGCGCATCCTCTTATCTTCCTCTCTATCTCGTTTTTCCTAGATTCCATTTCCCTTCTCCGTCTGGATATAGCGTTAAATTTTATCTCCAGCTGGCTATACCTGTATGGATCACGGCACTTCCTCATTTCCTCAATTATTTTATTCTCCTCATCCAGAATGGCTGAATATTTCTCTTCAATTTCTCCCCTCTGAGCCTCCAGACGAGCTAGGGTTTCATCAACCATCTTTAGCTCTTCTTTAAGTTTCTCTAAAATAGTTGTTTGTGACATATTCGCAAAAAATTAATAACGCATTAATAAATCTGTCGGATCTCTATTTTCTTGAACCTTGCTCCAGAAGCTTCTCAAACCACTCTATATCCTCATCCTCAATCCGCTTGTATTCAGCTATTATCCTATCTATTGTCTCCACCTCCTCCTTGAAAATCTCCTTAAGCTCCTCCTCGAATTTTGCAGGGTACTTGTAGGGCTCTTGGATGGTTAGGTAGAGTAACCCGGATGCTAGCCTGCCAATTATGGATATCAAGTAAACCGTCATCATTGATTCTTCGAAACCTAGTCCCGCGCCTATACAGAGGTCAAGCATGTAGCCTCCAGTTACTGAGCCGAGGAACGTTAAGGATCCAGCTACGGCGTTATATATGCTTATGTACGAACCCCTCATGCTTCTGGGCGATATGTCCAAGAGATATGCTGAGAGAGCAACATCCGAGGAGGCCATAAGTATGCCGACGATAAAATTCACTATTATCAATTCATTTACAGTTCTTGAAATGGCGTATATTAGTGGTATAAGGAAAAGTCCCATCCTGCCTAATACTATAAGTGGTTTCCTTCCAGCTCTGTCGGCTATTCTGCCCGTAAACCTGCGAACTATTATCGCTGTTGAGGCGCTGACAATATTTAGGAGGGATATTTGAAACATGTCCGCCTTAACAACTTTTACAACTGTTATTGTGAAAAGAGGCCAAGCTAAACCCATTGTAAAACCCTGCATCATTGAAAGCATGCATAATCTTTTAAAATAAGGGTTTGTTCTAAGGGCTTTAGCCCAGCCTTTAATGGAGAAGGTTTCCTCATATGAGGGTTCGCTCTTAATTTTCAGCGTTATTAATGCGGCAATTAAGCTAAAAATGAAGCATAGAATTATGGGTATCCTGTACATTTCTTCAACTTCCCCGCCGATTCGATGGAGAATGTAGCCGGAGATAATTGTTGCCGGCATGCTTCCCATAGAAGCCATGGCGTTGAGCTTAGCCAAGGTTTTTCCTCTGCCAATCCTGCTTGAGTAATCGCCTATGAGAGAGTTTAATGCAGGTATTGCCATTGCCGATAACACGTAGGACAATAGAATGATAATGATGAACTCAATTATGCCGCTTACTTGCAGTAATAGCAGCAGCGCTAAAGCGTACAGGAGGCTGCTCAAAAATATAAATGGCTTTCTCCGCTTAACTCTATCTACAACAAGTCCCCAAGGTATCTGGGACATGCTGGGCGAAACAGAGTTTATTGCCTGAACTAGTCCTATTTCTACGGATGAGGCGCCAAGCTGCGCTGCGTAGATCGGTATGAAGGGACCTATAAGTCCGCTTCCAAAGGAAGCTAAGAAGGTCCTTCTAAGCAGTATTTTTAAGCCCTGATTTACATCATCCTCAAATTTCTGCCCGCTCATTTTATTAAGATGATTAATAGTCTCCTATAAATAAATCTGCATGCGAAGCAAATATATGGGACTGAGAATATAAGTAAATGCTAAATTCGGAGGCTTCAACGTCGCCTAAATAGTCCCTAAAACAGAGGTGCGCTACACTTTGAGGGAGGAAATTGAGAAAAGGATCCTAAGGGTTTTGATAAACACGGGCCTAATAATCTTAATAGGGTTAGCGCTGAGCTTTTTAAATATAAGCCTCCCATCTATACTGACAATAATACCAACTGGAAGTTTTTCATTAACGGTTTTCTTCTCCCTAATCATAATTGTAGTGCTATTTTTTACGGCCTTAAGAATCACATTAGATTTGATAAGGCTGATGGACGCTGTCTCAACCTCATTTTTAAGGCGCATTCCCGGCTTTAATCCTGAGAAGGGCCCCTCAATAGTTAGGGCGCTAAAGGAGTTGTTAGCGGTCTTCGCCATAACTATATGCGTATCCCTCATTTCGCCATTAATCGCATCCATTCCTAAAGTAGGCGGATGGCTGAGCATAACGCTCTCAATAGCTGCATTCGCCTTTTCTGCAATATTAATGTATGATGCTGGCAGAACCATGTATGCAGCGTTCGAGTCTTCGATACAAATTTTAGTTGACCGTATAGTGGCGCATATTAACGGTGATGAAGCGGAGGAAAAGAAAGAGAAAAATAATGTGGATATAAGCAAAACTGAATAATTTATCTTTTTTCAAGTTTCTTCAGATTTAAACCGCCTTATTCAACATATATTGCTGGTTTGTATGGTCTAGCCTGCTGCGCCTTCCCTCTCGGATCATGTTTTTGCTGGTCCTCTTCGCTATAAACGATCACTTCGGCGCTGAACTCTTTCTCTAGGAGAGTTTTTGCATAGTTTATCTCCGTCATCTCGTCGATTATGCCGGACTTTAAAAGCCTATTCTTCCTATCTTTCGGAAGCATATTGAGCTCCTCAATCAGCCGGCTTACGAACGGCGCTAGGTTTTTAGCTGCGCTTCTTAATTCATGGTCTTCTATAAGGGCCTTCATTGCCTCCCTCATATCTATTATTTTAGATGCCGCCATCTCTAAAATCTTCATGTAAGCCTTCCATTTCCATTGCGCCGCAGCATAATAGTAGATTCTCCTCGGCGGGGTCTTCATTAGCCTCAGAATATTCATAGTATCGCTTATCAGATTTTTAATGAAGGCTTCCGTTTCCTCGGCTTTCACGTCTACTTTAGATTCGTTATATTCTGGCCATTCGGCGAGCGAAACGAAGCCTTCATTTCCAAGCATGCTCCACATTTCCTCACATATGAATGGCGCGAAGGGTGCTAAAAGTCTAATCCATATGTTAGCAACATCCCTAAGGATCTTCGGGTTCGGTTTGTCTCTGCGTCTAATATACCATCGTATGTCATTCCAAACCTCATATAGGGCTATTTCAGCAGCGGTTCTGGTTTTAAGGCTTTCTATGGCTTCTGTTATAGCCCTTATTTTGCCCTGCAGCATTGAAATTAACCATCGATCTATACTTTTTACTTCCTCATCACCAGACATCTTTGCGATCTGCTCTATGAATAAATAGAGCGCTCTGAGTCTGGCATCTATGCTTCTGGCATTTTCTTCACGCCAATCCGGATCATTCATTTCCTCAGCTGCTAAAGCTAATGTTAACCTAACAACATCGGCGCTAAAGCGGTTTATAGCATCCCTTAAAGTTAGAAAGTTACCTTTTGATTTAGACATTTTTTGTCCTTCAATTGTTAGCACACCGTTTACGCCTATGGCTTTAGGCCATTGCTCTCTTGGGAAGAGCGCCACATGCTGGAATATGAAGAATGAGAGATGGTTTGGAACAAGCTCCTTGGCTGACACTCTGAGATCAACAGGATACCAATATAGGAACTCTTTACGCATCTCGTGGAGTATTGAAGAAGCGATTCCTGATTTCTCAACCGCCATCTCTAAGTCTCCCTTCCCAAAGAATACGTAGTCAAAGACTTCCCTTACCAGCTGCTCAGGCTTAATGCCGCATTGCCTAATGTGCTTAGCTATCGTGTAGAAAGCCATGTAGATTGTTGAATCGCTTAACGTCTCAACTATCCATCCCGGGCTCCAGGGAAGCGGTGTGCTAACAATTGAAGGACAAAAAATGTCTAAATCAAAAGGTAACTTTCTAACTTTAAGGGATGCTATAAACCGCTTTAGCGCCGATGTTGTTAG
>JAGTQL010000060.1 GCA_018396555.1 Candidatus Bathyarchaeota archaeon | reverse complement strand
AGAAAGGCAGAACATTAGGTTATCCACATGTCTAGCGAGTTCCCTTACGTCGATCTTAAGGGCGACTGCAGCGTTAAATATTCTTGCACCATCCATGTATAGGGTTAAACCATGCTTCTCCGCAACTTTCCTCAGGGCTTCGATCTGCGCCGGCGTAACTATTGTGCCGCCAGCCCTATTATGCGTATTTTCAATGCAGACAAGCGTGGTTTCAGGAAAATGTATGTTCCTAGGCCTTACGGCTGCCTCAATGTCCCTTGGGTCTAAAACACCCATATTGCCCTTTACAGGCCAGGGCAGCAACCCCGCTATTGCCGAGAGCCCGCCAACCTCATACCAATACATGTGCGACTCAGCCTCCAGAATAACGCAGTCACCCCTCTTAGTGTTGCTCATTACCGAAACTAGGTTAGCCATCGTCCCGCTTGGAACAAGTAGCGCATCTTCCTTGCCCATCTTTTTAGCGGCCATCTCTTCCAGCCTATTAACCGTTGGATCCTCCTTATAGACGTCGTCACCTAACTCAGCGTTTCTTATTGCCTCAAGCATCTCCTCAGTTGGCAAAGTAACGGTGTCGCTTCTCAAATCGATCATATGCTTTTCCACATCCGCCACCTCCACAACCAAACCCAAGCACTAATATTCTTTAAAGATAGATTTATCTATGCTAGAGATGCACTTAATAAATATCTGGCTGAATTAGGGAATTTAGGAGAACGGAAGATTGGTTCTGGAGAAGCTCGGATCCTCGCTTTACGAGTCGCTGAAAAAGATGTTCGGAGCGTCCGTTGTAGACGAGACTGTTGTAAAAGATCTTATACGCGACTTGCAGCGCTCCCTCCTACAGGCAGATGTAAACGTTAGACTTGTACTTGATCTCTCAAAGAGGATAGAGGAACGCGCCTTAAAGGAGAAGGTCCCGCCTGGAATACCGAGGAAGGAGCATGTAGTAAAGGTTGTCTATGAGGAGATTGTTCGTTTACTGGGCGAGAAGCCGGTTCCGCTTAAGGTTACCCCTGGAAAGAGAAATGTTTTCATGTTCATCGGCGTGCAGGGCTCCGGAAAAACGACAACGGTCGCCAAGCTGGCAAGGTATTTCCAGAAGAGGGGATTTAAGGTGGCCCTCATATGCGCCGACACATTCAGGGCGGGCGCATTAGCTCAGCTCAGCCAATTAGCTGCTCAAATAAATGTCCCAGTTTACGGGGATGAAGATGAGAAAAACCCGGTTAAGATCGCTCTAGAGGGACTTAAAAAGTTTGAGAAATATGATATTGTCATAGTTGACACCGCTGGCAGACATAAAGATGAAAAGAGCCTAATAGAGGAGATGAAAATTCTCCAAGAGGAGATGAAACCCGATGAGGTCATAATGGTTATTGATGGAACGATGGGGCAGCAGGCTGCGGCACAAGCCAAAGCCTTCCATGAAGCAACGCCAATAGGGTCAATAGTGGTTGCCAAGCTCGACGGATCAGCCAGGGGAGGCGGAGCCCTATCTGCCGTTGCAGCTACGGGCGCGCCGATAAAATTTATAGGGACAGGTGAAAAAATAGATGACTTGGAGCCCTTTGATCCACCCCGATTTGTCGGTAGACTTCTCGGAATGGGCGACCTGCAAAGCCTCGTCGAGAAAGTTAGAGAGGCGGAGGTAAAGGTTCCAGAGAGAAGGGCTAAAGCCATACTAAGCGGGAAATTCACTCTGTCAGACATGTATGAGCAGTTTGAAGCCGTGAGGAAGATGGGCCCGTTCAGCCGCCTAATAAGTATGCTTCCAGGGCTTGGCTACGAACTTCCGGATGAAATTCTGAACGTTGCTGAAGAACGCTTAGAGAAATGGCGTGTAATAATTCAGTCCATGACCCCTAGGGAAAGGGAGAACCCGCAGATAATTAATGCATCTAGAATAAGGCGTATAGCGAGGGGTTCCGGTACAAATGAAAGAGACGTGAAAGATCTGCTTAAGCAGTACGAGTTGCTGCGCAAAATGATGAAGTCGCTGAGGAGGAGAAGGCTTCCAATCTTCGGAAAGAAAATGATACCTTAGGTTTACACTAGCATATCACTCATGGATTTGGCGGAGCAATTTGCATCCTACTTTCTCCCATAGAGGGTTGACGCCATAGCCCCATAAAGTACAGCGTCTTCTCCTAGAGGCGTTAGGGCTATTTTCGGCAAGCGGTTTCTCGCATGCTCAATAATGTAACGCTTGATCGGATTGATAACTAGATCCGGGTTGTTAAGCGTTATTGACCCCCCAACTGTTATTAGCTCCGGGTCGTAAGCGTCAACGACGCATGCAAAGCCTATTGCATTTAGAAAGCCTATTCCCTCAACTATTTTTTCAGCAACTTTATCACCAGCTTTGGCATGATCATAAATCGTCTTAGCGGTCACTCCGGTGAACCCGCTTTTTCTAATCTCCTCTACAAGATGGCTTCCCTCAACTTTACCCAAGCCCTCTTCTATCAGAAGCTTCGCATAGTTTGGGATGCCGCTTCCTGAGCAGTAGGCTTCCCAATGTCCCTTTTTACCGCATCCGCAAATTAAGCGTCCCTCAAAATCTATTGTGAAATGTCCAATTTCATGAGCGTTTCCATCCTTGCCTATCAGCAGATGCCCGTCAACATAGGCTCCTCCACCTATGCCCGTGCTAATAGTCACGTAGACAAGGTTTTCACAATCTTTGCCTAAGCCAAAATATTTCTCGCCCATTACTGCGGCAACGCAATCGTTAAGCAGATGTGTGGGTAAATTAAATTTCTCCTCCAACGGCTTAACAAGCGGAACAAAATCAAAGGGTAGATTCGTCGGCTTCATTAGTCCGCCCCCTTTAATATCTAATGGACCAGCTGAACCTATCCCTATGCCGCAGACTTCCCTTAAGTCAATTTTTCCAGTTAGAATCGAATTGATCATTCTCTTTATCTGTTCACTTATGCCCTCCGGGCCCCTGCTTTTTTCAGTTCTCTCAGCGCTTCTCTCCAGAATGTTTCCTTCAGCATCTCCTAAGGCAACCCTAACGTTTGTTCCACCCAGATCTACACCTATGGCCAGCCTTTTAGCCATGCTGTCCCCCTCATGATCGAACTGTTCTAAAGTATAGTAATATATTTCCGGCATTATTATTTATTTTTCGAGGGATAATGATTAGAAAAATCATCGCGTACTCGCTCGCCGGGATAACGTTAGGAATCCTAGTGATGCTGCTTCCGATAGCGCTCTTCCTTTACTGCTCAAACATAAATGTGATCTCAACCTTATCGGAAAGCGCCGCTGAGAAAAATGTAACAGGTAATGATTACAACTTTACCGTGAGCAATGCGACCTTGGGGGCTGCGCGTGCAGCCTCCCTCAGAGAGGCGGCGCAGATTTATGGAAAAAGCGAAACTTATCAAGAGACATCTCCTTTAACAATGTCAGTTCCATTAATGTTAGTAGCAGTTTCAGGGCTTTTTGCAGGCATAACGGTGATGGTTGTCGCTAAGAAAACACGCTGGCTTAAATAGACGGTTTCTTCCCTTAGCACGTCATTATAAACGGATGCTTTATCAATCAATCCTATTTCGTTTTCCGATCCTTTAGCAAGATGCTGATGCCCCTTTTAAATCTTAAAATTTAATGTTTCAAGGCTCTAGAATAGAAAATCAGCTTTGATTCAAATGCGGCATGTCATCGTTTTTCATCGTTTCATGGAAAATTGCAATAACCCTGTAGCCTCACCCTCAAAACTCAGCAAACCCCCAGTCTGACCGAGTGCGCTTCACCCTTTAGAATCTTTTAAGTTTTTAAGGAAAACCTTAATATTTTCCATTAGCATTCTTGAATCTCTAGACTAGGAGTCCCCGCCTTGGGTAAAGAATGGCATAGCGTAAGAAGATCGAAAGGTGTTGTAAATGACAAAGCCTTGGCATGCGATGGAAGTGAACGAAGTCTTACAGGAACTTAATGCTGCCCGTGAAGGCTTATCTTCTCAAGAAGCCCGCGGGAGACTTTTGAAATATGGGTATAACGAAATTAGGAAGGTGAAGCGTAGAACTATATTTCACATGTTTTTAGATGAGTTTAAAGATATATTTATCCTATTGCTTATTGCCGCCACTATTTTTTCAGCGATTGTCGGTTATTGGGAGATGCTGAACGAAAGCGCAGAATTTATGGAAGCCTACGCAGACACGATCACAATAAGCGCAATAGTTGTTTTATGCGCGGTTACGGGTTTCGTTCAGGAATATAGGGCGGAAAAAGCTATAGAAGCTCTAAAAAAATTGGCCGCTCCAAAAGCTCGCGTACTCCGTGATGGCAAAGAGCTCATCATACCTGCAAGTGAAGTAGTTCCGGGGGATATACTCGCCTTAGAGGAGGGGGATCATGTTCCCGCTGATGCGCGCCTAATTGAAAACGTTGATATCAAAGTAAATGAGGCCATTTTAACCGGTGAATCTACACCGGTCAATAAAGAATTAGCTATCTTGGCGGAGGATACGCCCGTTTCTGAAAGACGGAACATGGTTTTCTCCGCAACATACATAGTTTTTGGCAGGGGAAAAGCCGTTGTAACTGCAACCGGCATGAATACGGAATTCGGAAAAATAGCTGAGATGGTTCAAGCAGCCGAGGAGGAAGAAACGCCCCTCCAAAGGAAATTAAACAGATTTGCAAGTAAAATAGCCAAGGTTGTCGTAGCCGTTTGTGTTTTGATATTTGCGCTTGAAGCCTTTGAAGTAATCATGCAGATGCATTTTGAGATAGAAGGCTTTATACAAGCCTTCATGTCGTCAATAGCGCTGGCAATCTCAGCTGTCCCAGAGGGGCTTCCCGCAATAGTGACAATAGCCTTAGCCCTTGGCGCAAGGGAATTCGCGAAGAGAAATGCTATTGTGCGAAGATTGTCATCAGCGGAAAGCCTCGGAGCTGTAACCGTGATATGCTCAGATAAAACTGGAACAATAACTAAGGGGGAGATGACTGTCCGCCAGATCTACGTCGACGGAGAACTTATTGAGGTCACCGGCGTCGGCTATGAACCTAAGGGGGAATTCCTTCAGGGCAAAGACCCTGTAAGACCCGAGGGAAACGTTAAGCTTCTACTACAGATAGGAGCCTTATGCAATAATGCTAGCCTAAGAAAAAACGATCAGAGTAATTCGTGGGAGATCTTTGGAGACCCAACTGAGGGAGCGTTAATTGTGGCTGCTGCTAAAGCTGGGCTCGAAAATGAGGAGTTGGAGAAAAATTATCCGCGAATTGGCGAAATCCCCTTCTCATCAGAGAGAAAATGCATGACCACGATTCATAAAACGCCGGATGGTGAGATCCATGCTTACATGAAGGGTGCACCTGAAGTTGTCTTAGAAAAATGCGTATACGTTATCGAGAATGATAAAGAGATGAGATTAACTGATAAGAGAAAGGCGGAGCTTCTTGAGATTAACGAAAAGATGGCTGAGAATGCTTTACGAGTGCTTGCTATGGCGTATAAGAAGCTGCCAACAACCGTAAATAAGTACGATGCCGAAACCGTTGAAAACAGGATGATTTTTGTTGGGTTACAGGGGATGATTGATCCGCCTCGTGAGGAGGCGATAGAGGCTAATAAACTATGCCAGAAAGCCGGAATAAAAACTGTTATGATAACGGGCGACCATAAACTTACAGCAATAGCGGTAGCGAAGGAAGTGGGAATCTTTAACGAGGGAGACATGGTTCTAACGGGCGCGGAACTGGAGAAGCTAAGCGACAGAGAATTTGAAGAGATAGTGGAGAAAGTAACCGTTTATGCGAGGGTTTCTCCAGAGCATAAATTAAAAATTGTTAACGCCTTAAAGAAGAAGGGGCACATAGTTGCTATGACTGGCGACGGTGTTAATGATGCGCCAGCTGTGAAGGCAGCTGATGTTGGCGTAGCCATGGGTATAAGCGGAACAGATGTTACAAGGGAAGCCTCGGATCTTATTTTGCTTGATGATAACTTTGCAACGATAGTTAAGGCTGTTGAACAGGGCAGAGTAATATATGATAATATAAGGAAATATGCGAGGTTCTTGCTGGCCTGCAACTTCGATGAGCTACTGGTCATAGGAACATTCGCGATTCTAGGCGGAATATTTGGACCTGACATGTTTCCTCTCCCTCTTCTGCCAGCGATGATACTTTGGATAAACCTGGTAACTGATGGCGGTCCGGCCATAGCGCTTGCAACTGATCCCCCAGATGTGGATGTCATGGATAGGCCGCCCAGAAAACCTGAGGAGGGAATACTGCATGGAATGGGAGCATTCATCATAGCATCCTTTCTACTGCAAGCTGCAGGAACGTTCCTCGTCTTCTGCCTAGAATACTACGTGTGGCCTTCTCATCCATGGAGCTCCCCCTGGGGAATAGACGAGAATGCCAGAAGGTTGACATATATTGAGGCTACTACAACCGCTTTTGTGCAGGCAGCAATGTTTGAGTTGTTCGTCGTTTGGAATTGCCGCTCAGAGAAGCAAAGCGTTTGGAGAATGGGGAGGAGAGCATTCCAAAATAGGTTTTTTGTCATAGCAGACCTAGCCTCTGTGGCATTAACCCTTGGGATAACTTACATACCGGTAACCCAGCAGCTATTTCACTTAACGGCTTTAACCCCAATAGACCTCATGTACGTTATATTTGTGGCAAGCTGGGGACTCTTCGTCCTTCCGGAAGTTCTAATGGGCAGAAAGATCTGGAAATGGCATTAACCATCCTTTTTAGGAGGCCCTGAAAACCTTTAAATTAATTTTTTAAGCCTCTTTTTTGGAATCGATAAAACTCTTTCATATTCGTATATTATGCGTGAGACGACAGTCCATGCTTCTAAAGTCTCCGGGTCTATGCATACAATCTCATTCACCAGATTCAGCGTTGTTTCCCTGAACTCGCCGTGCGGGAAGCCGCCGATAATTGCTAGGGGTCTTTCCTGCTTTGCGAGGCTTAAAGCTGCTTCCTCAAATGTTCCTGCTTTGCCGGTTCTATCAAACAGGATAATATATGTTGGCTTCAAGTCGCCTAAGAGATCTACCAATGTTTTTTTCTCGAGCGTTAATAATGGTTTACCCTTTGGCGGAACCTTTCCATGCTCGAAGAGATCTTCCATTAATCCAACAAACCGGTTAAAGTTTTTAGGCAGTCTTGTTTCTGGCGAGACGGAAATAACGTGGTCGTCGAAGGAGTGTATGTAAACCCTTAAAAGGCCCTCCTTATTTAGCGGTGAGCCTAAAGCCTCAAGTAGGCTGAAGTGCACTATATCGGGTCTGCCTCTTTTCTCATTGTTTTCCAGGCTTCTCATGGCGTAATGGTGATACGACCTCTCTAGAAGGATGAATCTTGGATGCTTACCCTTCAGCCTAGAGAAACGTTTAATCAGCGGATGATCCCATAGCTCCTGCGGGATGGTCTCAAGCGCGGATTCAGCCAGCAACAGGATTAACAATTGTATCAGCCACCTAACATTGAAATATCGAAATAAGATTATTATTTCTGATGGAAGAATGTTTAACACCAACACCAACATTAAATAAAGGTCAGAACCTGATTGTACAGCAGTATGCGTCCAAAACCGCCTCGAACAATTAGCGCTGCCGGGGAAAGAATATGGATTTGAAAGCCGTCCTCTTCGATTTGGGAGGCACATTGGTGAAGACAGCGCCTCCACCGGAGATCATAAGGAGAATACTTGAGGCGCATGGGGTTAAGAAAACAATCGACGTTATATCTGCGGCTCATAAAAAGGCGGAGGAAAACTTGGCGCTTGAAGATTATGATCTCTCCTATTATGATTTCTGGATTAAATGGAATAAAATAATCTTGGAGGATCTGCGGATCCTGGAGAACGCTGATTTTTTGGCGAGGGCTTTAGCTGAAGAATGGTGGGATAATGCCGATGTTGAGCTTTACCCGGATGTCGAAGAGGTGCTTTCTAGGCTGAAGGAAGATGGCTTGAAGGTTGGCATTATAACGAATGGCTTTGAAAAGGACATAGAAGATATTCTAGCGAGATTTAAATTGGCAGGCTTCTTTGACGTTGCAGTGGGCATAGACACTGTTAGGAGGCCGAAGCCATGCAGGGAAATATTTTTGCACGCCTTAAGAATACTTAAGCTTCAACCTTATGAAGCCCTATACGTCGGTGATGATCTGGAGAAAGATTATTTCGGCGCCTTAAAGGCTGGTTTAAGGGCGATCCTATTGGACAGAGAAGATGCGGTTAAGGAGAACGTGGCAAAGATAAAGAATATGGGCGATCTATTAGATTTGATCATCCGGAAAGAGCATGGCTCTAGGATGAAGCCTTAGCGAAGATGCTCTTCTTCTCCCCGTCAGTAAGCTCCACGTAACCCTTTTCCTTAGTTATTACTGCCACATCGAAGTCGTCTCCAGTGAAAACATTCCTTTTAATGGCCGCGTTGATGGCCTTAACTGCTAATGTAAGTCCCTGATCCAAGTTTATCCCATCATGGTATCCGCTTTCCAGCACTCCATAGGCGACTGGCGAGCCTGAGCCTGTAGCTATCATGTTGTCCTCTATTGCGCTTCCGAACGGATCAAGCGAGTATAGATGGTAGCCCTCATCATCATATCCGCCTATGATCGCCTGAACCTCGTATGGGAAGTATCTCTGCTGGAAGAGCATCACTGAGGCTAAGCTGGCCACAACCTTAACGGGGATTATTCTCCTACGCTGAAGCTGATAGAGCATGGCGTTAGCCTTTAAAATGTCCAGTAAATTTATGGCCTCCGCTGGGATGCCTGCGATCGTCATGCCAACATTACGCGTTATTTCATGAACCTTCTTCACCTTCTTGTGGGCTACGAAGCCTGGTAAAACTGTCGCCCTAGTATCAGCGGCCATAACTACTCCGTCGAGGCATTTAAAGGCCACCGTGGTTGTACCCTTAAGCTTCCAGCTATCTAAGCCGCTACTATACATTGCTTTAAACCCCACTTGAAAGAAACAAAAGCAGAACCATATAATAAACTTTTACGTACTATTCAGCATACTGAGGGATCATGTTTACTCCTGGTTCTTCTCCAGAGTGTCAGGAATCGAAATTAGTATTGGCATTATGCATGTGACCTCCACGATCACTGGCAGAAGGAGCACAAGTTCCATGTACCCGTAGCTCCATAGAATTCCCCCGAGCATGTAGCCCGCGATAGCCATAGACTCAAAAAGGCTTGAGAGCCCGAACCATCTGCCCCTCATCTCAGCTGGAACCATCTCCCAATGCATCGTTACGAAGGGTGTGAAGCTGACAACAGCGAAGCCTCCCATAAACCCTATGGCGCCCAGGAACCCTACGGCCGCCAGCAATTGAGGGTACGGCGCAAGCAGAAGCACAGCTGTACCTAAATATGCTATTGGCCTCGAAATTAAGAACGCCTTCTTCCGCCCTATTCTATCAGCTAAGATTCCTATAGGCATCTGCAGCAGGGCTGAGGAGACCAGACCAGCTGTACCTACGATGCCTAGGATGTATGGATCGGCGCCTTTAACGTACGCCATCCAAAGCGGTATATACGGCATCGAAATGCTGCTTGAGAACCTCCATAAACCCATGGTTATAAGCCAAAGCAGGATCCTTCTACCTCCTCTGAGAACCTCTCTGAATCCCTCCATGAAGTTTACACCGCTGGTTAGACTCATGGAATTCACGTGGGTTTCCTTTAGCTTCAAATAGACCAGTAGGGCCACCAAGGCTGTTGCCGCGGCTTGTAGGATGTAGAGAGGCCTTATGCCTTCTACGCATATGCCTCCTGAGCTGGCTACTATGAAGGCCGCTGTCATGGGGGCTGCGAGTGACGGTATAGCCCATACGGTCCTTGAGAGGGCTACAGCCTGAGCTCGACTCGTAGATTTGACAACGTCCATGAATATTAGGTCCGTTAAAGGTATTATCATTCTGAAGCCCAGCTCGGCCAGCATAACGGCCGGTATGAGTGAAAGCCAGCTCCCAGACGTATAATATATTAGGGATACTAGGGTTGATATGAGCAGACCGTAGACGACCATCCTCTTAACCCCATACTTATCTATTAGCCAGCCTACAGGGGCTGAAGCCGTGGATGATACAAGTCCGCCCAGACTGCTCAGTGAGCCGAGCTTGACGGTGTCCGCTCCGAGCCCTGTGATGTAAAGTTGATTATAATTCGTAGGCAGGTTGAAAACCCACTGGTAGACGCCTAAAATGGCAACCATAAACTTGTATCTTTTATCCAGGCTTCGAATAAGGGAGGCTAAGATTCTGTATGCTCCTAACACGCGCACTGCGGTTTCTCTAAGCTTTGAACCTCGCATATTAAGGGATTCCCTTACAAAATTATTTAAACATATAGGTTAAGCCATGAGATACTGTCAAGTTACTGGTGTTGCTGGCGGTCTCTTTAGGGTTTGGTGCGGCCTTATGAAGTTGTACCATAGGGTGAAGAGCCTTATGAAGAGCTTGATCTTGAGGATAGGCGTTTTCCTCACTGGGAGGTTGTTGGAGAACCGCCTAGTCCTCGCTTTCATTGTTCTGAACCATCTTTCAATGCGGTTTCTCTCTCCGAGGGTTTTATGCTTCCATTCAAGGCCAAGGGCTTGGAGAGCCTCAGGGTACCATGGGCCTTTATCCACGAGTATGACTGGCTTATTCGTGCATGTCTCCAGCACCTCCTCATGAAGGCTTCCGCGTGGTGAATGTTCCTCTGCCATGAAACCCATATGGCTAATAGCTCACGTGTATCCACGTCTATCGCAGCCCAAACATAGCGCCACTCGCCGTTAGCCTTAATCTTAGTCTCATCGACTGCTACCATAC
>JAGTQL010000004.1:31132-49210 GCA_018396555.1 Candidatus Bathyarchaeota archaeon | reverse complement strand
TTAAATTCTCAGGCAGCATCTATTAATGCCGCCATAACAATAATTGGTAGAAGAGAAAGAAATTCCATCGAGACTTCTTTCCTTCCTTTAAGAAGATCCTCTATTCGCATTCTTGCATCATCCTTTAATAAATAAATCAAATCGTCACGTAGAAACACCTTCACAGACTCTTCTGAATAAATGAAGGCTTGAAATAATACGTTTGGGTCGAATCTTGAAATTACAATAGATGTTAGATTCCCATCGCGAAAATATAATAGCAGTGGGCATGAATAGCGTATGTAAGTTTCTTTCCAATCTTTTTCCATCTCGCAGGGGACGCAGAAATCTGGCGGTATTATCGGAACACCTTCTTCAATTAACAAGCTAACTATTTTTAAAAACTCATCCAAATAATATGAATCATTTAAGTAACGATAATAAATGGTCGCTTCAGCTTCGAAAGTGTGGTGGAAGTAGTTCTTTATGTTTTCTAAACTATAGAAATTAGGGAAATTATAGACGTAAACTTCTATAGAATGCTCCACATTGATCCTTACAAAAAAGAAAGAGCATATTAAAAAGATGTTTAAGAAAGATAACATAGTAGAATATCCTTTTTTAGGATATTTGTTTATTTTCATCAATAAAAGTAATCTGTTTAGAAATAAATATTTTAACCACAAGCCCAAAAAATAAAAAGATGTCTTTAGATAACTATTTCCCTTTGTTATCTGCTGTACATCCATGCTATATATTCTCTTGTTGATATGAATTTTTTATCAATATGGTCAGAAAAGATCCTCCAAACGTAAACATCACTTCCCATAGCTGGCTTCCAATAGTTTAACCAATTGTTGATTTCTGCGGTTATGTCGTTAAAGACTATGTTTCCCCAGTAATCACAGCTGTAATATTTTCCAACAGGGTCTAATATTATGAGTTTATAATCTTTAACTAGGATTTGTACTGCTGAATGTCCAGAGAGGCTGCTCCGTATGGTGATAACCTCAGCGGAGCACTGCTCTTCATAGCACCTTATCATTGAGCAGAGGAGTATTGCCATGTCTTCACAGTCACCTTTTTTGAGATTTAGAGTCTCATTTGGAAATTGCCACATTTCATCCCAAAAACTTAAATCTCCAGAAGGTTCGTATGGAAGTATTGGATACAATCCATCATATCTGTATTCTATATTATTGACAACCCAATTATACATAGTTTTAATATCTTTCCAGCATTCATCAAAGTCGGATGGATTGCTCCATCCCCCTGTAATGCTATAAACAATCTCTATTACTGCTTGGTCTCGAGGCGTTATGAAAGGTTCTACGCTAATTTGATTCCACCTATGGTTTACTTTCTCTCTCAAGCTTTGATACGCGCTCACATAGTCCTGAAGAATTGAAATTTGAGAATTCAATGAAGATATTTTATTCTGTAAATTTACTACTTGAGAATTTAGCGAATTCATCTGAGAGTTATAATACGTTATGTTTCCCTGTAGCCATGTTTGAAGCTTATCTCTTTGGTTCCGTAGCTCTGCAATTTGAGAGTTTAACGATGCTACCTGAGAATTTAATGAAGATATTATGTCATCTTTAGTTGATTTTTCCGACTTCAAAGATGAATTTTCATTCTCTAGACTTTCTAGTTGCGAGTTTAGCGAGGATATTCGACTGCTGAGAGTGTATATATTTCCGACAAGAAGAACTAATAAGACAATACACACAATCCCAAGCGCAATGGCGATCTTTCTACTTACAAATTTCCTCTCGCTCATACTTTCAAAACCCTTAATTCATTATTAAATTTATACATAATATAGACTTTGCCTGAATATGAAATTTTTCAATGCTGAAACTCTTAGAATAAAAAATGTATTCCCCAAAGCCACTTTCTCATTCTCTCCTGAAGAAAATGAAAGAATATGTATCAGTTATCAAGTATAAAGGTTCTAAAAATATAAGGAAATGATGGAAAAAGAACAATTTATGGAAGCCTTTATCCATACTCAGCTAGATATTGAAAAAATATTATAAGACAAAATTGTTAGGTTATTTGAGCTTGAGAAAGAAGTGAGTACTCGAGTTTGGGTTATGGATTAAAAATTTATCTTTAGCCATCTATTTATGGTTTAAGCGTAGAGACCAATTTTTCTTTTTGTTTGTTTATATACCTCTTTGTGTCTTTATTTGGTTCGGGGATAAAAAATTATCCCTAAACCACGATGTTAAAGTGGCAGGTATCAAAAGTCCCAGAGACCATGGCAAATAGGAGAAAACTAAATCTGCAACCTTACGGGGATAAAAGGCAATCGGTGTTCCAAGGTCGCCACTGCCAAGCCTGCCCAGAAACTCAATTAGCTGAATATGTACTGGTTTATCCATCCCAAACTCTTCAAGCAGCTTTTTGTAAACAGCCTTCACAAGATCCGGGTTAGATTGAGCCTGCTGAATTATCTGATACAGGAGGGAAGCCAGAGGGTTTCCGGGTATAGCCCTAGGTAAAGCGAAAATTATGAGCAGAAAAGCGAAGAAGGTCATCAATAGGAAGGCTAGACGCCTAGTTATAAAACGTATGAAGGGGTTCAAATGAATCCGCCTTTACTAATTTATTTTGAAATTCCTCTTATATTTTTATCGGAATGCTAATTGAATAGCTTTATCACTAGGCGCGGAAAACAGAAGGCTTAAATGTTAAAAACTGGGCTAAACATTTTTGAGGGGAAGACAAAATGAACATTAAGGAATTAATTTCTAGAATGACTCTTGAGGAAAAGGCATGTTTATGCTCAGGATTAGGTTTCTGGCATACAAAACCAGTAGAGAGGCTTAAAATTCCCTCAATAATGATGACTGATGAACCCCATGGATTAAGAAAACAAGAGCGGGAAGGCGACTTTGAAAAAAGTGTTCCCGCCACATGTTTCCCCACAGCGGTGACCTTAGCCTCCTCTTGGGATAGGAAGCTAATGGAGAAGGTGGGAAGCGCCATCGGGGAGGAATGCCAAGCCGAAGGTGTTTCAATTCTTCTCGGTCCAGGAGTTAATATTAAAAGGTCTCCTCTTTGTGGAAGAAACTTCGAATATTATTCGGAAGATCCCTTCTTATCTTCAGAAATTGCTCTTCACTTCATAAAAGGCGTGCAGAGCCAAGGGGTAGGCGCATGCATAAAGCATTTTTGCGCAAACAATCAGGAGCATAGAAGGTTAACTATTGATGTGAAGGCGGATGAAAGAACATTAAGAGAGATATATCTCGCAAGTTTTGAGAGGGCTGTGAAGGAGGGTAAACCTTGGGCTGTAATGTGCGCGTACAACAAGGTGAACGGTGAATACTGCTCCGAAAACAAGCATCTCTTAAATGATATTCTCAAAGAGGAATGGGGCTTTGAAGGATTAGTAGTATCCGACTGGGGAGCCGTAAACGAGAGGGTAAAGGGGCTGTTGGCAGGTCTGGGCCTTCAGATGCCCTACGACGGAGGCTTCGGAGATAAGAAGATCATCGAGGCGGTGAAGAGAGGAGAGCTACCGGAAGATGTTTTAGATAGAGCTGTGGAGCGAATTTTAAGGATAGTGTTTAGGGCAGTGGAGAATAGAAGGGAAAATGCATCTTATGATAAATTTGCCCATCATAATCTAGCGAGAGAAGCGGCAAGAGAATGCTTTGTTCTTCTAAAAAACGAAGATAATATTCTTCCATTAAGAAAGGAGGGAACAATCGCTTTAATAGGCGCCTTCGCCAAAAAACCCAGATACCAAGGCGGAGGAAGCTCCCGCGTTAATCCTACAATGCTGGATAATGCTTACGATGAAATTTTGAAAATGGTGGAGGGTAAAGCAAAAGTTCTATATGCTGACGGATATAGGTTGGATAGCGACGAGATAGATGAAAAGTTAATAGAAGAGGCGAAGGAAACCGCTAAAAATTCTGATGTAGCAGTAATATTTGCGGGGCTTCCTGAAAGATACGAGTCTGAGGGATATGATAGGCCAAATATGAAAATGCCCGAGAACCACAATAGATTAATCGAGGAAGTTTCTGAAGTTCAATGCAATCTCGTGGTGGTTCTATCCAACGGAGCCCCGGTGGAGATGCCATGGATTAATAAAGTTAAGGGCGTTCTGGAAACATACTTGGGAGGACAGGCTTGGGGAGGGGCGGTTGCTGATGTACTATTTGGAGTAGTAAGCCCATCAGGCAAGCTGGCAGAAACATTTCCTAAGAAACTAAGTGACAATCCATCCCATCTTAATTTCCCAGGAGAAGATGACATAGTGGAGTACCGAGAAGGAATCTTCGTAGGCTATAGATATTATGATAAGAAGGAGATGGATGTTCTCTTCCCGTTTGGCCATGGCTTAAGCTACACCACTTTTGAATATTCAAATCTCGTCTTAGACAAAAAGGAGATGACTGATCAAGATGTTCTGAGAGTAAGCGTTAAGGTGAAGAATACGGGTAAAACGCCGGGAAAAGAAATAGTGCAGCTTTACGTGAGGGATGTTAAAAGCAGCGTGATAAGACCGGAGAAAGAGCTAAAAGGGTTTGAAAAGGTTGAGGTAAAGCCGTGGGAGGAGAAAGAGGTGGTGTTCATCCTAGATAGAAGAGCCTTTGCCTACTATAATGTAGACATTAAAGATTGGCATGTGGAAAGCGGAGAATTCGAGATACTCATCGGGAGATCCTCGAGAGATATTGTTCTAAAAGACACTGTTTATGTAAAATCCACAGTTCAAATAAGAAAGAAATTCCATAGAAATTCAACCATAGGAGATATTATGGAGGACCCCATAGCGTCAAAAGTTTTCGGATCCATGCTTCATCAGTTTATTCAGCATACACCCTTTGCTGCAGCCCCTGAAGGAAGCATACTTAAAATGCTCTCAGAAATGATGAAATATATGCCCTTAAGATTCCTAGTCTCCTTCACGAACGGAGCTGTTACGGAAGAAATGCTGGAAAACCTGATTCAAAGAATTAACCAAGAAATAAATTAGGATAGAAATAATTGCTGCGCGCCAGCATGCTAAAACAACGGGCACTAAGAAAACCTTTCATCATTTCAAGTAGGCTCACCGCGGCAATAGTTTAATAAAAAGATGGACTAAGAGAGCTTAAGCTTCAGTGTTTTAATCTCGCAGCGTCCAAGGGATGTTTTAAGTGAGCTATCAGATCTCCGAACTTCTCTCTCAAGTATGTCTGTTTCATAAACCTCTTTAACTTTCCAAGGAATTATAATCTCAGCTTCACAATCGCTTCCTTGAGATTCATAAAACCTTACGATCACATCGTCACTATCTTCAGCTATTTTGAGGGTCGATAATATTACATTTTCCGGAGTTATTTCTAGAAAAGATTGTTTTTCAGGAAGATCTCCGCAATGTTCACTTTCAATTTTGACGATCAATGGATAGTTGAGTTCATATGCTTTCCTCGCTGTTTGGGCTTTCCTCCAGCATCCCTTATGCGGGTATAAGGCTATGCTAAACTCATGTCTACCTTGATCCGCTATCTCCCGCTCTTTAGCGAACCCTTCTAATCCCCCAGTTTCACCCCATTTAGGCGGATAGGTCGGGCTTCTAAGCAGCGAGATTCTTACAATATTGTTGGCTTGATCATATCCGTGCTTAGAATCGTTCAATATGGACAGCCCATAAGCTTCATCCTCACTAGCATAGTCAACCCACTTTTGGCATGGGGCCTCATACTTAGCCCTTTCATACAGCGTTGCCTCCGGCGATAGCGGGTTCCTGCGCCTTATGTAGCCATACGGTATTTCACATGTGTTGTAATCGCTTTGGAAGCTTGCCGGCACAGCGAGCTTAGCCATTCTATGGGCTGCATGCCAATCTACATCGAAATCTATATAGAGCATAGGCATGTTTGAATATAGCCTAACATATATCGTGAAGGTTGAATCCTCTCTGCCCTCCTGCCTAAACCTGTACTTGACAATTATTGTAGCCCTTACAGGGCCGTTCTCTAACAGTTTAACCTCTTCAGCCTCCTTAAGCTCCACATACTTCACTCCGCCCGGCTGCTGATATATGAAAACCTCCCAAGCGTCGCAGCTTATTGCATCAAAATCGTAGAAGAGCGTTTTTCTACCATAGCGCGGATGATCTTCGAATACCTGAATCCTTATGCCTCCCTCACCTATGAAGTTTAATCCCAAATCTTTATCGTAAATCTCCTTAATAATGCCCGAACGCTTATCTACAGACACTCTGAGCCTCGAATTCTCAAGCGTTATCTGATCTCCATCGTCGCATGCATTAATGTCCGTTTGATAAGTCCTCCATGATTCCGATGGCTTAAGCCTATAGAGCGAGTAGCCTAGTGAGGGAACATTAGCAATAAATGATATTTCTTTTCCATCCTTATCGGGCTGGCATGGAACAATATTACCCAAAGAATCCATAATCTCACAGGGGACTCCCTTGCTTCCCAACCTAACATGTACCACGCCAAATCTTTCCCACGATAACGGATTAAACACAAGCAGCGGTTTCCCCTCACCCTGAGTATTCACTTTGGATGATGTCGCAGCTAACGCGGTATCAAGCGTTTCCAAAGCGAACTTTTCAATTTCCTTAAAATCTCTTTCGCAGTCCTCATAGACTTCTCTTATGCCTGAACCAGACATTGTATCATGGAACTGGTGTAGCAGTATCTTTTTCCAGCGCTCCCTAAGATCTTCCTTCGGGTATTTTCCACCTAGGAGACTCGCTATGGTGGAGAATCTTTCAGCAATGTCTATTAGGACTTCCGATTTCCTATTAATCTGCTTAAACCTTGATTGCGTTGTGAAGACTCCTCTGTGAAACTGCAGATAAAGCTCATCTGAAACCACTGGGATCTCAACCTTGCCTAAATATCCCTCGAGAATTTTGAAGTAATCTGCAGCTTTAATATTGTCAATATCAGCAGGTAAATTTCGGCTTCCAGCCCACCTTAACATCGTCTCTAAATCGCCTCTTCTAGGCCCGCCGCCATGATCGCCTACACCATAAAGTATGAGCAAATCGTCCATGCCGTGAAGAAGCCTAAGTCTCCTAGACTGATGAGTGAAACGCCCTAGGTTCTCATCTTTAATTTCTTCACTGTAGCTTCCGACGGTTTGATGGGACAGTATCTTTGTTCCGTCAGGCGACTCCCAAAGGAAAACGTAAAATGGATAGTACGTCATGTCGTTCCATGAAAGCTTCTGTGTTAGGAAGTATTTTATGCCGGATTTAGCCATTATCTGCGGCAGAGTCCATGCAAAACCGAAACTGTCCGGCAGCCAGCCGACCTCAACATAGAACCCAAACTTTTCCTTGAAATACCTCTGCCCGTAGAGAAATTGTCTCGCTAAAGATTCACCTGACGGCATATTCGAATCGAACTCAACCCATGAGCCGCCGACGATCTCCCAACGTCCCTCATTAACTCTCCTCTTAATCTCCTCAAATAGTTCAGGCTGCGTCTTCTCCATAACTTCATAGTAGCATGCGCTGCTCTGGCAAAACGTGAAGCCCGGATGCTCACGCATAAGATTTAGCACCGAGCGGAACGTGTTCTCACAGACCTTCAATGTTTCATCAAAAGTCCAAAGCCATTCAGCGTCTATATGCGCATGCCCAATCAGATGCCACTTAAACCGGGACATTCCATCAGCCTCAACCAAAATTTAACAAAAATAATATAAAAGATTTTGCAGCCGAATCCCCACGCTCTTTTAGATAGAAGGATAGAGCAGGCTTCCCGTCTTAGAAACAATGATGAAAGGAGGAAAGGAATGGACTCTATAGCGCATGCTTAAGGAAATTGCTAAGCCGTGCCTGCTGGGCTTGCGCTTAACATCTCCGCCTCCATCGGCTTGCCTATTTGGAGCTCATAGAGCTTTGCATATAGTCCGCCCAACCTTAATAGTTCCTCGTGAGTTCCTTCCTCAACTATTTTGCCTTGATCAAGGACTATGACCCTGTCGGCCAGAAAAGTTGTTGAAAGCCTATGAGCAATTATTATGCAAGTCCTGCCAGCGAGAAGCCTCTTTAAGGCTTCTTGCAGTATGCTCTCTGTGTATGGATCAACGCTGCTTGTCGCTTCGTCAAGAATTATTATCTTAGGCCTTCTCAGGAGCGTTCTAGCAATATTTATGAGCTGCCTCTGGCCAACTGACAGGTTTCCACCTCCCTCGGAAACCATTGTATTAAGGCCTTCCGGAAGAGATTCTATCAGCGGGTCTAAACCTAATTCGTGGATAACATCCCTGATCTCATCGTCCTTGGCTTCAGGCTTACCATAGCGAATGTTCTCCAGGACGGTATCTCTAAATAGCACCGGCTCCTGAGGAACTAAGGCCATCTGGCTTCTGAGAGACCTTAATTTAACAGTTTTTATATCTACGCCGTCTACGAGCACGCAGCCTTTCTGTGGGTCGTAGAGCCTCAATATTAGGTTTGCAAGGGTTGTTTTGCCAGCGCCAGTTGGCCCTACAACAGCCAGTATTTCTCCCGGCTTAACTTTAAGGTTGAAATTCTCAAAGACTTTCGCCTCGCTGTAACTGAAGGATACGTTCTCTATTATTATCTCGCCTTTCTCAATCTCTAGGTCAGTGGCGTTAGGCTGCTCCTTAACGGAGGGCTTCGCCTCTAAATACTCAAAGACTCTTTCAGCAGCTGCGAGGGCTGACTGGAGCATATTATAATATACGGTCAATGTTATAACTGGGTTAAAGAACATTTCCACGTAGCTGTAGAATGCTATTAGCGTGCCTATCGTTGCTTCCCCGCTAACAACTAGGTTTCCGCCATAGAACACTAATAAAGCAACCGTGGCTGCTCTTATGATGCTCAGCACTGGACGTGTAAGCGCCATCACGAGGGTTGCCCTAAGGTTCGCCCGCATGGTTTCATAGCTTACTCTCTCAAAGCGCCTGAGGTTCTCTCTATCTCTCTCAGAAAAAGACTGTGAAACCCTCATGCCTGAAACGGTCTGCTCAATGTTTGTCGTTAATTCGCCAACCTTAGCCCTAACATTTCTATAAGCCCTATAGCTCCTCCTAGCTAAGAAAATCACTGAAACAACTATTAAAGGCACGAGGGAGAGGGTTACTAGGGTAAGTTTAAAGTTTAGACTCAGCATGGCGATTAACGCGCCTACAATTGTTAGTGTGTTGAATACCGCGTCTATGAACCCTGTTGTAGCCGTTTGTCCAACAGCATTAACATCACTGGTGAACCTTGATATTACCTGACCCGCGGATGTTGAGGAGAAGAAAGCATAGTCGAGTCCCATTGAGTGGGCGAATAGTTCTGAGCGTAAATCATAAAGGAGCTTTTGAGTTAACCATGCGACGCTGTAGCCCCTAATAGTGCTTAAAGCCCAAATGCAGACCGCTATTACCATGAAGATGATTGAGTAATATGTTAAGGCATTAATGTCTTTGGCCACTATGCCTTCGTCAACGACCCTTTTACCAATGTAGGGTGCTATCACACTTAAACCTAGGGCTGCTGCAGCCGCTGCAACGAATATTATGACCCTTACCTTATACTTCCATACGAGCTTTAATAGCCTCGCCATTATCTTTACCGGGGAACCTTTAGGTTTACCCTCGGCTTCTCCCCTAGCGTATCTACCGATTACCCAGCCCAACTTTCTCTACACTCCCAACTAAGGGTTCTTGATGAGCGAACTGTGCATTGTAGAGCTTCGCATATACGCCGCCCATCTTCATCAATTCCTCATGTGTTCCCTCCTCAACTATCCTGCCATTGTCTAGAACCAGTATTTTATCGGCTAATTTAAGCGTTGAAAGCCTCTGCGTCACTATGAAAACTGTTCTGCCATCAATGAGCTTCCTTAACGCTTCAACTACAGTGGCTTCAGTTTCAGCATCAAGATTTGACGTTGGGTCGTCAAGTATAAGTATTTTTGGGTTAAGTATGAGGGTTCTCGCTATCGCTATCCTCTGCCTTTGTCCGCCTGAAAGCGTTACGCCTCTCTCAGCAACATCTGTGTCATAGCCCTTTGGCAGGCTGGCTATGAAGTCATGTATGCCAGCTGCTTTGGCAGCCTCGATAATTTCGCTCATAGAGGCGCTTGACTTACCATACGTTATATTATCTTTTATTGTGCCAGCGAAGAGCATGACATCCTGATGGACGATGCCTACATTCTTTCTAAGGGATTTCACCATCACGCTTCTTACGTCTACGCTATCTATGAGTATACGTCCGCTCGTGGGATCATAGAATCTCGGTATAAGCTTGATGAGCGTTGACTTGCCTGAGCCCGTGGGACCAATTATGGCAACCTTCTCCCCGGGTTTAACTTCAAAACTTAAATTCATTAATATCGGTTTATTTTGGTCATAACCGAATGTTACATTATCAAACTGCACATGCCCCCTAGCATCCTTAAGCTCAACTGCGTTAGGCTGCTCCTTAACTTCCGGCTCCCTATCTAATATTTCAAATATTTTAGATGCTGAAACGGATGCTCTTTGATAATTCATGAAAAAGAAGCCTATGCCCATCAATGGCCAGTTAAGCATGGAAAGATACAGAAGGAAAGCTACAATGTCGCCTACGCTTAGAGCCCCTGATATCACCTTAGATCCGCCATATAAGTAAACCGTGATTTGTATGAGGGACGCTACAAGCCCAACTGCTGGCCATGAAATTGACATATACCTTTCAAACTTCATGTTTAAGTCATACAGGTTGCTGAGCCTAGACCTGTAGGTTCTTCCGAACACGTCTTCTACACCCAAAGCCTTCAAAATCTTAACCGTTGAAGTATACTCCTGTATTGTGCTGTTAAACTGGCTCATCGCCCTCCAGCTTTTCTCAGCAATTGGAAAAATCTTCCTGTCGAAAAGAGTACGTATCAATATAAGAAGCGGGAGAAGCGTAGCCGCTACAAGAGTTAACTCAACATTTAGACTTAAAAGTATAGAGAGCGCTATTACCGCGGAGAAGATGGCATTCAAGAACTGCATGGTTGCGAAACTTATGAAACCGTTTAGGGTATCCATGTCATTTGTGATCCTCACTATTATTTCGCCAACGTCTACCCTGTCATAAAAGCCGTATGAGAGCTCATGTAAATGCCTATACAGATCCAGCCTAAGCCGATATATTGTTTTTTGGGCTATCATTTCAAATAAATATCTGTCTAAGAAGGCGACAACCCCCTCGAGGAAAGTCAAGATCACTATCATCAGGGATGAGGGCAGAAGCCTACTTACATCGAACACCATTATTGAATTCAATAAGTCCCTGACATACCACGGTATCATCATCGCCAAAGCTATGGATGTGAGTAGAAGAGCTATGGTGAGGGTTAATGTTTTCCAATCCCTAGCCATATATCTATAGACTCTTAATATTACGCTGGCCATCGTCATCCGCTCAAACTTTCCAGATCACATTGGATGCAAGAGGATTCTTTTCGCATCCCAAGTTTAAATATTTTTATCGTCATTGATATCGAGATTGATATCTATCATATAAACTTTATCTCTTCTTCCAGATTTTTAAATTATCTAAAGACATTAGCCTCACGCGTCTCCATACCTTACCTAAAAGTGATTTTACCTTATACGAGTTTTAAGGCATTCCACATATGAGAGATATTTACAGTTTTCATCCGGAATATGTGTTATTAAACGTTTGTTTGAGATTTTCGCTCAGAACAGCCAGAAAACTTTTATTGAAAATTTAACCATAAAAACACGTTTTCAGTTAAAAAACACAAATTTTACGCCAAAACCGGTTTAAGATATTTAATCTTTTAGGGAGATTGCTTGAAAATATAGCAGAGTGTGGTTCCGCCAGACTCAACCTTGTGAATGAGTTGCCAATTTCTAATCTCTGGTGGAAAGCCGTATCGCTGCGTGTAAATGCTTGGGAAAACCGCGTAATCTGCCTCGTTAAGTCTATTTAAGTCTATGAGTTTAAATCCAAATTCGCCCTTTCTGTTCAACTCGATCTCTAGAAGGCTTGTGCTGTAGGCAACAGCGATTGTAGCGTTCCTATCGCAATGCTTGATCAGATAGTTGGCGGCATCCTCGAATCCAGTGTCGATGATAAGAAGGGCTTTATCCGCATGAATTATCAGTTCATTAGCATATCCGCATGGTGAAGCCCAGTGGACCGCTAATCCTATTAAACTCTCCATAATCATTAAGGATGCCAGAGTATAGTGCATAATTAAGAACTTGTTAAATCTGAACTTAACATCTTTTAGGCTTCTAAGAATGTTAACAACAGAGATTGATGCTGACAATATTATGGCTGGCTCAAGAAAAACCACATAATGGTCCCCGATGATTATGCGGAACATGAACATTGTTAGGATGCTTCCGATAAGCCAGGAAAATATGCTCAAGTATGTTTCGTCAATAGCTCGTCTGCTAACTATTTTAGTAGCCACAAAGAGGAGAAAGAGCATGCCTAGAATAAATAGTAAGATCGGCGTCTTGATAAAGAGTATATATATCGTAACCCACTGTGGAACATGAGTGTAGACCCTTCCCGCATAAAAAGTCGTATGCCCCGATTCCATATGCCCCAGATGGAAGCCAATAACCCAAATGGTTCTCTCTAGAGTTTTTTGCCAGAGCCAAGGCCAAGTTGCAAAGAAGGTGGATGCCGCCGCTGAGGATATTAGCATAAATTGTAGCAGAATCATCCGTAAGCTCTTTTTTTCTGTCCTGGACTTCCCAACCAAGGTTTTGAGAAGAAGGTATAAGCCTATTCCCGGAAAGGCTGCTATAGCCGTTCCTTTTGACCCAACAGCTAAACCCGAGAGTACTCCAACGAGTATAAGATATCTATTAATGCCCTTAATTAGTGGGAGCAGCAGGAAGGTTAGGGATAGGAAAAGAGCAGCGAAGATATCCAGTATAGCAAGGGTTGAGTAATATACGAGCCATGGAGAGAAAGCTGCAAGTATAGCTGCCAGAAGAGACGCTTCATCCCCGTAATGTCTCCGGCCAATTAAGTAGATAAAAACACAAATTAGTGTTCCTGCGGTTACAGGCGCCAGACGCGCACTAAAATATAAGTTATATGCGCTTTCCCATCTTAATAAAGGCGTGAAGATATGGGAGGAGGCCCCTATAAGAAGCTTAGCTATTGGCGGATGCTCAGCATTCACTCGCCAAACTTCAGAGCTAAAGTTAAGTCTAAGGAAGCTTTGAATGTAAAGTCTTCCAGCGTTAATATATAGTGGTTCATCAGTCATAACGCTTGTTTTATCGATTAAGAGAAAACGCGGAATAAAAGCCGCTGAGAAGACCAGAAGCCCCATCAAACTAACCCATATAAACTCTTGATAACCTCTTGAAATTGGCCATCTGCCAATCTTCCCTAGAGATCTCCAGAAATCTATAGGATATTCCTCATGCCTCCTTAAAACATATCTTCCGCAAGTGAATGTGCGGTGTCCTTCTGGCAGCTCCCTAATGGTCAGATTCTTTAGTCTCTCGGATTCAAAGAAGTCTCTAGAAGACCATTCTGCCTGACAAGATTTACATTTAACGGTGCCCTTAAAGATGCTTACAACTTCATATCCGATGCTTGAGCCGCATATTGGGCATCTAGGTAATGCCTCGATCATCATTTCCATTATATGCTTCTCAGTTATCATGTGGCGTCATCCAGCGATGCTCGCTAATTGTTAGGTAAGGGGATTACAGTTTTTAGGTTTTAGCTAAAAATGCGGTATCTTCCTCCCATTGTCCAGATGACGCTGTAGCAGATTTGTTTAAAGATAATTTCCGTTTTATGGTTTTAATTGTTTTGTTTCCGACGCTTTTCCAGATGCTTTTTAGGCCGTATCATCCATCTTCAATTTTTTGGCGTAGCATGTAGAGGCGATTAAAAATGTGCAGGCATTCCTGAACTAGGTTATCGTGTAATTCCCCTTTCCCGGCGACGAGTTTGCAATTTCGGGGGATAAGAAGTCTGCATCTGCCACTGATTATTTGATGTTTTCTTTCTAGACCTTTGAGGAGATCTGGTAGATGTCTGCATTTACGCTATGTTTTAGGGTTGCTAGAGGAACACTAACGAAAAGACCGCCATAATGCCATAAGATTTATTAAGTGTAAAATTTAGGTTTTATACTGGACGTAGGTATTATGGGGGTTGATAGATCAATGTATGAAGGACCTAAGATTGTTTTTGTAGGTGCTGGCAGTGCTAGGTGGACTAGTAGGATACTTGTTGACATATTCTTGAATGAAGGGTTGCGCGGCTCCAAAATATGGCTTATGGATATTGATGATTACAGGCTTAACATCGTATCAACTTTGGCTAAGAGATATGTTGAGGAGATTAAGCTTCCCGTGGAAATACATGCCACGAAAGATAGGAGGGAATCTATTAAGGATGCTGATTTCGTAATTTCGACAGCGCTCCCCAAGGGCTATTTATATTATGAGGAGATGAGGGACGTATCTGAGGAGCATGGATATTATAGGGGAATCAACAGCGTCGAATGGAACTACGTAGGAGACTACCATACGATATGGGGTTACTACCTCTTCAAACTCCACCTAGACATGGCTAAAGACGTTGAGGAACTCGCGCCGAATGCTTGGTTCTTCATTGTTTCGAACCCGGTTCTCGAACTTACAACAATGATAAGTAGAGAGACTAAGGTTAATGTTGCAGGGATATGCCATGGCTTCCTAGGCTATAGAGCAGCCTTGGAAGTTCTAGCTATGCGCCTAGCTAGGGAGAAGCTAGGCAAGAATATAACCCCATACTGTGCCGCTCATAGGTTTGAGTTTTATAGAGAAGCAATGGATCTTATAGACCCGAGAGAGATCGATTTTGAGATGCAAGGATTGAATCACGTTATATGGCTGACAAAGTTCAAGTATAAGGGTGAGGATGCATACAAATACCTGGACGATTGGATTAAGGAGGATGCTGAGGAGTATTGGGCTGTGTGGAGGGAGCACACCACAAGCCCGTGGGACCTAGACCTATGCCCAGCAGCCATGGATTTGTATAAGACTTACGGTTACTTACCTGTAGGAGATAGCGTCCGTGGAGGAACATGGAAGTACCATTGGGATCTAAAGACTAAAAAGTATTGGTATGGACCCTACGGGGGACCGGACTCAGAAATAGGTTGCGCCATGAGAATTCTAGGGGTGAGGAGGAACGTTGAAGAGATGACTAGGATAGCGTTCGATACTTCGAAGCCTGTATCACAATCGGTACCGCTGAGAGCAAGCGGAGAGGTCATAGTGTCCCTTATAGACTCCATATACAACGATAAACAAGCCGATAGCTATGAAATACCATTCCTCGGAACGCAGGTGAAAGCCCCAATATACGTGAACGTATTAAATAAGGGGACCATACCTAACCTTCCAGATAATGTAGCCATCGAAACCCATGTCAAGGTTGATGGAAAAGGCATTCACCCAATACCTAAAAACGCGATGCCTAACCCGCTCTACAAATACGTTATGTTGCCCAGGATAATGAGGGCTGAATGGGCTCTAGAAGCCAATTTTAAGGGCGGCAGGGATACGCTTGTTAAATGGCTACTAATGGACATAAGGACGAAGAGCGTAAAGCAGATAGATGACGCTATAGATGCAATACTGAAAATCCCGGGAAATGAGGAAATGGCCAAACACTTTAGTTAACACTGAACAAATCAATATTTTAAGGGAAGCAGGCATAAATCCGGCGGATGGATGGCTTTGCCCGTTAATAGGTTTGAATGTGTTCTCTCCACATTACTCCATGAGGAGCCCCCTGTTACACCTCAAGTTTTAGGTTTCACTAATGAAATGTCGAGGGCTAAGTTTATTCCGCTCATAGAGGCAGACATAGCCAGAAGAACTGTGGAGTTTGAGAGTGAAGTAAGCAGCGCGCTATGCGAGATAACAGCTGCTGGACTAAAGCATATAGACAAAGCTCTAAAAATAGCTGACTACATGGACAACTTTATAGTTGGGGTTGGCGGCGGCGGGATCAGAGTTAAACGGGTGATTGAAAGCGGTGAAGAGTGGAATATCGTTGAGTGGGAGACCGGGGCTAAGTGGCGCGTTGGGACATCTAAAACAATCTGGGCGCGGCAATATATAGATTATCCGGTAAAAACCGAAGATGATCTGGATAATTTGGAACTTCCAGATCCCGATGACCCGTCTAGGTATGAGGGAATTGAAAAGGCCATAAAATATGTGGTTGAGAGAGGGTTTTTCCCTGCATGTGGCATTAACGGCTTCTTTTCAGGTGCCTGGTATTTTCTAAGGGGCCCGTTAGAAGTGATCCTAAAGGACATGTACATGAGGAGAAATTTCGTCAAGAAGCTTATCGCTAAGTTTGGGGAGTTCAACCTGAAAGCTGAAAAGAATCTTCTTGAGAGGGGAGCTATGATGATAGATTGGCCTGAGGATTTGGGTTATAGAAGCGGGACATTTATGAACCCCAAGATCTATGAGGATCTTATATTTCCATGGCATGCAAAGGCCATAGAATTAGCGCATAAGTACGGTGCATTTGTTAATATGCATAGCCATGGGAACATTACCTCCCTAGTTCCATTGCTCGTTGAGGCTAATTTAGATATGCTTAATCCGGTAGGGCCAACTGATAACATGGACCTTAAAAGCCTAAAGGAGAAGTACGGCGACAAAATATGTTTCTTAGGAGGCTTAAGCAAAAATATCGGTTTTATGAGCGCCGAGGAGCTAAAAGAGCATCTGCTTGATAGGCTTAGAATAGGAGTCCCTGGGGGAGGCTATATTTTAGGTTCGGAGGGCGATATACCCGTAGAGATGAGCGTAGAAAACTTTGAATTGCTCCTTAAAATGAGCAAAAAATATAGAAAAAATAGAATAACATAGGTGTTCAGGAAGCGCCTAAAGCAATACTTTACTTTTAGGAAGAAGCTGCCAGGTTAACTTGAGCTGTAAATTCTCCCTTATCCGTTTTAATAGTCACTTTTAAGGTCAATGCGCTGGTTGGCAGGTCGCTTGTGAAACCTACGTCAACTTGCCCGGATGCACCAGGGCTTATTGTAACTCCTGGGGCTGCGCTTCCAGATACACCCGTGTCTGTAACAGTTACTTGCTGAATTTTCACTTTCACTTCGCCATCGTTAAGAATGGTTAGTCTTACTAGGTTTGCTCCTACTCTACCAGCATCAGAAACGGTTACGCTAACTCTGCCAGCTGGACCTGTAAGCGCCGTTAGGGCTGGACTAATAATCCATAGACCTATGCCCACGGACACAATTAATGTTACAATAGCAAGAATTCCGCCCATGCTTATCGCTTTCTTATTTCTCATCATAATCCATCACAATAAAGAATTTATTTGCTTCCCATATAAAAGTTTTTCAGATACTAAACGATTTTTCTAACTAAGAGTGAGAAAAATGATAAAGCGCTTAAAAAGAATTGCCCTAACATTTTCATGGATGTATTGTTTACCAACAATCTCATCGACTTTCTGGCTTCCCATGTGGATATCGCTTTCCTTAGTATTCCCAACGATCTTCAATTATTTCCCTGAAACACCATCCCCATTCAGACTAGACTGGGTTCCCCAATGGGTCTTCCGTATGCTCTATGTATCATGGATACCGATGACCGTTATTCCCGGAGCTGATTGGCTTACAGAATTTCTGCATCTGCCCGAAATATGGACGAACTTTTATCTGGTTCTCCTGTTGGACATTATTAGCCCATTTTTTACATTCGGCGGCTTCTTCTTTTTTATGGCAAGCATGATCCAGCTTATTATAAGCAAACTTAGAGGGATCGGGCTTGTAAAATCCGGCTTCTATGGCATAGTTCGACATCCCCAATATTTAGGAATATTTATTTGGACCATCGGTCATATGCTCTATGCCTTGCCGTTTCACTTAAGGCCAGCTGATCTAATAGCGTGGGTTACGCTAGTGTTTTCATATATTTTATTAGCTAGGAGTGAGGAAAAAAGCCTAGAGCATGATTTTAATGGTGAATACGAGGATTACAAGAATAGCGTCCCATTCATGATACCCTTTATGCCCAGGAAAATCCGTAAAGCGCTTTCAGAAAAATTAGCCCTTTTAACGCCGA
>JAGTQL010000004.1:0-31123 GCA_018396555.1 Candidatus Bathyarchaeota archaeon | reverse complement strand
TATGTTATTCTATTTTTACAATATTTTTATACATTTTAATAATAATTTTAATATTGATCTTCACTCATGGACGAACTTACTGTTATTGGGAAAAATCAGGACCTTAATAGATTTATAGGTTGAAGATTACTGGTCACTATGCCCGAAGAGGTTAGTACAGAAAACTTTAAGGTGCTGCTCAAATAAGCAAGAAGCAGGTCTTTTTAGAGACAGCTGGAAGCATCAGTTAGCTGGTGGTGAGGGTAGTTATACTATCTGATGGAAGTAATACTTCAAGCGAGTTGTCTTTAACGGCTATGTCACCAATATGCTCGCATTTCTCAGTCTTTGATGTACGATACTGCTTAAAAGATGAAGCCGTAAGATTTCTTAGAAATATCTTGACATCGGCGTCTTTTGATCCTCTATTTATCATCACGAGTGTTACATCACCGCTTTCCTCATTTATGTATGCTGAGACAAGAATTTGAGGTCTGTTGCTGCTTGCGTCTACTCTTATTGAGCCTGGGCTTATGAATCTGAAAAATTGCTTAACCGCATAATATTTTGGAGTAATTTTGTAGCTATCCCCTTCTCCACTTATGCTGATCAGTCCGGTTTCTCTATACCAAAAGAGTTCCCAAACTAAGTAGACTGATGCATTACCATACACTAGCGCATTGTGAATATGCTGGGCTGTGTAAAGGGCCTCATTATAGGTGCCAGCCTCCGGAAAATCTAGGTAGCTATATTCGGTCATCCATAACGGCCTATTGTATTTAGCACAAAGCTCAGAAAGCATTTTGAGCCATATAACCCCTTGGTCCGGATTGAAGAATTGCACGTCATATAAATGCGCAGCGAAGACATCGACAAATCTCGCTGCTTCCGGATCGGACATTATTGCCTCTATATAATTAATGGCGCTGTAAACGCCAGAAGTTTCAGGAACAATTATCTTTGTTGTTATTCCCTCCGTCACAAATTTTCTACCAACTGCCTTAACTAAATCCCTCATTTGCTCAGGTGTGTAAATGCATGTCTCCCACGTAGCAGTGTAATCCGGCTCGTTTTGTATACTTATCCAGCCTATATTTATGCCATGATATTTTCTGTAGCCTATAATATACGCGGCTATCCACTCTGCGAATTCCTCATACATTTCTGGCAGAAGATAACCGTCATTTGTTTCCTTCGTGTTATTTTTCATCCATGCTGGCGGGCTCCAAACAGAAGCCATAAACTTTGTAACGCCTCTCTTTTCAGCCTCAATAGCATTCCACACTTGGTCTTGATCCGTTGTGAAATTAAACGTTTCCCAATTAAAATCGTCAGGATCATCGTCATCATTTACACTTTCAATTTTAGTCCATGCTCGCAATCTATAAATATTTATTCCGAGACCTGAAAAGAGTAAATCCGCAACCTCCGTTCTGTAGGGTTCCCTCAAATTTTTTAACAACCACTCATAATAGGCGCCTGAACCACCGAATCCCTCGATTTTTTGGCATCTATCAGCTCCATTAATTTCGATGAAGACCTCTAATGTTTCAGCAGGCATTCTGCTTTGGACATAAATGTAGTAGGCTAACCCCACTATTATTATAGTTGCCACAAAGAAAGATGTAAGAACCCTTCCTTTCAGGATAAACAACCCCCTAATTAATCTTTTTCTAAACTTAATATTAAATTCTTCTTTTAAGATGATTTCTGTATCATTAAGGATAGTTCGTGAATAGTAATTTTTAAAAGATAGTTGTAAATATTATACTCTGGGGATTTAGTTATGCTGTCGTTCGCTAAAGAGGGAAAAATCTCTCTTCTACTAGCCCTAATAACGCTCTTAGTGGTTTCATACGTATTAACGCTGCTTCTAACGGCCACAGAACCCGTGGTTGCTCAGGGCATTCCATTTGATTACTTTACACCAGCCTTAAAGGCAATAAATATGGATGAGCTCAAAGGTTACATTGAAGACCTTGTTAGATTCGGTTCAAGGTTCACAGGTTATCCGGGATGTTATGCTGCGGCCGACTATATTGAAAGTAAATTCCGCGGGTTTGGGTTATCATCGATTGAGAGGCATAGTTTTAAGGTTCCAACACCGGTTGATGAGGGTGCCTACATAGAGACTTCCCTCGGAGAAAAAGTAACGGTTTACCCGGTTTATCCGAACAGAGTTTGTCCACCACAAACTCCACCTGGAGGTTTAAGCGGGCGCTTAGTTTACGTAGGCTCAGGTGAATATGAGAATTTTGACGGTAAACCTATAGAGGGCAGCATAGTTCTCATGGACTTTAATACGCAATACCATTGGGTTACCGCAGCCAAGTTTGGCGCCAAGGCTGTTGTTTTTCTTGAGCCAGAGTATACCACAACTATAGAGGCTCGAATGAAGCTGCTTGGGAGCGTTGCTTGGAACTTTCCAAGGGTATATGCTAGGGCTAATGAATCAAGGAAGCTTCTGGAGTTGGCTGAGAAAGGGGAGACGGTCACTCTAGTATCTAACATGAAATGGCGCAACGTTGAATCCTACAATGTAATAGGCTATTTAAGGGGAACAACCTACCCCGACGAATATGTGCTGATAACAGCGGCATACGATAGCTTCTCATTTATACCGAGCCTAGCTCCGGGATCTAGAGAGGCCATAGGAACAGCCATAATGCTTCAGCTGGCCAAGTTCTTCGCCGCGAATCCTGGCTCAAATAAGTATACGCTAGTCTTCATAGCTTTCTCGGGAACGAATCAAGGAATCATTGGTTCAAGATGGTTTGTTAAAGAGTATGTGGATAACAGGTGGAGTGAATGGGGTAGCAAAATAAAGCTCCAGATAAATATAGACATAAATGACATAAACAAATATTTGATGCCATATCTTGTCCTCGGATGGACATTTGGGTGGAACGAAGGTGTAGCGCCGTGGCTAACAAACTATCAAGACTGGCTATTCAATACGCTGCTTCCAGATTTGGCTGAGAGATTTAATAGACCATATCTTGCCAGGGAAGATCCCGCTATAGGCAGACCTTGGATTCCGAGGGATATGTTTGGATCTGGAGGCCCAGGTCACGGCATAGTTTACGAAGACTACTATGGCTCCCCGCTCAGATATGCTAACAGCGAGCCTCTACTAGTTTTAGGCGGCCCTGGAATGACATGGGGTAACTTATGGGCATTCAGCAATGACTACTGGACCCCATTTGACCTGCCAGACACCATTAACTGGGATAATATAAAGTTCAAGATTGAAGCTCTGTACCCAATAATTTACGCTACAGTGAATACCGATCTTTCGGGGCTTATAGGGAGCTGGGCTCCCAAGGTTCCAGGCCAGTTTTATCCTAAGTGGGTGGATGTAAGTGGCAAAACGATGGAGTACAATGTTTACTCAGGGTGGTGGGACATACCAGTCAGTAACGCCATAATAGTCTATAATAGAGGAGGCCCATCATCGTTAGGCTCCCGGCCATTCCAGCTCCTCCTGCCAGCATACGCTATGTCAGATGAGGATGGAGACGTGTACATGCCTGGCCTAATACAACAGGAGAGACTAATGGGGGGTAACTATGGTCTAGAAGCTTACGTTGTCGATGAGGAGACTGGAAACGTCAAATATGCTCCGGGCTTTGGAACATATTGGTTTAGGGGTCGAGTGGATGTATCTGCGCATATAAGTTCAGGCTTCTCGGCAAATACCTATGATAGGGAACAGAGCTTTGGCATATATACGCTATTTAAGTGTGGCACTATAACACTGTTTGACATATGCGACGTATATTATAGGAGCGGTGCCAGCGATCAAAATATTGCCCTTACGGTTAATGACTTCGCATCCCACGCTCCGCCCGACCAATGGAGCTGGGACTTCTATTTGTATGGTGGATATAGCGTGAGCGTCGCTGCAGCATTTGTTCCTCCAGATAAGCCTGTGGAGTTCCTAGTTCACACAACATATACTAAAAGATATCCAATGTTAGTCCTAACGAACTCAAGCGATGAGTGCCTGTCAGGTGCTGGCTTTAAAATTGGTGAATGCGAACAATATACGATAACCTACACTACGCTAAAATTTGCCCAAGACATGCGCAGGCTAAATCTTGAGAGAATAAAGACCCTATCTGCTGGAGGAATAACTCCATCCGGCTACACTAACACTGAAGATATTTTCGCAGAAGCTTTACTAGCCCTTGAGAATCACGAATATAGCAAGATTGAAGTGCTGTCAAATAGGTTAGTGGTATACGAGAGAAACAATTATTCAGCCTTAAGAGCATCGATTGAAGACGCAATATATGCGATAACATTCTTTGGTCTAACTCTGGTGCCGTTCTCAATTCTCATCGAGAGACTGCTCTTCCAGTATGGCGGCATGAGGCGCGTGATGGTTACTTTCATGGGTTTCGTTGTTCCTCTGGCTTTTCTATCATTCGTTCATCCAGGCTTTAGGCTCGCTACAGACCCCATAATGGTTATTATAGGCTTCCTAGTAGTGGTTCTCATAATGCCCTTAATAGCAGTAATATTGAACACTGTACTTTCAGCTATAAAGCGCCTGAGAATTAAGGTTGCGGGCGTCCACTGGGTTGAGATCCCCAGATTCTCCGTAGCTCTGCTCGGATTCTCCACCGGCGTTTCCCATATGAGAAAACGAAAACTATTAACTGGCTTAACTCTTGCCGCAGTGATACTTGTAACCTCGTCTACCTCAGCATTTACATCGCTAGGCTCCCTAAAAGTAATTAATGAAGTAAATACTGGGAGAACAGCTCTCTACGATGGAATACTGTTCCATCACCAAGACTACTCGAATGGAGGCTTCGGAGACTTCAGCGGCTTAGGAGGCTCCCAGTCCGTGCCACAGGTAGGTGAAAGATTTTTGGCTGAATTTAAGGCGCTGTATGGAGATAAGGTCATAATGGCTCCCAGGGCATGGGCATATATAGGATATAGTATGCGTGGAACATGTCTGCTTAACGCAAACAGCCTTGTACCATATGACTACGAAAATAGGAAGGCAGTAATAAGGCCAGTAAGAGGGTTCCTGGGGATGACGCCTGAGGAAAAAGATATCACTTCCGTAGACAAGGCAATAATTAATGGAACGTGGTTCACGGAAAACATGGCCGATAAGCCTGTAGCAATAATATCGAATAAGATGGCTAAGGGGCTGGGAGTTAAATTATTTGACACAATTTCAGTTTCTGGCTTAAATCTCAAAGTTGTAGGAATATTTGACGACGACATTTTATTTGGACTTAAAGACCTGGATGATCTCGAATTAACGATATGGGATGATAGAGTCCCAGGCTACTCTGGCAGAGTGGCCCCTGATGAATTAGTAATAATTCCGTATAAGACGCTTCTAATAATGTGTAAGGGATGGATTGTTAGCGTGGCAATAAAATTTAAGCCCGAATACGCGGATAAAAACTCGATTACTCAGGTTGCAAGAGAAATATATAAACAAACAGATGGTTTCCTCCCCATACCATTGTATATGGGAATTGGAGGCATAGTCTGGACTCTGTCCCCACAATCTATCGTCACAATCTTTGGGTGGCAACAGCAAATTATACCTGTAGTTATATCCTCAATGGTTATACTTGGCCTAATGATAAGCTCAATTGAAGAGAGAAGACGTGAAATACATGTGTTAAGCACGGTAGGCTTATCGCCATTCCACGTAGCCTTCTTATTCCTTTCGGAGAGCATCGCATATTCTATTGTGGGCGGCATATTAGGCTATATGCTAAGCATAATTATGGCGATGCTCGGAGGAATATTTGGCGCTGGAGGGCAACTTAACTACGCATCCACAACAGTAGTTACAGCAGTGTCCATAATGATGCTGGCCATCTTAGGAGTAACGGTTTACCCGGTAATTAAAGCCTCAAGGATGATAACTCCATCGCTTGAGAGAAGATGGAAGGTTTCACCGCCCAAAGGTGACGTATGGGAGGTTACGTTGCCATTCTTCGTAACCGAGGATGAAGAAGCCAACGGGGTACTATCTTACATACATGAACTCCTAATGGGACACTTAGCTGAAGACTCGGAAACCTTCAGATTAAAGCCTCCCATAAAGTTCATGGAGCAGAAAGATCCGAAAATGCATGTTAGAGCACTAGCGTTCGAGTCTTTACTTGCACCATACGACCTTGGCATAACTCAGCATGTTGAGCTCCTAGACGTTAAAAGTATGGAAACTAAGAGACATAACTTCTCATTACATGTAAAAAGACTTGCTGGACCTAGAGGTTCATGGATAACGTTTGGCAAGGAATTTATAGATCTAATTAGAAAACAAGTCCTCTTATGGAGGAGCTTCAGGCCTGATGAAAGAGCCGAATACCAAAACAGGTTTAGAGATTTACTGTTGAAAATGGAAAAAGTGAACGAGCAAGGTGAAGGAGCTGATAAGAATGAATGATCAAACTGCAACGGTTATGCGTGGTCGAGGGCTAACCTGGCGCTCCCTACTCGCCCTACTGTACATAACGTTTGTATTCCAGTCCTCCATGGCCTTCATGCATCTGGTAACGGGATCGACTCCCGCATATTCTGCGGTTCAGTGGGCTACAATTCTGCTATTTATAGAATTAGCAGCGGTTTTTGCAGGAACCAAATTAACAATATTTGAGGCGGTAATAATTTATTTGGCAGCTGGCCAGACAATAAAGTACTGGTGGTTCTTAGCGCCTACTACTGGAAATCTTGCGCATCCAGGATGGATATATCAAGCATATTTAAGATATTCACCAGTCTCTGTAGCGCTGGGATTAGCGGATAAGATCCCCTGGTTCTATGCACCTGAATCCTACGAAGTGTGGCTTCAAAGAACATTATTCCATCAAGAATGGACCATAGTGGCCCTTTGGACATCTGTATACTTGCTTGCGGCGATGTTCGGCGACTTTGCAATGAGCATACTGGGCTACCACCTATATGTGCGTATAGAGAAGCTGCCATTCCCCTACGCCGACCCAATCGTTGATACAACAAGAACTCTTATAGAAAGAGAGTGGAGAAGAATGAGCGTGCTCGGCGCATCATCGATCTTAGGATTCGCTTACGGCCTTCTACTCTACACTCTTCCGTTAACAGGAGAAGTTTTCTTAAATGTCAACCTCAGAACTATACCGATCCCCTGGGCGGACTATAACTATTTAATACAGCAGATTTTACCAGGGGCTTCATTTGGAGTAGCTACGGATCTAGCTGTTATGGCAACAGGCTTCATACTACCATTTAGCGTGGTTCTAGGGTCGTTAATAGGTTCCATAGCCATATATATTGTTGGGAATCATTTATTGGTTAAATATGGTATAACCGGTTTCGCTCAGGAATACACGTATGGGATGGATATACAGACTATATGGCAGCGCTCAGTCTTATGGGCTTGGGCAATGCCGATGGTCGGGTTCGCAATAGCCATGGGAATCATTCCTTTGCTGCTTAGGCCTAAAGATACCTATAGGGCCCTAAAGGCATTTAAGCGTATAACTGAAAGCGCTGCAGAGTTTAATATAGGATGGGTTATAGGCTTATTCTTAGCAGCAACCCTCAGCCTATCCTTCGTAGACTACTGGCTTGCGCCAGATTTCCCGCCGATCTACCTAATATTGCTTAATATTATAATACCCTTTGTAACAATGCTTGTAGCGGTTCGCGGTGAAGGATTAGGTGTAAGCATTGGGGTACCCTATACAAGAGAGATGGTGATAAAAGCCACTGGATATCCGGGCATAAATGCATGGTTTGTCCCAATATACACTTCATCCTCATGGGTTACTGGCTTCAAAGTGTGCGACATGACTAACACTAGGGTGAAAGACATGATACTCGGCATGTTCATAATATTCCCAGTGGCCCTACTTATAGGCTACATAACAGTTCAATCATTATGGAGGGTGGCCCCCATACCCTCATCAATATATCCCGGAGTGCTCTACGCATGGCCTGTGCAAGCAACTTTCCAATCCATTTTCATATCGCCTGAGGCGGCGGTCTTCTTCCAAGTGCCCTATATAATCTACGGCTTCATATCCGGCAGCATACTGTATGTAGTAGGACACGTATTGAAAATAACGCCGCTGATAATTGGAGCGGCTGGAGGCCTTAGTTCCCCAATTCCATCAGCGCTATCGGTCTTCGTCGGGGCAGTGATCGGCTTAGTAATGCAGCATCTTCTTGGCAGAGAATTTTGGAGAAGCATTCGGGGAATAATTTACGCTGGAATCCTCCTTGGTGAGGGGCTGGCAGTTACAATAGGTACAGGATTGGCAGTGATCATAAGAAGTATGTGGGCATCTCCTTACTAAAGCAAATCTAATAATCTTCCCAGTCTTTTATTTTTACCTAATCATTTCGTTTCAGCCGTATTTGATCTCTTCGGAGCGGCGGGATAAGTGGGAGCCTAAAGGAGGCAATAAACAAACATTCAATGAATAACTCAGAAGCGAGAATCTTCCTGCTTTAGTAAGGGAATGTCAAATGAAGATTGGAAGAGAGCGGGCGATGAGTTGTAAGATTTGCGCTACCTAATAAGTGAATGTGCACAATCCGTATATTTTACGAATGATTTTATTTGCTATAAATTGTAACATTATTAGCTCTGATGGAATCAGTTGACGACATAATTGCATTAAAATAATCTTCTGAACGTTAAATTTATAAATTATAAACAATAATAGTTGAAATCGGAGAAAAAGGGGGAAATACTGCTTGACTGAGAAAGTTGCAGCTTTAATAAGGCCTAGAGCATACGTTATTGGAGCTATAGCAACAGCAATAATAGTGTTAATCACAGAGTTTGTCGCTTTATTCACTCCGGGAGGCACCCTATGGGGCTTACATGGTGAAACTTGGAGTAACGCCTGGTTGGCTAACTTAACATTCGGCTTCTTCTGGCCCCTCGTCATTTCAGTAATAGGCGCCCTACTAGGAAAATTTAACGTTATAACAAAGCAAGAGTTCATAATTATCCTAACGATGGTATGGGTCTCATGGATGCTTCCAAGCATATATGGCATTCTCCCAATATTCACGGCGCTTGGAATAGCCAGGCAGGTTCCAGCATTCCACAAATGGAACCTTGAGTACGCCAGAGACATCACCTGGCAGTTCGGCCCAGACCCGCTCAATAGCGCGCTTTGGGAGTCATGGATGTATGGCGGCCCAGTGCCCTGGGCTGAGTGGATGCCGACGCTTCTATTTAACCTAGCACGGTTGATACCCTACTATTTAATGTACATGTTCTTCGCGACATTGTGGCGTAGGGAATGGGTTGATGTTGAGGTATTACCCTTCCCGCAGGCTACTGCAGCCTCAAAACTGGTGGATATGACGTTTGAAAAGGTTAATGGTTCCGTGCAGATCTTCAGAAACATATGGCTGTGGCTTGGGGTTCTAATCGGGCTTGTGGCAATGTACCCATACTGGATCTGGACTATACCGGGGCTGGGTGCAGTTATACCCTCATATTTTTGCTCAATAAGTGTTGATTACACGCCATACGTGATAATACCATTAGCAAATTTAAACTTCAACTTTGAACTCTTACTAATAGCCGGGTCGATCCTGGTTCCAGTTAAAACGCTCCTCAGCTACGTGGTGACAGGCATAGCTATACACTGGGTATGGTTTCCAATAATGAACTACCTTGGGCTCTGGGAAGCTCAGGGTGCCGGAACTACGGGATACGCGCACGCGCTCCTCCCGGGTCTTTGGAGGGGGGGCTATACCGGCCCAATGATGCAGGCATGGAAAGCCGAGTGGGGTCCACCGATCCTGATGGCTTTCGGAGCACTCTTCGCACTAATGTTCTGTCCACTCTTCATAACATTTAGAGGCGAGCTTGCCAACAGTATTAAAGCAATATTCGGCAAAGCTCCACCTGAAGTTGAGGAAAGAGAGCCTGTAAGATATAAATATATATTCCTATTTTACATAGTCTTCCTACTGATTTCCGTCGGGTTCTGGTATTATGCGAGCTTAGGCACATTGCCAATAGTCTTCGGCATCATATGTTATATACTTTACGGACTATTCTATATGGGTCGAGCGAGAGCTGCAGGGGAGTTCGGTTTAGTTTTGGATGCCTGGAATGACCAGATACCCACCCACAACTGGGATGTGGTGGCTAAGGAATGGTGGCTTGCTGATCCAGCTTCACCGTTCTATATAAGGGATCCAGCGACTAGGTTTCTGCCGCTGAAAACTGATTGGACGTGGTTTTCAACCACTATGAGGGCGGCGCCAATGGCAACCCTGCTAGAAATGTACAAGGTGGGTTCGCTTCAGGGAGTTAGATCGAAACATATACTTTTAAGCGCGATAATTGCGACGACGGTTGGCGTTATAGTCTCTACGTTTGCATACTTACCGTTATGGTGCCTCTTCGGCGCAACAAACCTATCGAGATTTAACTATACAGGTGCGCCAAGCAATTACTTCCAGAGGGGACCAACATATGGAGCCATAAGTGAGGTGGGAGACTACTGGAGGACCGGCCTGGGCCACCAGCCGCAGCCTAAACACTGGGTGCAATTCATTGTTGGAGCGGCAATAGTAACGATCGTATACGTGTTACACGCTAGGTTCCCATGGTTCCCGCTTAATCCAGCCGGAGTAACATTAGGCTTCACATGGATCATCTTTAACGTAGCAGTCCCAGCCCTAGTTGCCCTAATAGCCAAAGTAATAATATTGAGGATTGGTGGAGCAAAGGTCTATGAGGAAATAGTAGTGCCATTCGCCATCGGCGCGCTCGCATGCACCGGAATCGCCATACTCTGGGGAGTACTGTACAACTACGTCGCCCTCCTAACAGCATAAAAACTAATTAAACCCTTTTCCTCTTTTTTTGATCCAGAAATCGGATCCAAAGGCTTAAAGGCTTCCAATCAGGTTTCGGCACAACAATAATATTTGCCGAGAGTTACAATTTTCAAAAAATATATGAAAAATTTGATACTCTTAATAAACTAAAGAGTACTAACGCAATCCGTATTTTCGCAATCGTTACCGCATATACCGCAAAATATCCTGGAAAAATTTTAATATGCCTCCACCTAAGATATTTGGAGGAGAAAAATGCTTCTAAACAAGATAGGAAAATTCACTTTATTAGTTGCAGTGATTATTCTTTCATCCTTCACTGAATCTAACTCTGTAAAAATAAATTTTGAAAGCCAGGAAAATGGTAGAGCCATCGTTCTCGACCCATTCAACAGCGAGTTTAATTCCCTATCCCTTGACGTATATGAAATGTACATGAGAAGTATAATTTACAATCTTGAACGGGCTGGCTATACTGTAGATTACTATAAGGATGAAAATGTAACCATAAATCTCCTTAAGAGATTAGATGATGAGGGGTACAGCATCATCTATATAAATTCACATGGATTCATAGATCCTCAAGGATTCTACGGCCTCTTTATTAATGAAAAAATAGATACCGAAAAAGCGAATTTATATCAGAGTGATCTTGAGGAGAAAAGCATAAGATGCCTTGAAGATGGAAGCTTAGCGGGATACTTATATGTAACCCCACAATTTTTCTCACTTTATGGAAACAACAGTTTATCTCCTGACGCATTGATTTTTATAGATGCTTGCCACTCTGGAAACAACACTAGCTTAGCTGAGGTTTTCCTAAATCTGGGCGCTCAATGTTTCATCGGCTGGAACGGACCTGTTAACGTAATCCACGGAATAATGATGGATGGCAAATTTTTCCACGAAGCATGTAAGTACAATAAAACTGTTGAACAAGCGCTCCGAGGAACACGGGCTGATCCTGATAGCGGGGCTACATTAACCTACTTTGGAAATGGAACCTTGAGAATTTTAAGGGTTGCCCAAATCTTAGACGAAGATCGCATCCCGTTTGATACGATTTTGAAGATAACGGTCGCATCTATCTTCTCAGCTGGCATAATCTATGCTGGTATCCGAGTTTTTCTCTCCCGCAAATCCCGGCTCACATTAAGAGGCAAGGTCGCCTCTCGACCTTTAAGATTTTGTTCTTAGCCTTTATAATTCTATAAATTAAATGGAAGAAAATGAGCATTTAAGTATCTTTAAAATGAGTGAAGAACAGAATTTTATTCTTAGCAATATGCTCCGAATTTTTTAACGAGTTCTATGACTCTTTTATAGTTTTGGAAGCTGACATTTTTGGGGACAGAGTGGTCTGAGTGGTATATGTATCCGCCATCTTCCTTGACCACAGGTATCTTCCTTTTAATCTCTTCTTCTATGGGTTTCGGATCTTCTAGGGACATTAGCCTTACGTCTATGCCTCCCATAAAAGTGATTTTGCTCCCATACTTCTCCTTTAGCTCTATCAGGTCCATCCCAGCTTTTACTTCGATGGGTTGAAGGCAGTCAATCCCTTCCTCGATGAAGTAGGGGATCAAATCTTTAACTCTGCCGCATGAATGAAGGAAAACGTACATGTTGTGGCTGTGGAAGAAGCGGCATAGTTCCTTAAATACCGGATGAAGCTGCTCCTCAAAATGTTTAGGCGAGAAGAAGAGTCCGCTTCTATAGCCCAGATCGCAGTATAAGAAGGCGCCGTCAAACTTGAACCCGCCCCTCATCATGCGCTCGCACATCTCCATAGCAATCTTCGCATCAGTCCAATACATGTCGACAACCCACTCCGGCTCCCTGATTACGGCTTTAAGCAGCCTTTCAGAAGCTACGTAGTTCTGCACCTTGTCATATCCAACGGCTGCACCGTACATTATGAAGCGGCCTAAACTATGTTCCCTGTGAAAAGATTGGAGACCTGAGACCCAATCAACCCGGTAATCATCAGCCTTCAATCTAGGCTTAATCTTCTCCCAGTCCTCCCTAGTTTTACAGGGATAATCAATTATCATAGGGGTTGTTGAGTAATCCCTATGGTTCTTCCTCACGCCTCCGTAAGGGGTTTTCTCAACGATGTATTCTTCATCCCTATATAGCACCTCCACTGGAAAGCGGGGGCTTGTATCTGCACTATAAATAGCGATCTCATAGCCGAAATAGTCGTCTGGTGAAACACCGGAGGGCAATCCCTCAGTCCGCCAGCGGTCAACCGTGGCTGCCCAGGGACTATCATGTATTGGAACGCGATCCGGCTCACGATGCTGAAGAGCCGTCTTGATTCTTTCACGTGGAAGCATTCTTTCTCCCTGAATTAGGATTCATTCATTTCCTAGCCATCCATGATTTGCATATGTTTACGCCTTCAACGGCGTCTCTTGCTGCGGCGTCGGCTCCTATCTTCTCGGCGAACTCCCTTGTTATTGGGGCTCCTCCAATGATCACTTTAACCTTATCTCTTAATCCGGACTTCTTAAGTTCCTTTATGATTCCCTCCATCTCGATCATTGTTGTTGTCAGTAGGGCTGACATTCCAACTATGTCCGGGCTGTTCTCCTTTATGGCTTCGACGAATTTTTCAGGTGGGACGTCTACGCCTAGATCTATTACTTCGAAACCGGCTGCGTTTAGAAGGGTTGCAACGATGTTTTTGCCGATGTCGTGTAGGTCGCCCCTGACCGTTCCGATGACGACCTTTCCAATCCTCTTTAGTTCGCCTGCCTTCAGGTGGGGCTCTAGGGCTTTCATGCCCTCCTTCATTGTTTCGCCTGCCATGATCAGCTCGGCTAGGAAATACTCGTTACGCTCATACTTCTCGCCGACAACCTCCATGCCCTTAGCCATACCCTCCATGACAACCTCGTATGCTGGCACACCGGCTTTAACAGCCTCCTCGCAAAGTCTGCCTATATTATCTATGTCTAAATTCACGATGGCATCCCTAATCCTGACCAGAATATCCTCTCTATTAACCATACGCAACACCACATCGAAAGAAAAAAGGGGAATATCTATTTAAGATTTATCTTAAATGGACAGCGTCCTCAGATAGCTTAAAATCTGATGAAAAATAGTTGAGCTGCATCTTTGCTAGGCGGAAGCGTGGGACAATCTTTAGATTTCCAAGGGAGGCATGCTTCTTTTCAGCCATCCCTAAAAACCCATTCTCTTCCCCAATCCATCACTACAGTTGATGTTCCTAAGCAAAAATTTCTACTGTAGTGATTTTGCAGAAAAATTTCTGGAAATTAAGCTGTTGGAACACGTATTTTTCTATGGTTTCCGCTTTTAGATGTGGAATTCTCATTTAGAAGTCTTTTCCGCCACAGTATGCCGGCCAATTTGAGGAGCTATCTTTCTCCTCCTTTTATGTAAATGCTGTTTTGCGCTTGGCTATTCTTAATGTGTAGGCGTATTCGCATGGTTTCTGCTTCGGCATTTTAATTTTCAATCCATCCTCATTGCGAGCCCATTGCAGCGAGCCGTCTACGCCGAGCATTTCGACATTAAATATTTCCTTCTGATAAAGCCTTAGGAGCGTGCTAAGCGATCTTATGGTTGCTTCCTCCCCGGGCCAGTCTAGGAGAACCGCGTATAAAGTCTCGCCTTTACATGTAAATCGTACATCGCGGCCAGTGAATGGTTCTTCAGCGGTCTCCTTAAACTCGCCCTCAACAACCTTTGTCGGTCCCTCACCGTAAACTTTCCATGGACGTGATCCATATATTGCCTCACCGTTAACACTCAGCCATCGCCCAATCTCTAGGAGGATCTTCTTCTGCTCCTCCGGTATTGACCCATCAGGCTTTGGGGCAATGTTAAGGATGAGGCAGCCGTTCTTGCTTACTATATCAACGAGGCTGCTTATTATGGAGCTGGCGGATTTATAGTCATGGTTCTGTATGTATCCCCAAGATTTTTTGCAGATGGATGTATCAGTCTGCCAGAAAAGCGGTCTTATATAGTCGATTTTACCCCGTTCAATGTCGAGAACCGCAGCCCGTTCTGGGAAAGCTTTATGCTTATAGTTTATGGCGACATTTTGTCCCCATTGTTCGGCGCGATTATAATAGTATGCTGCGAAGAAGCGTAGGTAGGGCTCAAAAGCAGGCTGCTCAATCCACCAGTCAAACCAGAAAATTTGAGGCCTATATTTATCTACAAGTTCACATGCGCGCCTAAGCCAGTCCTCTAAAAACTCCTCATCCGGCTCTGTGTCGCTGGGCTTAGCTGGACCGTAAAAACTATAGTATCGCGGATCTCTAACGTCGGAGTCGAATTGCATCCCTCCTTCAAAGAACCACCAGTGTTCAGCCCTATGATATGAGACCCCGAAAATTAACCCTTGCTCCCGAACCGCATCAGCAAGTTCCCCAACAATATCCCTTTTCGGACCCATATTAACAGAGTTCCATTGGCTGTGGCTGCAATCATAGAGCGCGAAGCCATCGTGATGCTCAGCGACCAGAACTACATATCTGGCGCCAGCCTGCCTGAAGAGTTCAGCCCACTCCTTCGGATCCCATTTCTCAGCCGTGAACATTGGAATAAAGTCTTTATAGCCGAATTTGCTGTGAGGACCGTAGGTTTCTAAGTGATGCCTGTATGCTTGATGCCCCTTAATGTACATGTTTCTAGGGTACCACTCATTTTGGAAGGCGGGGACGGAATAGACGCCCCAATGGATGAAAATTCCAAATTTAGCGTCAAGATACCACCTTGGAACCTTATAGTTCTCAAGCGAGTCCCATGCGGGTTGGAAAGGCCCCTCAGGTAGAACCATGGATTTTACATGCATGTTAATCCCCGAAAAGATATAACGTTTTTCTATTTTAAGTCTTTTTGTAGATTAGATTTTCCGGTAAAATTAGCGCCACATTTTATTCGAAGATTAATGCTAAGGCTCTGCATGGTCCTCCATCCGCTCCCTTTAATGCTAGCGGCGCATATATGAAGTAGGCTCTTCTACTTTTTTCTCCATCGAGAACTTTATCAAGGCTTCTTAAGGATTCAATTAAGATCACGCCTGCCTCAAGTAGGATTTTATGTATTCTTGCAGACGAACCCTTGGCGGCTACTGGACCATGCCCTAGAACTTCACCATCCCATCCGCTGACACTTAGCGTATCAACACCTAGAGCCTTAATTTTCTTCCCAACGAGGAACTTAGCGGTCTCCTCAATTAGGTGTGGCCATTCAAAGAGGTATTCTGAATTAAAACCAAACTTTTTATCCCATCCAGTATGGAGCATTAAAGCATCTTCGGGTTTAATCTCATTTTCGTAGCCTTCAATATCCTCAACCGTGATTGTCTCCCCAGATCTCTTATATGATAGGTCAATCACTAAGCCCTCGCCGACGAAGGATTCTATCGGCAGATTTTCAACAGACTTTCCCTCACTGATGAAGTGTAGAGGAGCATCAACATGGGTGCCGGTATGCGTCGTCATTTGGCGAATAATATGCATGGTACTTCCATCGCGGGCGGCATTACTCACCATCTCGTATAAAAAGTTAGGTTGGGTAGGCCATGAGGGCATACAATTATATAATATATGACTCAAATCAATAATCTTAATCGGCTTCACACATCATCCCCTCTCGCATTACGATCATTCACCCTAATTTTCGAGGCATCATACTTATTTAACTTTGCCATAAATCTTGGCTGTTTGACAGCTTAAATCTTGTATGCTTTTCCCTTTTCCGGCATAATTACTTCACCCAAATCCTTCATGAACCCGCCGAATAGCCTCGGATGTTCACCATGAATTGGGAAGATCCTTTTAGGCTTAATCATTTTTAAGGCTTCTCTCAGGTGTAATGGCGTTACATGCCCTGATACATGCACGTGATATTGCGGTAGACCATAATGCTCAAGCCAGCTTACCAGCCTCTCAAAGTCCATCTCCATCTCCTCATTAAAGGGTTCAGATGCAGAAAGTATGTAGCAGCTTCCAGGGGAAGGATTTATGTCAACCAGCCAGCTTAAATCCGGGAATGAGATGGATAATATTATTTTATCTTGCTTTCTCGATATTTCAGAGGGGCTTATAGTTTCTCCGGCATTTATTATTTCATGTTCCCACCGGAAGTATCTCTTCTTCTCCTTCTGAAAGATCAATATGTTTCCGCCTTTAAGTTCCGGCATTTTCAGGTGCTGGTCGCCTCGCAGTTTATGTAGGAGATAGGCTTGCCTAAGTGAGATTGCAAGCTGCCTATTGTTCTCTGAGGCAACCCTATGAAAGGAGTTTAATCTGTCAATATCCGCGTAGGCGAATTCCGCTAAAACCAGACTTGGCGCGCCGCTAACGATATGATTGAGTTTCGCCATAACCTCACTTTCAGAAGAGAATTCAACCTCAGTCATATTGGTGCTTTCACATATAACGGCTTCAGGCCTCTCATCAGCCGAGGCTAATAGGAAATCTTCAGTTAACTCGGGTCTTAGACCATGCCGCCTAAAGTCCCCCGTGTAGACAATGGCGCCCGACGAGGTATATATTATGAAACCGTAAGATCCTGGAACAGAATGGTCAACATGGATTGGCCTAACCTCTATGGAGCCCTTTTTAATTCTGTCTCCAGTGCGAAAAGTTTTGAATTCTATCCCGCTAATGTTGAATTCTAGGCTTGTGGCGTGCATTTCGCTTAAAGCGTAAAGTATTGTTGCCGTTGTTTCACCGCAGTAAATCGGTATGTGCCTCTTTAGGAATGATATATGGGCTGAGTGATCCATATGGGAGTGGGAAAGGAAAACCGCGTCTATCTCCGGGTTTGAGTGGTCGAAGACATATAGACCTTTTAAATCCGGCAATATGCCAAGTTTAAGAAGGTCGGTTCCGCTTTTAGGCGATAGAAATGGGTCTGAGTAGAATCGACCCCTTAAAGAGAATGATATGCCAAAGTCAAATAAGACATTCACATCGCCATCTTTAAGAAGAACCTTGTTTCCGCCAACCTCATTTACTCCGCCATAAAAGGTTATACTCGTCCCCAAATCAGCCCCTCAGATAAAGTTCGCACATATTTAACTTATGTTATCCGCCGCATTATAAGTTTTAGTTTTCAATATTTTTCTGCAAGTATTAACTATTACGAGCAGCGTATGCGGCGGCGTGAAAAAGCTAAAGACCTTCAAGTATCGTGGGGACATGGATCTCCTAACATTCCTTACTTCTCCACCAGCCTCCAAATACCCATACAAGAACTCTCTTGTAATGGTCTCAGTTACTTCAATCGGTGAAAATGAAGCGTAATGTCCCGAATAGCATAGAAATTCAGCTATATCCCAAGATTTATCGCCTCCCCTCTCAGCCTGTTCAAGGTCCACAAAGAAGACCCTCCCATCATTTGTTAATATTACATTCTCGGGTTTGCAGTCGCCTAATGATACGTTTAACTTATGGATTCTTGCGATCTCATGCCCGATTCTCCTGATGGCCGCAAGCATTTTATCTTTTTCATCCTTATCCCTTTCTCCACATAGGTTCTTGATAATTTTAGATGCGCTTATGCCGTCGATGTATTCTTGAAAGATTATCTTTTCCTCAGGGCTTATGTGGATGATTTTTGGAACGTTAATCCCGTGGCTTGATAGAAGCATGTTTAGTGCGTATTCTTTCTCAAGTCTAGTTTTGCCCAGCACTGCAAAGCCCCTTGTGCCGAGAGACCATAGCGCTATTGGGAACCACTTCCATCCATACCAGTCCTTAAACACTTTAGCAATGATTTTTTCTTCACTCCCATTCTGTGCAAACCTCAAGAGGTATACGGCGTTAAGAACACCGCTTAATCTCCTGATCCTATGCTCTAGGATGCGTCTTTCGGAGAGATTTCTGCTTATGAAATCTTCAATAGTAACTCTATCGGAGAAGGAGATTACTCCAGAGGGCGTGGGTATTAAAATGTATTTCTTCGGATCTCTAAGCATACGGAATGGCTCGCCTAATTCCCCGTTTTCCGCGGAATACATTCTGTAAATCCTGTAATCTTCCAGAAAGGAATCCATTATGCCGGGAAAAACACTTAAGACGTAACGCGTTATGCAGCTGCGGGCGCTCTTAAATAGGTTTATTAAGCGATGCTTACGTTTTTCCTGTAGGGTTGAAATATTTTCTTCGTTTATTTTAAGCAGATCCTCGAAAACGTAAATTTTATTTTCATTGATCAGTTCATTTATAGCGGCCTTAAATCCTCTCATCATCATCGAATGATTTCTTTCTCTTAAATTATCTCTTGTAATGTTTAAAAACCTGTAGATTATTGGCGGAAACAGAGCTGCTCTACGTGTTATTGCTTCAAACATGAAATATTCCGGTTTAATCATGAAATTTCTGGACATCTCTGGAAAGCCTAAAACTAGGTTGGTTAGGGCTTTCTCAACTATACTCTTTTTGAATCTAACTTCTTGGCTCCACAAATACTCCTTGTTCACTAGGGGTTCGTAGGGAGTCAGCAAGTTATCGGCAAATATCCCGCCCAGCCATTCGCTTCTCGCATCCCTTTCAAATGCGCCTCTATCAACGATTAATAAGCGGACTCTTCCAGAATTTAGGCGCTTAAATTGATATTTTAAGGATATTTTATCAGAATCCGTTATCAGCAGCACACTTATTGCGGTCTTTTCATCAGCATATCCCCCAGCGTATGGGCCATGAAGCATAGCGGCTACAGCATTGTTCGGGGATGCTGCCTCCAAAGCGAAGCCAACAACTTTCTTTAGCACTTCACCGTTCAGCTGAGCCAACATTTTATTTTTCCTAGAGACGCTACCTGAAGATACTAAAAGAATATTATTACACGGTATCTATAAAGAATTCTATCGGCGGAAAGATCATCATAAAATAATCATTAAAAGCAAACACTTTGTTTTTCATAATTTTTTGTACAGAGTGATTACGCCACAGCAAGAAGGATAAACGCAAGCATTTCTTCATTCCAACGCCCCCTGACATGAGGATAGATTTCCAAAAAGAGAACAAGTTAAGGATGGGCGGATACTGCGAGAAAGCGAAGAAATCGTTTTAAGGCAAATGATGGCCTTTTTTCTTTAGATAGAATTCAGAGAAGCCGCAGCTATCACATATGTACACGTCGAAATGCCATTCGTTGAATATGACGCCGTGTTTTCCACCCATGGTTAAAGTTTCTTTTTTAAAGGAGCCGCATCCGCACTTTGGACATTTGCCGATCTCTTTAAATCCTTGCATTTCCAATCGAACTCTCTTTCAATATTATTTCAAGCACTTATTAAAAATATAATTATTGTGGCTTAGTTCATGCTCTAAAATCGCTTGTTTTCAACGTTTTGTTACACATATAACCTTTTCTTTATATTTTGGTTATTTTCTATTGTGAATTTAGTTTGGGAGGCGTCGCCTTTAAAAGCTAATGTGAAAACCAAGTTTGGGCGAAGATTCAAGATTGAAACTGTTAAAACTGGATATTGGATGCCCGGGGAAGATTATTTAGAGAAGATATCTGAGGTCGTTAAGAATCGGGTTGCTGATGGCGACATAGTGGTTGTCTCAGAAAAAGCTATTTCTGTGGCCAGAGGATTCATCGTAGATGAAGGAAAAATTAAGCCCGGTCTACTCGCAAGCGCAATCGCCCGCATATGGATGAGGATTGTATGGGGATATTTTCTTGGAAGGGTATGCCACTTGATGGCTAAAAATATAGAGCGGTTAAGAAATTATCCTTTAAAGGAGGGGGGAGCCCATAAGGAAGTTGCGTTAAGGTATGCTGGTTTCCTGCATGCCCTAATGTGGGGTTCAGAAGGGGGCATAGATGGAAGCAACCTTCCATATGCATATGTTAGTTTACCCTTAGAGAATCCTGAGGAGGCGGCAGAAGAGATCCGCAGATATTTGAAGGTTAAGCTCAATAGAAATGTTGCGGTTATGATCGTAGATTCAGATAAAACATACTCTCTAGGCAGTTTTCACTTTACGCATCGACCGAAACCTCTCAAGGGGATTCGCACTTTATTCGGCTTCGTAGCGTACGTTATTGGCAGGTTTCTGAAGCTTAGGCGCAGATCGACGCCTCTGGCTTTAACCGGCGCCAAAATGAATATTGATTTGGCGTTGGAAATAGCTGAGCTGGCTGATAAGACCATGGGTTCAGGTTCCGGTCGCACCGTTTGGGACATGGCTGAAAAATTCCATGCCGGATTAACGGGGGTGACATGGGGCATGCTCAAAAAGATGGAGCATAAGCCTATTGTAATTGTTAAATTATGTAGTTATGAACGCAAAACATAAATTACTCCATCTTATGATTTAATTTGATCCTATGGAAAGATGCTGTCATGCCAAATCTAGAGAGAAAAATTGAGAGAATAATATTTTTGCTTGAGAAGTTGAGGGATGAATCTTCTGAAGGCGCTCTTCTGCTTGTTGAGGGACAGAAGGATGCTGAGGCCCTTAGAAGTATCGGCGTTGAGAGTGAAATATTAGCTATCAAGTCTTGCGGGGAGAACCTTATTGATCTTATAAATAGAATTGAAAAATGCGGAAAGAAGGAAATCGTATTGCTCATGGACTTTGACAGATACGGTAGGGAGATAACTGAGCGCCTAGTTCAAAATCTTGAAAGGATCGGGGTTAAAATAAACTTGTCCTTCTGGAGGGAAATGTTAAGCTTGGTGGAGAGGGACTTAAAGGATATAGAGGGCTTGGTAACTTACCTTGAAACTTTAGAGAGAAAATCTGGGAAGAAGATTTACCTATTAAGCAATTTAGCAGAACGCTAAACTTAACATGTTTTGCGTGGAGTAAAAGTTAAGAATGCCAATAAGAATATATTAATATTTAAGGAGTAAGAGTTTAGTGAAAAATCTTCCAGTTAAGTATTTACATGCTCATCAGCATTAGTAAATTAATTGTTGAGGTGAATGGATTAATGGCTTCACAATCATTTGCGGTTAAGTATGTGATTCGGGCAAAGTTTGAGGTTGATGGGTTAGTTGAGAAACCGGATGTTATAGGCGCGGTCTTCGGGCAGACTGAGGGATTATTTGGATCAGAGCTGGATCTAAGGGAACTTCAGAGGTCTGGGAGGGTTGGCAGGATAGAGGTTGATATAACCTCCCAGCGGGATAATAAGACCGTTGGATCAATTACTGTGCCGACAAGCCTGGATAAAGTTTCAACAGCCATAATTGCTGCAAGCATTGAAAGTATAGATAGAGTAGGCCCATGCTCCGCCCATGTAAGCTTGGAGAAGATTGAGGATGTGAGAGAAACTAAAAGGAAGGTTATAATTGAGAGGGCGAAGGAGATCCTTCAAAGATGGAGTCTTGAGGCTACATCTGAGACTGAGGGGATCTTTCGGGAAGTTTCAGAAATACTGAAAGCCGCAAAGATTAAGGATTATGGTCCTGAAAAACTTCCCGCTGGACCTGAGATTGATGCATCTAACGAGATAATAATCGTTGAGGGAAGAGCTGACGTCATAAACCTTCTGAAGCACGGCATCCACAACGTTATAGCGCTTGAGGGTGTGAAAATACCTGAAACAGTGATAAGATTAGCTAGGGATAAGGAGGCAACAGCGTTCCTTGACGGTGATCATGGCGGAGACTTGATACTTAAGGAGCTGCTGCAGGTTGCCAAAATAAAGTATGTTGCTAGGGCTCCGAAAGGGAAGGAGGTTGAAGACTTAAATGCTAAGGAAATTGAAATGGCTCTTCAGAACCGCATGCCAGTTGAGGAGATGATTGAGCGGAGAAAGAAGCATAGGAAAGTTTTAGTTCCAAAGGAGATCGTTGAGGCTGCGGAGAGCCTTAGGGGAACATTGGAGGCCATACTGTTCAACAATAAGTTGGAGCCGATAAAAAGGCTTCCAGTAAGCGAGCTGGCTGATACGCTAAAGGGGGTTGAAGATGTAAACACCGTGGTCTTCGATGGAATAGTAACTCAGAGGATTGTTGACATAGCCAGTGAGAAAAACATTAAGTATCTTGTTGCAGCCCGCATATCTGATGTTATAAAGCAACCTTTAAATGTGAATCTGCTGACATTTGATGATGTAATTGGTTAAATGTCCATCTAACGCTATTTATTTTTTCCCAAAAAATCGAATAAAGTCTGGATTTTAGCAGATTTGGGCTGAGATGGCATAAGATCCTCAGCTTTGACGTTGAAGATTGAGAGTATTCTTAATGCTGCTGGAATAACCTGATTTGTCACGTAATACTCAATGTCGATTTCGTTGTAGGATGCCAGCACGTATGGTTTCGCGCGCTCATGAAGCTTCCCTGAACCCGTTGTGATTACATATCCAATTTTGTCGCCTACGGTGAGCAACCAACCCTCCTTTTGGAGCGTTTTTGCAGCCTCTACATGCGGGGCTTTCACCTCGTATTCTTCCGAGGGCTTCGTGAGCGTCTTCCATATTACTAGGTCTCTGTAGGGGGCCTTCCTCTCTCTTAAGTCAATAATGAAGCTGCGTACAAACTCAACAGCTCTCTTTGCGGAGCGTTCCTTTAAAACTATCTCCAGAACCCGCTCCTGTATGTTCTTGGCCACGTTTGCCCAGTCGCCTCTAACAACTTCTAATCCAACCATGTCCAGTCTTCCATCCGGCAGGAGGCCGCAGTAGCGTTTCTTGGCCTCCGTGAAAATTATGCGCGTGTATATTTTGTCGGGCTTTATTTCTAGACCTAAATTTTCCCCAATAATCTTCGAGAGATCCTCGACTTTCACCGGTTCATATTTTATGAAGATGCTGTCGGTGTCGCCGTAAATTACTCCCAACCCGATTTTCTCAGCAAGTTCAATAGCGTTTTTAATGGTGTATCTGCCCCATGCGGTTACCGCCTCAGCCACGGGCTTTATGTACCATCTTGCACCAATCCAGCCAGCGTAGCCATATGTTGCATTCGTGATCACTTTAATTGCCTTCTGGCGGGCGTCAAGCACCCTATACTCAGGGTTTTCAGGATTAATTTTCCTCAGCCTAGACCTTATCTCATCCCTAGCCTTTATAAGCCTAGAAAGCACCTCACGGTAGAAGCCAGGTGGCTCCCTCCTGAATCTATGATTAACTTCTGGGGCGATATAAACGCCTGACGGCGGATCAGGCTCATCTGGCGGAACATACGTGTCCGGGGAAACATTGTAGGCTATCATTATATTCGGGTACATTGCCTTAAAATCTAAAACCGCTATGTTCTCATGGATTCCAGGCTTTGGTTCTAGAACGAGCGCTCCAGCGTATGGAATGTAGGGTCTCTCAATTCTTTTTGGTATAAGTTCCTCCATGCGGTATGCGTGGCGCATTAGGAACCACTCCACTCTGAAGCCAACGGCTGCTGTGCCCACGTGATCCAGCGGTAAGCCTACTAGGCTTGAGAGCTGAATTGCGAAGTCGAGGAGGGTTTCAGCAATGCCCATTATGCACTTTGTGTTTTCCATTGAGAACTTAAGCAGCAGCGGTCTCTTCTCCGGATTATCCCAGTGCTCTGCAAAGTCTGTGTCCTCAATTAATGTCCGCTCTTCAATCTTCATAACGCCTAAATAGTCAGCCATGTTCTCGAGGGTTTTAACTTTAACTTCGGGGAATTCATCTGCGAAGTCGAGTAGGTCTATGTGGATTCTACCGGTTACTGAAATATGACCATAAACGCTTGTATGCGGCTCTGTGTTGGCTCTGTCAATATTGAATGTTAGCCCGTTCTTCTTAGCCCTAGCTGCTAAATATTGCATGTCGTTGCGGTTTGTTCCGTAACCAACGATTATGTCCGGGTCGGATTCTTTAACATACCTTATGAAGTCGCCGAGTATTTTTCCATCATCATTTGAAGATTCGGCGATGAACTGTTTCTTAATGCCAGTGTTGGTCATTGTAGATATTATGACTATGGGGTTTTTCTCAGGTTTAGGCGAACCTTTGGGGCTGTAGCATATCATGGAGAACCCTAGAACCCTCAATCTTGGAAGTTCAAGGATGTCAGCTCGGTATTTAGGCCTAGATTCCGCTAGAAGAACCTTATCAACTTGCAATCCCATATCATTAGGTATTTCTTCAGCTTCCACCTCGTGCCAGCCGCATGGCGTTATATCATTATCGATCATGTAACGCATTGAGTATCTTATGTCGTCCTCAAGGCAGTTTTCAACACCGTTTATTTTAGAAATCATCTTGATATATTCCGGCATTACGTCTGGATCCTGGCAGTAAACCTTCACAGCATTTAGCGTTCTACCGAAAAACTTGCGCTGAACAACTTCTAGATCTGTGATAAGCGGCATCTCCACCCTTCTCATCAGGATTCTTTCAGCAATGGTCTTTACGTCTTCACCCTCCCGGGGTAAAACATAAAAGTATGTTGGAAAGTCCCTGCATATAACTAGAATTCTTTTTCCATAATCGTTTATGCCCCAAAGCCAAACTTCAGGCTTATGCACCTTAACCTCATAATTTATATCTAACAGCCAGAACCGATGGGAAGACACGTATTGCACCCCACTGCTCAAATAGACTAATACATTAGCTAAAATTAAGGTTTTATGAAGATAAATAAGTCTTCCAAATTATTCATCCAAAAAGCTATTAAAATATATCCTTAAAATATTTTCTTAGGGTGCATCATGATGTCCATCACTGTTGCTGTTATAGGCGGAGGCGTTATCGGTGAGGCCGTTGCGAGAAATCTGGTTTCAAGCGGATATGATGTTATTGTTTCCGAGAAGCGGGTTGAGAGGGTAAAAGACCTTAAGAAGACGGGTTTAAATGTCACAATGGATAATTTGGCGGCTGCCAGCCGAGCGGAAATGGTCATTTTATGCGTTAAACCGAAGGATGTTGAGGGGGTTCTTAAAGAAATTCGCGAAGAGATCAAAAACAAGGTTGTTGTTTCGCTGGCCGCAGCTATAACTCTGGATTTTCTTAGGAAGATAGCGCCTGAAGCCAGGTTTATTAGGGCTATGCCTAACCTTGCAATAATTGTCCGTGAATCCTTCATCGCTTATTGTTTAAGCCCAGATTTAAGCAGCGAAGACTTGAAAAAAGCCATCGGGGTGTTAAGCGCCCTTGGGAGCGCCAATGAAGTTGATGAGTCTCATATGGATGCTATAACGGCTCTAAGCGGATGCGCGCCCGCTTACCTGTCGTTAATAGCTGAAGCCATGATGTATGCCGGATTGGAGGTTGGCTTAGAAAGAAATCTGGCCCTAACGTTGGCGGCTCAAGCAATGATTGGCACTGGAAAATTAATTCTTAAGGGACGTAGGGTGCCATCTGAAATACGGGATATGGTTACGACGCCAGGCGGCGTTACAATAGAAGGGTTGTTTGAGCTTGAGAAGTTTCCGATCAGACATGCATTTATGAGCGCTGTTAAGGCTGCTGCTGAGAAGTCCCGCAGGATAACTTTGGCTCTCACTGAGGGATGAACGGGTTAAGCCTAAACTTCGCTCATATTAAGCTGATGATACATGGTCTTTTCCATTCCACAATTCCTCTAAAATAAGACCAAAACGGGCTCTGCCGGAACATAAATCATGAAGAAGAATGTGATTTAGAAGCTATGTACCGTCTCCTTTATATGAGCGCTAAACTTTATCTGTCTTCGCCAGATCCTTAAGTCTCTCAATGCCTTTTATTTCTTTAATAAAATCGGCTACGCTTTTAGGCAGTAATTCCTCCCAGCTAACGCCGGCCAGCATTCTACGCCTTATCTCCGTAGCTGAGCATACGTTCCTCTTGAAGAATGGTATTGATTCAACCTTAAAGCCGCTTTCAATAAATAGGCGTCTTGTTAGGGGCTCATTTGAATATGCAACATCGAATTTTGGAACGTAGGAGCACACGTGTGAAACCCATATTCCATGAACATCTAGATCTATAACTGGTATAATATAGTATTTCGCCGGATCTACGCCTGCCTCGTTAAGTGCAATTCTAATCATGTACGCTCTTTCACCGGCGGTGAATGGGTTTTCAAGCGTATGGCTTTCTTGGGCGCTTCCCACCACTATTATGATTTCATCAGCGTTACGTAGAATATACCTGACCGCTTCAAGATGCCCAAGATGGAACGGTTGAAAACGCCCAACGTAAAGAGCTCTTATAAACCTCTTTGCCAGCATCCCTTCCGGGATCGCCTTGACCTTTTCTTCATCTTCGCCTTTTGAAGGGCATGATTCTTCTAAAGGTTCAGACATGGCTTGAAGCCTCTATTACTTTCCAAGGACCCCTCATTTATATCTTTGGCTGTGGCCAAGCGAGCGCTTCTTATCCTTCAAGCTTTATTAAATGCGTATATTAAAATTGTCCTAATATCTTTCTTAATACTTTTATGCCTAATTTCCAGTGATGAAATGCATAAAATTAAAACCAGATGCATTAAACCCGGATTCCCTTTTGACTTAGCGGGAGCTGGAAACTGAGATTCTGGTGAAGTTAAAGCGGGGGATAACAGAAAGATATTGAAGGGAATGGACGTTTTAATAAATAGTGTGGTATGGAGAGTGGAATGTGATGGGGAGGCTTAAGTTTGCCATTCTGGCGCTTTGCACTGTTCTATTGCTGATCGCTTGTTTTAGTATTTATCATATTGGCTTTAACGTTGGATATGATGCCGGATGGGAAGAGGGATATTTCAGCGGGCATAGCGACGGATACTCCAGCGGCTATATTCATGGTAATCACACGGGCTTTAAGGCGGGTTACACGCTCGGGTTTAGTCAAGGGAATGAAACGGGCTATTCTGTTGGATATAACCTTGGCTATAGCGTTGGCTACAAAGCTGGATATGAGGAAGGCGAGCAGGATGGATACAGTCAAGGTTACCTTGCTGGTTTTAGCTATGGAAACTTAACAGGGTATAATGCTGGCTATGAAGTTGGGTATGACTCTGGCTACATTCAAGGGGTGGCTGATGGTGCTGGGAGAGGCTACACTATGCGGGATCCAACATATGGTGAAGCCCTACGCTTCATGTGGACGGATCAAACGGATAAGCATATGTACAGGGAGAATTACACATGTCTAAATTTCGCAGCGGACTTTAAAGAGAACGCGCTTGAAGCAGGCTATAGATGCGGCTTTGTTTATCTCAAATTTCCCGAGGGCGCCCATGCTTTAGTGTGCTTTAATACGACGGACAGGGGGATAGTATTTATAGAGCCTCAATTCGACGCAATAATGAGGGTTGAGGTCGGCGTTCGCTATTGGGTTGATAATGGGTTCCAATGCCTAGACTGTGATGACATAATAATCGATTTCGTTATAATTTGGTGAGGTTGAATGACATGTGGTGTTTGCTTGCGGGAAGGATTTATGAGATTCATAGGCTGCAAAAGTATAGGAGCCTAGAAATATTTAGGGTTTCATGAGGAGGAGTTGCCGTGGTTGAACGTGAAGATCTGCTTAAGCATCTTTCAGGCATGTCGGATTTTGAAAGAGCCGTTTTGATGGCTACGTTTGAGATACCTAGGGGTAAGGTTAGCACATACAAGAGAATAGCAGAGATGGTTGGGAAGCCGCGCGCATATAGGGCTGTTGGGAATGTGCTTCATAAGAACCCGCTGGCTCCTGTAATTCCATGCCATAGGGTTGTTAGGTCGGATGGTAGAATAGTGGGTGAAACCAGGGAGGAGGTTGAGGCCAGAAGGCGTCTGCTGGAGGAGGAGGGTGTGCCAGTAGTTGGTAATAGGGTTAAGATCAGCGGGGAAATAATCTATTAGTATTAGGGAGGGGTTGCAGTCCGTCGTTTTACTGCTTTCACATCCAATTGTTCATTTCCCAAATTCTCTTGCAGAATAAGCATCCTTCTCCCTTTTCTCCTGTCTCACGATCGCTTATGATGATGCGGATCTGACTGTAACCCGAGTTTCTTGAGGTTTTTGAGTTTACGGGTAGAGCTGTCTGAATTAAATAACCATATATTGACTGATTTCCCCCCGCCGCTTCCTTAACCTTATTTATTTCGAGAACCTTCACGGTTTGATTGTCTATGATAACTTCAATGTCGCCCTTAGTTAGGTTCGGTGCAATGTCAATTATGCTAAAATTGTTGCTTACGTTACGTATCTCATCCGCTGAAGGTGGGAATCCGATGCCGAGACGCTGCGAAAACTCCTTTGATCTTTTGAGGCTCATAGGTCGAAAATATATTTGCATGGAGGGTAATCCGCCCTGAGGCATCCAAGCGTTGACTGCGTAAACTTCGAGGCCGTTGATACGGGGATTAACTTCTAAATCCTGATAGGCCGGAATGTTCCATGCCCAATACTCAAGATTTTTTACGGCATAGTCTTTACATGCCCATAAAGCAATGTAGTTTCCCTCGTTAACGTTCAGGTTATATTTGCCATCCGCATCAGAGAACGTTTGATAAAGTACTTCAAACTCTTTGCTTACAATTACAACGGTTGCTTCCTCTACCGGGTTACCCTCGAAATCTGTCACTTTTCCGTATATTTTAATCAAAATTGCAGCCTTCTGCTAGCATCTGAATATATTTTTGTTTCTGTTTCATATATACTTATAATTTTTGAAATTATATTTCTAAACATTTAATCATGTTTCCATGTCGTATTTCTAATCTATTTTAGCTAATAACCGAAGTTTACTTCTATTAATTCATATCGCTGGGTGCCAGCTCCAGCTTCCTCAGCCGCATTCAGCATGATCTTCCAGTCTGGCGCCACATGCATTGCACCCGGCGTTGCCTTCCAGCGGAGCCTTGCAATAGCGTTAAATTTTTCACTTCCCCTCTCCATTACGCCTGACATCTCAGCCATCGAGCTGGGGATCCCCGGGGAATCATTCACCATGTCTATGCATGCTCTGTCAACCGCCACTGGATCTTTTGAGGCGAACGCTCCGAGGTCTGGAACCACGGGTATTCCTACGAACGGGTCGCAGTCGCACAGCGGGACTATGTCTATAGCGAGGTTAATGAAGACGCATTTGCCCTGGAAATATTTAATGACGCCGGCAGCAGCTTCCCCCACCCTTGCCTGCTGTTCCAGTATGTCGGGGAAGCTTCTCGATGTGAATGCTTTTTGCGGGCAGTAATCTACGCAGAAGGCGCAGTCGATGCATTTTTCTGTGAGTATTCTGGCTTTATTATTGGATAAGACTATTGCTTTTGTTGGACATATGGGTACGCATTTGCCGCATCCATCGCATTTCTCCCGGTCTATTTCCAACTTAGCATTATGATGTATCCACCATTTTCCCTGTTTTGACTGGCACCCTACGCCGACGTTTTTAAGGGCTCCGCCTACTGACATAACATCGTGGCATTTGAAGTGGGCTAAGCTTAGCAGAACGTCGGCCTCCGCTATTGCTGGAGCAATATAAATCTTTTTAATGAATTTTCCTTTAACGTCAAATTCTACGGATTTTAACCCTTTAGGTGCATCCGCAAAGATCACTGGGCATCCCATTGTTTCGGATGTGAAGCCGTTCATTGCTGCTGTTTTTAATCCCTCCTCAAGGGATCTTCTGGACCATGAAGCCTCGCCATGCTCGTCATAGAGAACTTTTCCGCCGGAGAATAAAGTGTCGCAAACGAACGGTTTGCCGCCTATTTCCTTAATTTTGTCAGCAACTTTTCTGACGTAGATTGGTCTAATGTAGCATTGGGTATAAAGTTCCCCGAAGTGCACCTTGATAGCTACTGTATCGCCGGGTGAAATTACATCTTCAAGTATCTTGCCAGCTAGCTCCTTAGTTTGATACACAAGGCTGTGGGTGTACCATTTAGTCGGCGGGACTCGGGGAATATAATCTATGGGCACATTAGCGCTTACAAAATAAACCTTGGACCTACTCATTGATGATCACGCTTTTAGGTAATTTGATGCCTCTCTTAAAAAAATATTTATTGTTACCGCAGATTTTAATGAAGAAAGCAATAAAGGCATTTAACCTTTACGCTGAAAACTAGGAAAAAAGGTTATGGTTAACTTTAAGCGCGCCAAATTCGGTTAAGAAATGAAATCTTGCATGAATTTTGTAGAGGACGGCTCGAGTAACAAAACAAGAAATAAGGTTGTTACGGATGCGAGTATCACACATAAGACGACCCCATTTTTTGGTTTGAATAGCGTGCGCTCAAAAACCAACTTACTTTAACATAGAACTCATCTCAAAACTATTTAAGTCTTTCTTGATTATGTTTTGGTATGGAGTTTATTAGGCCTTTGCTTCCCCCTAGGGCTAGGGTTGGTAGGCCCTGGGGCTGATGATAGGGGGATAATAAACGGCATTCTATATGTGTTGACTACTGGATGCCGAT
>JAGTQL010000059.1:10328-10874 GCA_018396555.1 Candidatus Bathyarchaeota archaeon | reverse complement strand
GAGCATAGAATGCTGGAACCTAATCTGCGACATGTTCACATACTACTACAACAACCTAAGGAGGTGAACCTTAAGTTGCCACGTCCGACGGTTCATCTACTCTTAAGGCGCTGCCAAATTTTGTCGAGTTCTATCTCGAATGCGGCCGCTGGATTTTCCAGATTCCAGTTTTGAAGAACTTGCGGATGTATCTCGCCTATTAATCCCGCTTTCTCCCCCTCGACAATTATTTTTCCAGTGCGTCCATCAATGAAGCTTCCGTGGCTTGTCTCCTCCAGGCTGTATTCCAGCTCCAGATTGGTGAATAATGCGTCGAGAACGGATTTAGCCTCTGAGAAGCATGCGCTTGAATGTATTGTTACGCATGCCATCTTTTCCAAATCTCTCGTCTTATTTATTTGCTTCTCATCATGCACAACGCAGTAGCCAGCCTCAAAAATCCTTTGAGGATATTCAACATGCGTGTTATGGCTTAGAAATTCCATCAGGTTTGGAAGAAGCCAATTTCTGAGACAAGTCATTGACGAAACCTTCGGGTTCGCTAGC
>JAGTQL010000059.1:0-10310 GCA_018396555.1 Candidatus Bathyarchaeota archaeon | reverse complement strand
TTAAGGTTCATCTTTTCAAAGAGGGTTTCCGGGTTGCTTAATGTGAATGTTAAAACTTCCTGATAGCCTAAGCCAACCATGATTTCCCTAACTAAGTTGCGGAGTGAAGACTCTCGATTCAGCCCGCCGACGGTGGATATTTGCGGCCATCTTGGCTGCATTTTGTTTAAATCGTAGGCTATGGCTATATCCTCCACTATGTCGATTGGATGCATTATATCTGAGCGGTAGCACGGTATCTCAACAATAAGAGTGTCTTCATTCATGATTTTGGAAACACCGTATCTTGATCTTTCCAGGAGGCCGATGACTTCCTGAAGGCTTAACTGTATACCTGTGATTTTCCAAACATATTGGATGTTAAGCTCCATCTTCTCGTTCTCAAGATTTGGGGTTATGACGCATCCTAGATTCTCATATGGGTAATGGATTTCAACAGGGCATATTTCTCCACCCCGGTCGGCTAACGCCAAGATCATATTTGTTAATGTGTATAGCACCGTGCTGTAGACCGTCCCAGTTACTTCAACAAGAACGTTTCTTGTTTCAACCGTTAATCTCCCTAGATCGTTTGAATTAATTATTGGCGGGAAGGATAGAACCTTATCTTTTGATTCTATCAGGATCGGCCAAACATCGTAGGGTTCAACTATATGCCCATACATTATGCCCTTAGGGTGCACCCTAAGAATCTCTCTTAAGGTCAATTCCTCGTTAAAGCCTAATGGAATAAACCTTGTTTCATCGGGTTTAGAAACTGTGTAGCGTAATGGAGGCGTTATTAAATCGAAGTCGTAAAGTCCAATTGACGTTCTGCGTCTGCCACGCCCATATGTCTGATCCATTTTGTCCTGGAAACGCATTATGTGACGTATGGCTGCGTCACTTAGCCTAACTCCCTTAACAACCGCGCATGCAATGTAGGGGCGTATATTCCTTAGGCGCTGATCAACCAGCACATTAATGCCCGACTCTCCTGATAGCCTGTATTGTCTAAGTCCCCTCTCTATGCCAAGTATTCCCCGTAGGGCTCGAGCTATGCCCTCAACACCCCATATGTCAGCGCGGTTGCTGTCTTTAATATCTATGTGAATCTCCTTTTCACTGGCGTATTTCACCTCGCCCTTTATGAAGGAGAAAACCTCGTTTAGTTCTTCCATGTCTGTTGGCAGATGTAAGCCTAAGAGCAACTCCAAGTCTTCACGTTCAACTTCAATTGTCGGCATATTATATCATCCCCTTACGCCTAAGCCAGTCTAAGTCCTGAGTGAATAAGTAGCGTATATCGTTGATCCCGGCCCTCATCATGAATAGGCGGTCTACACCTAAACCCCAAGCTAAAACTGGAACGTTGATTCCAAGGGGCAGGGTTACTTCAGGGCGGAATATTCCGGAGCCCCCAAACTCCATCCAGCCGTAGCCCTTTTTGTAAGCGGATAATTCAACGCTAGGTTCGGTGAATGGGAAGTAATCTGGCCTGAACTTAACCTTGTCTGCGCCAGCCATATCTATGGCGAAACGCTCAAGTATTCCGAGGAGATCCTGTAAAGTCAGATCCTCGCCGACAACTATGCCCTCAACCTGGTTAAACTCGCTTAGGTGGGTTCTGTCAACGAACTCGGGGCGGTAGCATCTGGCTATGGCGAAGTATTTTCCAGGTATCTCCAGCTCGTCGCTTATAAGGGTTCTCACGCTAACCGCTGTTGTGTGGCTGCGCAGCATCAGTCTGGCAGCCATAAGAAGCGAAAACTTGTATCCCCAGCCTTTCGAGCCGGATTTCCACCCGCACTCATGGGTTTCCTTCACCTGATCAAGAAATCTTCTATAGGGCGTTAGGTCACCGTATTCAGGCTCCTTAATCAGATACATGTCGTGTATCTCCCTAGCCGGGTGATCCTGAGGCATATAGAGCCCATCGCAGTTGAAGAAGCTCAACTCAACTATTGGACCCCTCATCTCTTTGAAACCTAAGGCGATCAGCTTTTCTCCCATCTCATCCAGAAACCTCAGGTAGGGGTGCTTCTTACCGGGCCATGTTCTGGGCGCCGGAGCCATAATATCATAAGTTAGGATCTTCTTCTCACGCCATTTCCCAGTTATAATCAGCTCAGGCGTTAGCTGGGTTACCTCCTCAATAACCTCCACGCCCCTCTCCAGCAGCCTCCAGCCCTCATCGGTCAGCTCCAGATCCCTAATAGTTTCCTCATGCGCCTCAACTATCTTTCTCCCTTTAAGCATCTTGAAGGCTTCCCTCAGCTCGCCGCTTAAATCCTCGAGGATTAATGTTCCAGCCATATTAAGCATTGTAAGAATCTTCTCATCCGCCCCTGTCTCAGGTTCCCTTAGGAGCCTAACCTTCTGCTCCTTAGAGTCTATCCTCGCCCATCCCTTGCGTGCAAGCCATCCTAGCGCTATGGCACTCATCTCACCCTCGATAGACGCTGCTTCTAGGAGGTATTTAATCGGCGCCTCACCGCCCATGCTTATTAGGATTTCAGCTAAACGTCTCTCAGGCAACTTATCTTCAGCATATTTCTTCCCCTCCTCATTTAGCGAAATCCTTGTGATGCTCCTTTCGTGAATCTTCACCATTTTCTTGGCTTCCAGGGATAGGGCTGTCCGCATGACTGCCACATGCGCTAAGCCGCTTGACTCAGTGAGTTCATCTATGCTTGCCCTTCCATTAGCCTTCTTTAATGCAAGCAGAACTTTTCTTTCATTTTCACGTAGATCCATGCGCCTCCATCCTCTTCCCTTAAGATCCCCGCTGCATTTTAAGCGCTGGATTGATTAATTTTTCAAACTAGTACTTAACTGTGCCGCTCACTCCATATTTTTTCTAGAACCATGCCTCAAGGGTCCTTTTAGTCCTAGCCCTCCTCATGCCCTCAATTGCTTTCTCAAGTGCTTTGCGCACGCGATCCTCAGAGAAATCTTTCTCACCGCAAAGGAAATTTATAACGCCTTTAACATCCGGCTCCTTCCAAACAAGCTTATAGGAGTCCGTAACATTCGGATGGAGGAAAATCTCTTTAATCTTAACCGGATCAACCGGGAACTCTGCGTTTTTCAGCGTGGGTAAGGCTGCTTCCAGGCTGCCATATGTTTTAATGAGTTTCAGGGCGCTCTTAGGACCTATACCCTTAACTCCATCCGGATTGAAATCTGTCCCAATAAGTATGCCTATATCGATGAGCTGCTCGTGCGTTATGTCAAGCTCCTTAATAATACGTTTGAGCTCAACTATTTCTGGGACAACTTCAACGTAAACATCTTTTCTCGGGAGCTTTCTCCTTCCAGATATTGTTAGATTTCTAAGCAGATGGGGCGCTCCGAAAAGTAAGCTATCGTAGTCCTGGCTGGCGCAGAAGTTTGCATCTCCCTTTTTTGCCAGATGCGCCGCCTGAGCCTCACCCTCGGAGGGGGCTTGAACCCAGGGTACGCCCATGAATGCTAGTAGGCGCTTTGAGTCATCAGCCATGTAATCCTTTAAATGCGATGTCATCTGCGCGTACATCCTTGCCTCCTCAATTTTTCCCTCCTTAAGAGCTACCTCATACTTTTTTACGGCTTCCTCCTTAACCTTCATCCTACGTTTTATTTCAGCCTCCTTAAGGGCCGGCGGGGTTCCGTCAAAGACATATACGGGTTTTATTCCCATCTCAAGCAGGTTGCATGTCCTATAGAATAGGCCGCTTAAGTGGCTTGTGATTCTTCCAGCGTGATCCATAAGCGGGGTTCCATCGGGCTGCCTGATTATTGCAAGAAACTGATAGAGCGCATTATAGGCGTCTATGGCTACAATTTTACCGCTGAGGTTACTTAGGTCTGTAGGCGTTTTAGGAACCAGATCGCCTAGGTCAACACCCATATTAAAACCAGCTCTCTAAAAGAGTCGGTTACATTACAAATAAAAATATTGATGTAAATAAACATTAAGATTTTCATTCCACAATGCTTATATCGTCAAGGCTTCTAAGCCCGACTGCATTAACTGTTCTAATTATGCCATACTCAACATCCATAATGGGGGTTAAAACGACGGATCTGATGCGGCTTAAGCCCATCTGCTTGGCTTTCAAGGCCCTTGCATGCCCATCCAGAATGTAATATTTCTCATGATGCTTAAGGCATACTATAGGAACAAGTATCTTGTTTATGGATGAAACTTGTTTGCCGCCCACTTGAGGCTGCGTTGGAACAACATCGCTTATGGGAGCAACCTCAATCTTCAAGTAAAACTGCGTCCCATAAATTGCCTCGTAATACTTTAGCAACGTGATTATTTGACTCCAAGCCTTAAGGATTGAATCGTCGATTGGAGCAACATCAAGTATGGGCAGATCCTCAAGTGGGCGTTTTGGCGGAGCCCTATAGCTCACCTCCTCTGGGAAACGCACTATGTAGGATTCGGTTTTCTCCTCCATCATCTTCAGCAGTATATATGACCTATGATGCCCATCTAGAATGTAGTAGCTTCCGCCCTTTCTCACAGTTATTATTGGAACCCTGTATCCTTCATTTAAAATCTTCATTAGGATTAGGGCGAGCTTATCCTTCTCTAAAAATTCCTCGGTTGGACAAAGCGATCTGACCGGTAAAGCGCTGAATTCAACGTTTAACTTCGCGCCGTAAATCCTCTCTAGGCTAACCCTTATGCTTTCAACCTTTTCAGGCAGATCAGCCATGGTTGTTATTTCGATTTTCCGCAAGATCTTCAGCCACAAAACATTTAAGATAAACTTGCTCTTGAAATTATTCCTCAAGGGGAAACTAATGGATAAATGGGTTTGTAAAGTTTGCGGATACATATATGACCCAGAGTTTGGCGATGAGACCGAGAAGATTCCTTCTGGAACAGACTTCAGAGATTTACCGGACAATTGGGTTTGCCCCGTTTGTGGAGCCCCGAAAAACATGTTTAGGGTGGTGGTCAAATAGCATGAAGCCCCGCGCTTTGAAGGATGGGATCTACTGGGTTGGTGCGGTTGATTGGGATAGAAGGCTCTTCGACGGGTTGATCCCTCTTCCAGATGGAACAAGCTATAATGCCTATCTGGTTATGGGAAGCGAGAAGACGGCGCTAATAGACACTGTTGATCCGACGATGACTAATGTTCTGGTGAAAAATCTTAAGGATTTAGGTGTTAAGCGCATAGACTACATTATTGCCAATCACGCTGAGCAGGATCATTCAGGAAGCCTTCCGGCGATATTGGATTTATATAAGGATGCCACAGTTATCGCTACACCTAGATGCAGAGATATGCTTGCGGATTTACTTATGATCCCTGGGGATAAAGTGCAGGCTGTTGGAGATGGTGAAAAAATCTCTTTGGGCGATAAGACGCTTGAGTTTATCCATTTCCCATGGGTCCATTGGCCTGAAACTATGCTAACTTACCTGCGGGAGGACGCTGTGCTTTTCCCATGCGACCTATTCGGCTCTCACTTTGCAACCTCAGACCTATATGCTGTTGATGAGGCAGTGATATATGAGGCTGCTAAAAGATATTACGCTGAGATAATGATGCCCTTCAGAAACATGATTCAGAGGAACTTGGAAAAATTGAGGGGATTGAGGATTGATGTGATTGCGCCGAGCCATGGTCCAATGTATCATAAGCCCAGCTTCATACTTGAAGCCTACGGGGACTGGGTTTTCAGTGCGCCGCGGAACCTAGTTGTCCTGCCATATGTATCAATGCATGGAAGCACTAAAGCGATTGTTAACTATTTTGTTTCAGCGCTTGTGGAGAGGGGCGTGAAGGTTCAGCAATTCAACCTTTCCAGGATGGATATTGGGAAGCTGTCCATGGCGCTGGTTGATGCAGCCACAGCTGTCCTAGGCGCACCAACGGTTCTGGGCGGACCTCATCCAAACATCCTTTACGCCGCTCATCTCTTAAGTGCGCTAAGACCTAAAGTTATGTTCGCATCAGTTATAGGCTCCTACGGTTGGGGTACGACGGTGACGCAGCAGATAGCCCAAATGCTCTCACCTCTAAAGGTTGAGTTTCTTGAGCCGGTTGTTGTCAAGGGCTATCCAAGGGAGGATGCGTTAAGAGCCTTAGACAGGCTTGCGAGTGAGATTTCAGAGAGGCATAAAAAGCACGGATTAACTTAAACTGTGAAGACGCCTCCCGCAAAACCCCTCTTTTTTATGTTTTTGCCTGTGGGCTTATCTCATGTTTTGAGGTTTCAGAGTTTCTGTATGACGTCTTTTATTTTTATGTATAGTCTTCCGTCCATTTTATATAGTTCGGCTATTGCTAGGAATCTGCTGTTCTTTTTTATGAGTTTTCTCGGCCCATTGTAGTCTTGCGGCTCCAGCCTTGCTCTCCATTTGTCGTTTACTGTTACCACCGCTGAGCCTGGGTAGATTTTCTCTATGCGTATCTCGTATGATCCGCCGGGCTTGCGTTTAACTGATGATGTGGGGGCGTATTTTCCTCGTTTAACTTCTGCGGCGGCTTCGTCCTTCATTAGTATGTTTAGTGCGGCTTTCGCTATCTGCGGCGTTATGCCTTCTGCCTCCATCTCTTGGGCTATTTCGTTCAGGGTCAATCCTTCAGCGCCGGCTTCAAGGAGCCTCATGTATATTAGTTTTGCAGCTTTTGCGGCTTTTCTGTTGAGGTCTTTGAGCATTTCGGCTTCTATCTCTATCTCGTATGGTGCAGCTTCCTCCGCCTCTATTCTCTCTGCTTCCTTCTCGATCTCTCTTATTTCATCGGGGGTCATTGGGTTGAGCGGTGGTTTTGCTCGTTTCCTCACTATTGGCTGGAGCTTCATGCCTATTGTTTCAGCTATTCTCTTCATCTTTTCGGTTCTTTTTCTGCTTGCGTATAAGTATATCATGTCTAGGCTTTGGTTGGCTGCGAGTATTGTGACTTTCCCAGGGGCTTTCCTCCCCGTTCTTCCCCTTCTTTGGATGTAGCGTATCTCGCTGGGGATCGGCTCGTAGAATATCACGCGGTCCACTGAGGGTATGTCTAAGCCTTCTTCAGCTATGCTTGTTGCGACTAGAACGTTCAGCCTTCCGTCCTCAAGCATCCTTATCCTTTCCGCCTGCTCTTCTTGGCTTAAACCCCTATCTCCATTCCTGGAGGCTTGCCCAATGAACCTTTCAGCCCTGACCCCGGTGATCGTTTGGAGTTCGCTAACCAGGTGGCTTACAGTATCCCTGTACTGGGTGAAGACTAGCATGCGTGAGGGCGGATTGATCAGCAGTTGCTCGCCTATAATCTGCTTCAGCAGTTCAACCTTGGGGTGTTCCGGTAGGCGGCTTGGCTGTATAAGCAGTTCAAGCGCTTTATACTCCGGGTCGCTTGTTAATATTGCGTAGCTCTGCTTTTCACGCCTTTCAAGCCTAACCCTGTCCATGAAGGCCTTAAGCGTGTGCGGCCCTTGGGTTTCCAGGAGCTCAAGCATGTGGAATAATGTGAGCGCGATGGACTGGTTCATTATTGCGTTGAATATTCTTCCCCTCTCCTCCTCAACGCTCTCGGCTTCAAGCATGTATCTCAGATCGTCTCCGGCTTCAATAATCCTCTTCCTAGTGGCGTATTCGGGTTTACATTTCAGTATGCCACTTTCGTGGAGCCACCTCAGCCTCTTGTCAAGCATTCTTCTTATATGCGATTTCACGCTTATGTATTCCGCTGGCAGGTCCACCTGCTTCCACTCGACATCTATCGGGTGGATGTATGGCTTAACATCCGGGTCTTCCTCGCTTCTAAACTCTATGTGCTCGATGTATAGGTTTCTGCACACTTCCTGGACGCGGCTTATGTCTGAGCCGGGTGAGGCTGTCATCCCGAGTATAAGCGGGTAGGCTGCTTGGCCGACGTATATTCTCGCAGTATCTGTATAGGCGTATTCCTTGACGGCTCTGTGGCATTCGTCGAAGACCAGAAGCCCGTAATCCCTCAGGTTCAACCTGCCCTCTAAAAGGTCGTTCCTAACAACCTGAGGCGTCGAAAAGAAAACCCGTGCATTCCCCTCCCAGAACAGCCGCCTAGAAGCCGCCGGTATCCTGCCTGTTAAAACAACCGTGTCCTTCTCCCTGAGCTTAAGGAACCTATGGAACGTTTCCCTATGCTGCATCACAAGAGGCCTGGTTGGAGCCATAACGAGAACTTTAGAGTCCCTGTAATTGTACAGCATGTCTGCGGCTACAAGCGCCGATATCACCGTCTTCCCAAGCGCTGTTGGCAGGATTACAAGCGTGTTCCTCTCAGACGCCGCTTCCGCAATGCGCTTCTGGTAGAGCCTGAACTCTAGGGTGCTGGGCCATACAAGCGGGTGTTCAATGTACTTCGGCTCCCCGGCGGATCCGGCCGCATGCTCACGCATAGGCTGCAGCTCTACAACCTCTATATCTCTATTACTTCCTCGCCTCTTCTACGCTTAGCCTCTTCAGCCTTAGGGTTCACTGACTCAAGCAGTTCCATGAGCTTAGCGAGCTTATCGTACTGGAATAGCTCCCTATACTCGTCGAGTTCAGCCTGAGACCTTAAGACTAATCCGCGCCTCTTCTTTGGGCTTCCATCCTCGCCTACCGGGTTAAGCTCAATCGCCAGCCTGCTTGGCGAACCCCTATACGCCGGCAGCTTGAGCACAAATACTCCTTGAACACTTGTCCTCATCCTGGCCCAGTCCTTCCCGCTCCTCAGGAACTCAGCGAGCTTCTCACCGGACAATCACATGCGCCACCCTTCAGCTAAACACTTCATATATTTTTCTACGTTGGGGTTAAATCTTTCGCCTACTCCTCCTCATCCTCAGGGGCTTCCCCCTCAGAGTCCTCTATGCCCCTCTCAGTTATCCTGAACGCCGCCTTACTTTCAGGCAGGTATGGCGAGTCTATTATTGTCGCAACCCTCGTTCCGCCCTTACCCCTCCTTAACCTAACCCTATGTGTACATGCGTGTGCCATGACGTGTCCGCCTGTCGGCTGCTCAGGGTTCCCGAAGAATTGAGCAGGGTTAGCCTGGACCTGATTCGTTATGACAACTGCCAAGTTGTATGCTTCCGAGAGCCTAAGCAGCTTATGCAGGTACTGGTTTAGCTTCTGCTGCCTCTGCGAGAGCTCGTCTCTGCCAATGTATTCGCCTCTGAAGTGGCTTATCATGCTGTCCACCACGACGAGCCTAGCGTTCTCCTCAGGGCACTTCTTAAACAAGTGGTCTATTAGGAGGCACTGGTGGTCGCTTGTGTAAGCCCTAGCCATAATGATCCCGCCTAGAATGCTCTCACCATCCAAACCCCTGCTGACGGCTATCTGGTAGATCCTCTCAGGGCTGAACGTCCCCTCAGTATCGATGTATACGACGTTCCCCTCAAGCCCGCCCTTCTCCCTCGGCAGCTGAGCCATAACTGAAAGCGTCATGCATATCTGAGTCTTGCCGACGCCGTAGTCGCCTATAAGCTCAGTTATAGCCTGTGTTTCAACTCCACCGCCTAAAATCTCATCGAGCCTTCTTGAGCCCGTTGTGCACCTAAGCATGCTCTTACGCTTCTCCCACAGGTCAGCAGCCTTTATGAAGCCGAACCTCATCAGCCTGCGCGCTTCATCACATATCCTGAACGCTATCTCCTCGCTTAAGCCTGACCTCTCAGCGACCTCCCTGGCAGGCGTAACCGCAAGTGCCTCAACGGTTGTTAAGCCGGCGGCCCTAAGCTTAGAGGCCGTTGCTGATCCAACACCCTTAACCCTCTCAAGATCGTCAATCGCCATCAGCCTTTAACCTCCTAACCTTCAAGGTTGGATACTTGTCCCCGCGCCTCTTATAGATGCTGAGGACCCAATCGCCCCTCCTCCAGCAGACGCCCGCAGCCTCCATAATATAACACCACAAAAAAGATGCGGCTGAAAGTATTTATTCGACAACGTACCTTTGGGGGGAGGGGGGTTACAGGCTGGCTGACGCAGAAAACTATGCGCCCGGCAGCCTCCTGAAGAACTCCGCTATGATCTTAACAACATCGTTATCCATGTTCACCTCATACGTTCTGGGGTCGTAAGGGTTCTCCCTAACCCACCCCAAACTTACAAGGACGCTTAAATTCCTCCTAACGTCCACGGGCTTAAGGCCGGTAAGCCTCTCAAGAGCATACCTAGTGAAGCGCTCGCCGGGCTTCCTAAGCAGCACCCTCAAAATCCTTATCCTACCAGGGCTTCCAAGCCCAGCCTCAACATCATCCCACACAACTCTCAAAACCCTAACCTCCAATAAGAAGATTATAATCACATCTATTTATGAATGCTTAGCCCTCTATTGCTACAACTGCCTCCATCACTTCTATGT
>JAGTQL010000056.1 GCA_018396555.1 Candidatus Bathyarchaeota archaeon | reverse complement strand
CCCTTTAAACCGTAAATCTTATAAATTAATCTCTCATTAATAATTTTGGAAGGGGAAATGAGGAAAAATGCAAGGATCTGAGTCTAAAGAGGTAGTTGCGAAAATTCCATGGCTGACAGTAATCTTAACGTCGATAATAGTCACTTGCTTCCTAAGCTTGCATAATACGTTCATCTCGCAACCTTGGCAGTCGGGCTCGAACCCTGGTCCCTCGGGATTTGGCTTTATGTTTATTATGATGCCATATGCTGTCATGGTACTATTCTTAATACTTGAAAGAGCTGGAATCACCAGAGGGCTTAGTGAAAGAACATTAGCAATAATATATATTGCCACTTTAATGTCTTCAATATACCCAACGTATAAGGGTTGGAGCTGTCACTTCTTTGGAACATCGCATGTTAGAACGGAAGATCAAGAGATATTTGGATGGGCTGTTCCCCTTGTATGGATGCCATCGGCTGATGCTATTAGATCCATTTACTTTCCAGGAAGTATTGGCGCGCTTCTTCAATATGGAAATGAATGGGCTGCTACAATAATATGGTGGATCTTAGTCAACGTTGTTGGTGGCGCACACCTCCTCTCATGGACCTTCCTGCTTAGACGACAATGGGTCGATGTTGAGGAATTGCCATTTCCACATGCTAGGGGCTGGATTATTGGAATGGTAGCTTCAAAAACAACTGATGGTGTGAAAACGAAGATAGTGTTAGGGGCAACAGTAGTATCAATATTACTTATGGTGCCCTTTATGGCGCTACTACTTTATCCACCTCTGCCAGACTTATGGGGATGGCTTAAAGGAGCATATTTTATAACGTGGGCGCCGGGATCCTTCCAGATTCAAAACGCTTACCCCATACTTTCAAGCACCATCGTTGGGCCCATATGGGTTCAAACAAACTGGATTTATTACGCCCTAATGATTTTGGCTCCCACAGATTTCCTTCTCAGCGCCACTGTCGCCTATGTGGTATTTATGCTCTTGATCCCGCAAATCCTTTACTACTTTGGATACTATAGCGGTTTGCTTGCAGTTATTGGCGGATGGGGCAAGTTAGGCGCTCTACTACATAATGACCCACTTAAACTTGGGGCCGTAAGCTTCGGCATGTCAATTGGCGTCTTTCTATTTTACATAGCATTTAGAGTTAGATATCTCGGCGACACGCTAAAGTTGGCATTTGGAAAAATAGGCTCATCAATTTCAGTTGAGGAAGCAAAGTTATATAAGATGACATGGATAATACTGCCAATAACATTTATAATTATGCTTGCAATGTGGATGTATAGCGGGCTAAGCTTTCCAGCCGCCCTCCTGCTCCAAATAACTATAATAATGGGCGTCATGGTCTTCACTAGATCAAGATCATATGGTGGAGCCTCTGGAACAGATATTAGAAGCAACTTCACTAATAAACTTCTTTGGGGACCGGAAATTCAAGCTGCGCCAAACATGACCCCTGAGCAGATAGTTTCCGGCGGACTTGGAAGTTGGATCCTCATTGGTGCAGATGAGTTTGGGTATTATGCACCGCCGTGCGCGATGATGGACTCGTTCCAAGTTGCGAAGATGGCTAAGATAAATTCGCTTGACACAGCTAAAATAGGGCTTATATGTCTGATATTATCCGCCATAATAGCAATACCGCTGCAAGTATTAATGTGGGGGGCTTGGGGCTATATGACAGTACCGCACTCCAAGGAATGGGACTTTTGGAATCAGGGAAATGCCCCATCCTACAATGTGCAACCAGCAACATGGCCTTGGATACCACACTTTATAGTTGGGATTCTAGCTGCGATAGCCCTAGGATACTTGCGTTCAAGATTCTTGTGGTTCCCATTAGAGCCTTTAGGATTCATTTGGGTATGGACGTGGTGGGGACCAGGCTTCACGGCTGGTAACGGTTGTCTCACACCTGTAGTTGCTTTAATCGTGAAACTAATAATTCTAAGGGTTGGTGGAAGAAAACTTTACGAGGATTATGCTATGCCAGCTGCAGTAGGACTTCTGGCAGGATACTGTATTGGCGGCTTCCTAATAGCCATATGCTCCATCTATAGATACTTCTTCCCATACTAAAAATCCTATTTTTTATTTTTTGTTTTCAGGAAATTCTCTAATGATACACCTTTCCCTTTTAAACGGATGGGATTAAAGAGTTGTCCAATAATTGACTTATGTTTGGTTTGTTACTGGTTATTTATGCTTCAAAGGTAGGGCTTAGGGTTTATGACGCTGTGGGTGTTCCGGATCTGCTCCTCATTCTTTTGGACTTTAAGGTTCGGTAGAAGGTTTAGAAAGCAGCCTTGATTCTTAAGGAGTTATTTAAGGTGAGCCTTAAGTACGCTGAGAATGTTCCGATAACTACTCAATGAGGGGGTTCCTAAATCTACTTTAAGCTATGGGAGGTTAACTATTGGTTTCTGGCTAAAAGGTCATTAAGAACTTAATTAATTAAGACCTTCTTCGCTCTTCTACGCTGCCTAGGCTATGACTATATTGTTCTTGACTCAACTAGAGGTTAGCTGACTGACATAAAAATTTGCATGAAAGTTTAGGCTCGGCGAAGCCCTGCTCCCAGTATACGCTGCCACATGCTCTGTGGCTATAATCAAGCGCTGCCAGTTGGCATCAGCGGCCAGAATCTTTTAAGCCAACATCTATAAAGTCCAGACGTAAAGATTCAATTTGGTTTCGTCTACAGATAGGCAGCGCCTAACCTAGGTTTAACATCCACAATAAGACCCCCTCAGATTCTTCGCCCAATAGTAGACTGCTACTGGCTAGCTGGAATTAGGCCGGATGCAGCGGTCATCCCACATAGCTTAAACTAGCAACATTACGAAAACATCAGCTGTCAACGGCTTCGAGGAGTGGCTAGAAGCACGCACAACAAATCATCTCGAGGAAGCAATCCGAAGCCATAAAAACTTATCTTAACGGTATCCAAACAAATACAAATAGAAAAATTAAGCCGACAAAATTAAAAGTGTTTGGAGAATTTGTTTAAGTCTTGAATCTTCTTAAGCTTCCATCTGGTTCCTTGGGGCGAATCTTCTATGGTTAAGCCTATTTTTTGTAGGCGCTCTCTTATTTCGTCGGATATTTTCCACTCTTTTCTTCTTCGCATTTCCTGTCTAACATCGATTATTAAGTTTATAAGTTCATTTATGATGGTTGTTTTTTCCTCCGCATATTCTTCTCTTCTGGTTTCAATGTTGATTCCTAAAATGCCCATGAGATCCTTTACGGTTTCATAAACCTCCCTTTTGGTCAGCGCTTCTATTTCCGCGTTTTTGTCCGCGTAGCTATTTATTGCCTTTACAGCGTTGAATATGGCCGCTATAGCCAGAGGCGTGTTGAAGTCGTCGTCCATGGCCTCCTCAAATTTGCTTCTGGCATCTCTAACCTCGGAAAGCAGGTTTTCCTCTTCGGAGGTGCGGTTTGCTCTCTCCCTGAGTCCCTGAAGCCTCTCCATGGCGCTGTTGATTCTTTCCAGGTTTGCCTCCGCCAATTTCAGGCTTTCCCTGTTGAAGTCTATTGGGCTTCTGTAGTGGGCTGATATTAGGAAGAATCTGAGCACTTGCGGGCTGCATATTTTCAGCGCATCTTTAACCGTTATGAAGTTTCCCAGGGACTTTGACATCTTTTGCCCTTCAACCGTTAGCCACTCGTTGTGTATCCAGTATCTTGCGAACGTTTTACCTGTTAAAGCCTCAGCCTGCGCTATTTCATTCTCATGATGTGGGAAAATGAGGTCTTTGCCGCCCATGTGAATGTCGAATGTCTCGCCCAGATATTTCATGGCCATAGTTGAGCATTCAATGTGCCATCCCGGTCTGCCTTCACCCCAGGGGCTATGCCAACCCGGCTCCCCCTCCTTACGAGCCTTCCAGAGCGCGAAGTCAGCCGGGTTTCTCTTTTTAGGGTTTACTTCTATTCTTGCACCCATTTCCAGGGCTTCTGTTTTGTTTCCCGAGAGTTTCCCATAATCCTCGAATCTTGAAACGTCGAAGTATACGTCTCCATCCACTTGGTATGCGTACCCTGCCTCCATAAGCTTCCTTATTACTTCTATCATTTCAGGTATATGCTGCGTTGCTCTTGGACTGACATCGGGCTTCTTTATGTTTAGCGCTGCGATATCTTCAAAGTATGCGTCGCTGAATATTTCGCCTAGCTGCTGTATGCTTAAGCCTGTCTCCTGAGACCGCTTAATCATCTTGTCATCTATGTCCGTTATGTTGCTGATGAAGAAAACCTTGAAGCCCCTATGTTCCAGGTAGCGGCGTATGGTGTCCGCCACAACGAATGCTCTGGCATTCCCAATGTGAATAAAGTCGTACACTGTTGGCCCGCAGGCGTATATTCGAACCTCGCCTTCGCGTAGCGGGATGAAATCTTCTTTCTTCATACCCATCGTGTTGAAGATTTTCAGCACCATGTGAACTCCCTATCTCTGAGCGGGCTGGTCTTAGAGAAATTGGGCTGATCTGAAATATATTTGATATGGTGATGCCAATTACCCTTTAATGTTGAGGCTTACTCTACGCATTACCTGCATTATTTTTTCCCTGCTTCTGCTCCATGAGACAATTACGGTTAGGATTATTGACGCGGCTAAAATAATTATTGACGCGGTAACCTCCTCCGTGGCGGATTTCAGCTCCATGAAGATGAAGCCGCCTATAGAAGCCCCCACCGAGTAGAGGAGGGTTTTTCCAGCCAACTGTATCATAAGCACCTTGCGCGGTGGGAAGCGAAGCGCCCCAGCTAGAAGCATTATCGGCGTGTCTGGCAGAGGCGACGACGCGAAGAGCAGGGCTACTATAAGCCCGTATCTCTCAGCCCATTTCGGCGGCGGATCATCAGGCTCATTTTTCGACGTTAGGGTTTTCTTTATGCCTAAACCCCAATAGTAGGTTATCATTTCGCCCAGTCCGCCGCCTAATCCGGCCGCTAAGCCCAGGGTCAGCGGGCTATAAATCTGGGTTAATGAGAGGAAGGCTGGCAGAAACAGTCCCCTTGCAATCATGGTTAAATGGCTTAGCAGCGCCATAACAAATATGCCCATCAGCCCGTAATTTCCGAGCGGAAAATTTGATGATGATAGTAATATTCCGAGAAGTATCAGCGCCGACGGGATCGCCGCCGCTGCCACCCCAATGAGGCTCAGCAGATCCTTAACCTTCATTTCCATTAGCGCCTTCTCCAGCAGTGCGTTTTTCCACGCTGATATTGTTTAATTTAAATCTATATTTGCGTAAAAGCCTTTTATTCTTTTATGCGCATGCTTTCGCATACTTCAGCCGTATGCAATGCATCTCCTTAATGTTTAAGAGATATTACCCTATCTACAACGCTTATGGACGGCTTATTAATATATCCTTATAGACAACAGATACGCTACTATTATGTTTGAGGGGGATCTGACAATATTATTTTGCTCTCCCTGTAAATTATGTGTAATGTGGCCCACAAGTCTACTAATTCCACTCTAAGGTATACTATGCTTCCTGATGGAATAACGCCAAAACCAGCACCGGCATTCACATCCTTATACAGATTAGGGGTAATGATGATGTAATATCCTTCTCCCTTATCGATTCTATAGCCATTTACCTCAGCAACAGGGTATTCTGTTACACCATATTTAAAGTATACTTTTATGTTGATCGTAACAGGTTTATTTGGAGGCGAAGGCTGAACATACAATGTTATGTTAATATTATTAGATGTATTTATCACTCTGCCCTCAGGGATGGTTGGAGAAGAGACTTCACGCGTAGGATGTGCTTTACTGATTACCCAAGTGACCTGACGGGGACCAGGATTCCACCATAGAAGGTGATTTGGCAGAAGCTGCTCATAATTGCGTTCATCTTCAGTCACACCTAAATAAAGTGTGCCCCAATCCTCCTGGCTTCTAATTCCTTCAATGTAGCGTGCGGAAACAATTATTCGATCTTTAGGCGTAATGGCTCTTAATTTCACTCCAAATCTATCCTCGTCTATTGGTGAAAAGCTAAGAAGATAGTAGCCTCCGCCTAGATATTCTATATTGATGCTTGCTGCAGGATCCCATTTTGATAGACTTTCATTCCACGCATAAACCTTCAGCAGGCTGGGTGTTAGATTCGGCACCGGTTTTCCATTATCCAGCATGCTGAATACTAAGGTGGCCGAATTATTTGCTTTATTTATTGTGTCCGGGAATATGGTTAACATGACCATCTTCTCTGATTTACCTATCCAACCTTTAAAGCCGTAGGCTTCTACATCCATGCTGAAGCCCGCGGATGCGGAGCTGATTCCCATTGTTCCATTCCAATAGCCAATGAATTCAAATTTCTTATCTCTTATTTCCATTTCTGCACCTAGATGGGAGTATGCCGTCACTGCGGAGCGCATCCATTTCAGCAGAGCATTTCCCCCTACAATGTTTGCAGCGTTCTCGGCGTTTACAGCATCATTCTCGTAGGTTTCATTAAATTTCAGGCTGGCATCCCTTAATGCGACCGCCAGCGCCCTCTCAAAATCGCTTGTAACCGCTAAAACCACCTCCTTAGCTGGCTCGTACTTTAGCAGCCGCCTACCTGCGTTCATCTGGTATACGGAGAACGACACTGACAGAACCACTATGGACATTATTATTGCCAGCGCCAGTATGATTTGCCCACGATTATTCCTAAGGATTCTTCTCATATTATGTTTTCACCTCCCTTTCGCCAAAACCAAAATAATATAGTAACTTTCACCCCCATTTTCACCACCCCGCGAAGTGTAAATTGCCGTTGTGGATGATTTCTCAGGCAACTTGCCGAATTCATCGGGGGATATGTTGCTAACACTAACAACCTCCGTATTATCTTCACATTTAAAGATTGTGAGATTATAATACATTGAGGGCGAGATTGTTTCCTCGATGAGCATTTTAAGCCTAGAGGCTGCATTTCCGCCGCTTTCAGTCAGGACGGATTCGACCGCATCGGTCTCAATTAGGCTATGTAAGACGTTATAGCCAAGCCTATCTAAATCCTCCTTTTCATGTAAAACCCATGTGCGCGATGGCATTATTAAGAAGATCGACGCCGAGAAGATCGAAAATATTATTATGGCCGCTATAACCGCCTCGAACATCCTCACCTGCCCCTTATCTGCATCCAATATTCTTTTCACACCTATGCCGCCTAATCCGCCCAATGCTACCACACCAGCCTCCAAACATAAAGCCTAACAATGTAGGAGAAACCCTCAACTGAAACCATCTTCTCAAGCATGAAGCCCAAAGGTAAGGATGGGGAGCGCAAAGATACGGTTCCATACTCAACAAGATCCATGAACCTCTGGGCTATAATTAGATCGCTGCCGGCAGCGGCTAAAGCAACTATCGTCCCAGGCTCAACATACTCAACGTATGCGAAGCCATCTTCACCCACACCCCACCCAGAGGACACCTCTAAAATCTCACATTCTCCATCCATAATTGGAGCTATCACCTCATAAATCACACTGCTGAACACACTTAGCGACAATTTTCGCCCAACTAAAAGTGCCCATTGAACGGATTCTTCACTTCCAGAAGGCACAAAAACCTTCGGCACGCGTATGCCGCGATAATCAACAACAAATATCACAACAGCTGGAGCGCCTGGCGCTTCGCCAAACTCTATGGTGCATGCGCCGTCAGGCCCGGTTACACCATTTACGAGGGAACCCTCGTAGATTTGACCACCACTCAAATAATACATTTTAGCCGTCACATCCGCATATTGAATCGGATTTATGCCATCAACTGATTTCACGCTGACCCTGCACCCTCCTGAAATTTCTTCAACTGTGATATTGAATTGCGGCAGAATCTCTATTGTGAAGCCATATTCACGCGTATTCAACCCTAGGAGCTCGCTTACCTTCTGCGGCGAGATATAGAATGGATTTAGATTTGCGCCGTTTTTTAGGCGCAGGATTTTATCTGCATCAAGAACATAGGCTTCCCTAACGGTTCTACTCTGATAGGCTAAGCCGAACGATCCCAGGTTATTTTCGCCAATAGTGGTATTGCTTCCCCAATCCACCGGGTCCCCCGGATTTAGGAGTATCTGCGTCATTATTGACTGCGCAATCCTCTTCAGGCCCTCCCTTTCCGAGGCTACTTTAAGAGGCTCAGTGGTCATTGTAAGCATGAGGTTTGAGGCTAAGAGTATGGCGATTACAACTAGCGCCGCAAAGATATACTCATGTATGTGCATCACTCAGCCTCCCAAACCCCGATCCCAGCCCATATCAAGTTGGTTCCGGACTCTTCCAGCTTCCCCTCCACCCAGCCCCAAACAACAACTTTTTCTCCGCTGCTGCGTATGCCGCTGTAAATTTTCCCAGAAGACTTTATCACGCCGCCCCTAGAAGATAAGGGAACCCAAGGATCATTCGCAGTATAGATTATTACGTTTGATTCAATAGTATTTAGCGGTATTTTAAGGGATACTGAAACATCGCGCCTGCTGATCAGATAAAGGTTTATGATGGGGCTATTCTCAGAATCCCTTGTTAGTTCCACTGCGTATGCGTAGCCGCTTAAATCAGGCGGAAGATCAAGAATCTTAAACGTGGCATATTGATCTAAGAAGTTTTTAAAATCCACCAGGGCTATTATTTCCATAAGGTTTGTTTGAACATATTCGCCGACTTCCCTCAGCTGCTGCCTCAGAATGTCCGACTGTACACGCGAATATGTTATTATGAAGTAGGATGCCACAGAAATTGTTAATAACATTAGGGCTACGCTACCTATCACATGGCTTATTGGAACATCCAACCGGCAGCAACCTCCCAAATCATGATAGTGAAACCTCCACCTCTGACTCTACAATAATAACAACTATATTGTTGCCATTACTGAAGGAGGGAGAGTAAGATTCAGAAATAGAACCTACTTGAACCGAGACCACCAGCGTCTCAGCACAATTATATGATTTGATTTGCACACCCTTATTTTGGGCGCTCACCCTTAGTAGGCCAGAACCGCCCATGCTTTTGCTTTCAGCCCGCTTCACTTTAAAGAAGATTATTTCTACGACGTTGTATCCGCCAGTTTCGTCTGTGAAGTTAATCACTTTAACTCTATTATAGTCAAGATTTATTTGCGCAACCCCATCCTTGTTCTCTATCCTCAAGTAGCCTAGGGGCGCCCCAGCACCACTAACGACTAAGGAATTCTCCCCTCTTAATGGAGAGTTAGAAGAGGATACAAATCCTCCGGACCTATAGGTAAATGTTAGCGTTTTAAACGTTACCGTCTCTAAGCCAGCTACACTAATAGTCATCTCATCGCCTTCAATCACGCTTAGCGCTCCGCTATTCAGGTTGAATTGAACGTAGCTTCCCGCGCCCTGCTTCATCCCAGCCTCCTCTATTATTTCGTCTAAGAGCATCATGTTTGTTTTCGCCTGCTCAAACTCTGTGTTTTGAACCCTCATCTCCAGAATGTTGGCTGAAACAAAGGCCGCTATTATAAGGATCACTAGGAGAATGCTTGTTAGTATGACCGCTGATATTACGGGTGAAATAGCCAGTCTGCTCCTCTTAAGCTTAAGCATGAGAGCCGCATTGGATTTATTCCGAATTAACTTGCCGCGCATAACTGTTTCACCAGAACTTAAATAGCTGGAAGCTCACCGTCAGCCATATGCCGGCCAGAGACGCTAGTATCAGATATAAGCCTACTTTGAAACCTGATGAAACCCTGCCGGATACAAGCTTTCCAGATGTCAATCCGAATATGAATGAGTGGAATATTAGAGGCGTAAGTAGGGTTTTATTTAAATATATGAAGGGAACGGTTGCTCCAACCGTTGATGTTACATCCCTGAAGAATAAGATGAACATTGATGTTGTCGCCGTTAGTAGGAGAGCCCCAATGTAAGGTATCATTGCCAGCGGCGCCAGCACAGACCTCCTTTCCTGCTCGATCAGCATTATTGACTCCGAGAACTCGGCTAAAGTTTCCAAGCTCTCCTCAGTTCCACCGCCAACAGAAAGCGTATCAACAAGCAGATAAACATTTATTAGGGCAAGCCAGTTCTTAACACTACTCTTAAAGTCCTCAAAAACCTTCTGCAGAGGCAATCCCCAACCTATCTCTGAACTTATCAGTTTTAAGCGCTTTGAAAACTTACCATAATCCTTACGTGAAAGGATTATTATGCATTTCTCAGGGCTTAAACCCGTCTTCCGGTTCTCCACAAGGTCCCTTAGGAAGCTGGTTACACCCTGCAATATGCCCTTCTCCTCACTAGAGTAATAGTGATCCAGGATGGCTACTGGAAGGGCGACGGCCACAAGAGATAAGGCTAAGCCTAGGGCCGGCTCGCTCCCCTCATTGAAACCTAAGATCTGCCGGATATATATCACAAAATCCTTCAGGGGGGGCAGTATAAACAGCGGCGTATCCGCAAAGAAGGGTATCGCCATCTGATTTGCTAGGAAAACGCCCAGGGGCACCGATGCAAGTAGCGCAGTGTACGGCTTCCAATTTGAAATTGGATAATTTATCTGAAGCGCATCGCCCAGATACATGAAGGCAAATGAGGCAAGCGGCAAGAGTATAAATGAGAACAGGAAGAATGATTCCTGCGATAATCCTCCAGCGGCCTGAGGCAAACTAAGCGATATAACAAACATCATGTATAAGCCTAAAGCGCCTAGAATCCCAACGATTATATATGCTTCAAGCAACGTACCTAAATGCTCACCCATGGCCCTTATGCCAGCCGCCATCTTCCTAAACATCATATCCGTCTGACTGTAAAGGTAATGCAGAACATCCCCGCCAGTTCTAAGCGTTGAGGCATACCCCAGAAGCAGATCCTTATAATCTTTTATATTCACAACCTTCGCAGCCCTCTCCATCGCCGAGATCGGATCCGTGCCAGTTGCCAAAACTATGCGTTGGATCCGGTCAATTTCATCGCGGAGCTTAGGTAAAAGATCTGTTCTCCTAAGCCTTAGTAGGCTGGCATATGGCGACAGCCCTCCACGGGCCATCACGCTTATGTACATTGATGCATACGGTATC
>JAGTQL010000058.1:10535-10904 GCA_018396555.1 Candidatus Bathyarchaeota archaeon | reverse complement strand
GCCCCTAAAGCCCTCATCTGTTTCCTAATAACCGTTGTAACGCTTTGAATCAGATCAGGATCCCATGTACTCGCCAACCCTATAGCCTGTGGGAATGTTGTTGCGCCATAACTCATCAATCCGCTTAAGCATTCCTCATGGATTATAGCTGGTATGCTGAGCCTTGTCTCCTCCATTAAGAACCTTTGAATACTGTTTGCTGTGGCAGCTATGCCAGCTGGATCTCTAGGAGACTCGCGGCTTCCGGCCAGTCGAGTGATCTGCCCAATGCCCTTACTAATAAGATTTAGAGCCTTTCCATGGGAGAATCTTCCATTTTCTAAAAGCTCCGAAGCTGGGATTGAACCTAACTGAGCGATTTTTTCCTCA
>JAGTQL010000058.1:3023-10463 GCA_018396555.1 Candidatus Bathyarchaeota archaeon | reverse complement strand
TATGTGAATAGCAAACCTGACTATAAAAGGCTTAGCAAAATTGTAGCGGCATAGATACTGTCAAGTTAAGCCCATTTATTTAAATACTCCTTTATAAGTACAGTATCTTAACTTGACAGTATCAGCGGCATAGAACGCAAAACTTTATAACAAGAACTCATCAAGAAAATAATAGTTAAGTCTTCCAGCGTGCTAAGGGCCGGTCGTCTAGCTTGGTTAGGACGTCTGCCTGACTGGAGAAATCCCGGGAGGCGCAGAAAACCTTTAAGAGGCATCTGTAAGGCCGCCGGTTCAAGTCCGGCCCGGCCCACCAAAACTTATGTTTACGATATTCCCTTCATCGTTTTCTATTTTTGCCTCATAATTTGCAGACGAATATTTCGTCTTCACCAATAGCGATTTATTTTGTGCCCATACTTGCCGACTAATGGAACGAAGGCAACTCCGCCGAGGTCTTCCTCAATGATCCGTCCGTTTATCTTTCTCACTCTTATAAGAGTCTGGTAGAATCCGACCTCGCCAACTGGTATAACCATGATTCCCCCAGGCTTCAGCTGTTCCTTCAGCGGGTTTGGAATTGATGGCGCAGCTGCAGTGACAAGTATTCTGTCATATGGGGCTTCATCCGCATATCCCTCCGATCCATCTTTACAAATCACTGTAACCCTATTGCTATAGCCGGCTTTAACAATGTTTCTTCTGGCGAAATCCGCCAGTCTGGGTAGTATCTCTATGGTGTATACGTGCCCCCACCTCTCCTTTGGAGCGTCTGTCGGCGCAACTATTTCAGCTATTGTGCAGGCATGCCAGCCGGAGCCGGCGCCAACCTCCAAAACCTTATGTCCAACGTTGAGATCCAAAGCCTCATTCATTATTGAAACCATGTATCGCCGGGTTAACTCTGCGGCTAACCCTGTGGCGCGGAAACGGTTTGTCCATCGCCTATGGGTAGCGGCGTGTCAATTGCAGCGTAGGTTTTCTGGCCTTCAGGGAGAAAGTTTTCTCTTGGAACAAGTTTCATAGCCCTGATAACTCTTGGCGACTTTAATATTTTATATCTCATCAGATCCTCTATAAGCCTCTTCCACTCCTCCAATAATCATCCTCCCTTTAACGTCAAGACAAATATTGCGTGTGCAACCTTAAAATATTAGCGCTCACATTATTAAGCCATCATTTAACAGTTACAGACTTCGCCAAGTTGCGCGGCATATCGGGGTTATGTCCCTTTTCAACAGCCATATAGTATGCGAAGAGTTGCAGTGGAACTACGAATGCTATTGGAGAAAGACATTCGGGGACTTCACCTAAAACCTCAAGATAATCATCTGACAACTGTTTAATTTCTTCATCACCCTCCTCAATCACGGAGATTATTGATGCTCCACGGGCCTTCATCTCCATTATATTGCCAATTATTGTTTTACGAGTTCTATCCATCGGGCAGATAAATATGACCGTGACGCCGGGCTCAACAAGGCTTATGGGGCCATGCTTGCTTTCACCAGCTGGAAATGCAAACGCTGGAACATAGGCTATCTCCATCAGTTTAAGCCGCCCCTCTAAAGATGTTGCTGTGCTTATTCCCCTACCTAGGAAGATAAAGGATCTGCTATCCTTATACTTCCTCACAATTTGCTTAATTTTTTCTTCATTCACCTTTATTGTCCGCTCAACTATGTCGGGGATCTCCTTGAGCTTCTTTTCTATCGCTTTAATCTCCTGATGGCTGACTTTGCCACGCAGTTTCGCAACCCTCAAGGCTAACTGAGCGAGCACTAGAAGCTGCGCTGTGAACGTTTTTGTTGCTGCAACACCTATTTCTGGACCAGACTGCTGAAGTATGTAAACTCTCGAAACGCGGGTTAATGTTGACCCAACAACATTTGTTAGGCCTAGTACCGTTGCAGCCCTATTTCTTGCATGTTCAACCGCAGCCAGCGTATCAGCTGTCTCACCTGACTGGCTGACCGCGAGGATTGTGCTATCAATATTTACGGACATTCCAATGTGCTCAGCGAACTCGGATGCTATGATCGGATATGTTGGAAGATACGCGAGTTTAGAAAACATGTAGGATGCTGCTAAACAAGCATGGTAAGATGTTCCGCAAGCAACTAGAAAAACATTTTTAGCCCTATCTAGGAAGGTTGCCATCAGATCCATATATAGCTCTTGAGGTCTAAGCGCATTTCTAAGCGATAATGGTTGCTCATGGATTTCCTTCAGCATAAAGTGCGGGTATCCCTGCTTCTCAGCCATCTCAGGGGTCCATGTGATTACTTGAATCTCCCTAGCGATTTGTTTCCAATCTTCCAGTCTCCAAGTCTCATATCTATCATGTTGAAGTATAGCAACATCTCCCTCCTCAAGGATTACGGCTTTATTTGTTAGAGGTAGGAAAGCGGGTATGTCGGAGGCGCAATACAGTGCTTTCTCGTCAATTCCAAGGATTAGCGGGCTTTCTTTTCTGGCGCATACGATTTTATCCGGTTCTAGGGATGTAATTATAGCTACAGAATAAGATCCCTCAAGCCTCTTCAGGGCTTCACGAACAGCCTCGATGAATGATGAACCCCTCTTAATGTTCTCCTCAATCAAATGTGGTATAACTTCCGTGTCTGTTTTGGACTTAAATATGTGCCCAAGGCTCTCCAGCTCCGCCTTTAACTCAGAGAAGTTTTCAATTATGCCGTTATGGACGACGGCTATTTTATCCTCGCAATCTAAGTGCGGATGAGCATTAACCCTGCTTGGAGCGCCATGAGTTGCCCACCTAGTGTGCCCTATGCCCACCGATCCGGGCAAATCATCGAGATTGTGAACCCTATGTACATCATCAATTTTTCCCTGATCTTTCTTAACATGGATCCTGCCGTCGAATATTGTGGCCTCACCGACAGAATCGTAGCCTCTATATTCAAGCCTCTTCAAAGATTCATGGATGATCTTAGCGGCACCATCAGCCTTAGATACGCAGCCAAAAATACCGCACATTTAACATAACCGTAAAGCTATATGATGGAAGATCACCATTATAAGCTTTGTGAATTAAAAGCAGAAACTTGATCCTAGAAACATAAATAAGCACCCTGAAAAATAATTCAAAAAATAGAGCGGCCGTGGTCTAGCGTGGTCTAGGACACCGGCCCCCCGCGCCGTTAACCCGGGTTCAAATCCCGGCGGCCGCATCATTTGTCCAACTGATTTTAGCTTTTTCTTAAGTTTTAGTATGCGCCGTCCATTCCGGCTTTGGACTCGTTAGCTACGGTGAAAAGATGAGACTGCCATATGTCGCAAGCGTAAATAAGAATTAGGAATAGAATAGTAAAAATTATATTTAAGAGTTAAGAGTAGTATTACTCGAGCCCTGGTAGTATAGTCCGGCCTAGTATAAGCGGCTGTCGCCCGCTAGACCCGGGTTCAAATCCCGGCCAGGGCGCCAACATTTTTGGTCCAAACGATCATTTCGTCATTTCCTTATTATGACGGCCTAATCTTTTTCTATTTAGGGCATATTTAACGTTGACCCAGACCGCCTGAGCAGCCTAGAGATTAAGCTAAGATAAGTAAGGTTGTAAGCCGCATGCCCGTATTGCTCCACGTAATTGGCTTCGATTTGGAAGGCTGTTAGGGCTTATGTTGAGCGCGTTGTAGCATGAATTAGCGGGAGCCAGCGTTATAGGAAAGGCTTAAGTGAGGGTTAATCCCACTTTATTATGGTGGGAAAATGGATGAGGTCCATCTTAAGATAGACTCGAAAGGAAGACTTTACGTCCCAGCGGACATAAGGGAGCAAATAGGCGATACGGTGGTGCTTAAAAAAACAAATGAAGGTTTCTTAATAGTTCCCGATAAGCCCCGGAATTTTATGGAGGGGTTCCGCAAAGTCATAACATCTGAGCCTCCTAGAATAGGCAAACCAGAGAATTGGCCGCCTTCAAAAATGAAGGCTGTATGGGGCACAGCATAGAATGATAGGATTAGATACTAATATTTTGTGCTATGCGCTCGATCCAGCCTATCCAGAACATGAAAAACTGATGAATCTGCTCATCAATTTGTCTCCGGAAAACCGTGTAGCCCTAAACCCCACAATACTACATGAAACTTACCATGCACTTGTCTTCGGTCAAAAATGGGTTCCAAGCGAAGCTGTGAAAAGGCTAAAGCTGCTTATGAAACATCCATACATCGAATTTTTCAGCCAAACAAAGAAGACATGCGCCATCGCGCTTAGCTTGGCTAAGCAGCATAAGCTCGGAGGAAGAGACTCCCTAATGATAGCGAACTTTCTAACAAACAAAGTTCCAATAATCTACACCCACGACCAAGAGCTCTTAATCCATAAAAGAATTTTCTGGAAAAACTTCCACATAACCTTTAAAGATCCCCTAATCGAGGCATAGAGAGACTCGCGCATAGAACCACTGTGAAGTTTATAAACTTCAAGTATTGCGTAGCCAGCAGAAAAGCGAAGTTTCTGAGACTGATTTTATAAGCCTATAAACAATTATTGACTGTGGGATTGTTATCTTTAGCGAAGTATATATAACACTGCGATGTAAAAAATATAGTTGGTGTGAGCATCTGATGGGGCTTGAAGATCTTAAGACTAGAATCTTCACTCTATTGAGGGAGGACGAAGAGTTTCGTTATGCAGTGGCGGGAATGCTTGGGCTCGAAGAGATCTTAAGGAGACTTGATAAACATGAGGCTGAGCTGGTCAAGCTTAGGGAGGACATGAATAAGCTTAGAGAAGACATGCTTTTAGGCTTTAAGAGGCATGATGTGATGTTTGAGAAGCAGGCTGAGGAAATAGCCAAGCTTAGGGAGGACATGATTGCCGGCTTCAAACTATTAAGCAGACACATTGATGCTCTGGGTGCAAGGTGGGGTATGCTGAGCGAGTCTGCTTTCAGAGAGGGTCTTAAAGGCATAGTTGAGGAGGAGTTTGGCTTAAAAATTGAGAAGTGGGTTAGGTATGATCAGAAGGGTTATGTCTTCGGCTATCCAGGTGATGTTGATATTGATGTTGCGTTACATGATGAGAGGGTAATATTGGTTGAGGTTAAATCGCATGTTGGAAGGGAGGATGTCTACGTCTTTAAGAAGAAAGCTGACTTCTATGAGAGTGTTGAGGGCAGGAAGCCTGCGAGGCTTATAATTGTAACACCCTATGCTGACGAAGACGCGTTAGATATGGCAAAACGTCTTCACATCGAAGTATACACGAAAGTCTGATAAATCTGCCATTTATTGATGAAATAAATTTAATATTTTTGAAACTCGAAAAAGTTTATAATATTTCTTAGATTATTGGTGAGGGGGCTGAGTTATTTCGCGGAGTAAACTCCTGAGTTCTCACTTATTTATATCATATTTTAAGCTTTGCCAAGACTTCTTCGGGTTTAAATTCCTCCCGGGATCTGACCGAAGCTTCCTCAATGTAGAGTTGAACAGCATACTTTAAGGCTTCCCCGCTTATGGGGATATGCTCGGAGCTGGATTGGAAGTAATTTAAAAGTGAGGCTGAGCTTGCAAAGCGTATGGCTCTATCCTCTAAACGGGCTGAGAAGGTCACAAACTCTCTTGGGATGTGTTCCAAGATGGAGTTGCGGGCTTTCTCAATAACCTCGTAGGCTTCAGGCGTTATGAGCACAGGCTTCGGGAGGAAGCGATCCCTAACTAGAGGGTGCCGAGTTTCAATAGCATAGACTAGCGTAAGATGATCTCTGATTTTTTTAGCATCCTTTTCAATGTCGATTTCGCCGAAGGCTAGCTTCTTTTGGCTTTGGGCTATTTCAATGAAACGTTCCTTCGTGAGCCTATGCAGCCTACATAGCATACGGTCCTCTATGGCGTTGAAGTTAGCATCGCTAATAGTAACCTCGTAGCCCCTTCCAAAAGTGGCGACATTGTAGTTGACGCTGAAGAAGCTGCTGAACCTGTATGGTCCTATAACTTCGCGGTGAAGTTCATACCTGATTACACCGCGTTCCATAGCCAACTTTAAAGGTTCAACCATGCCTTTATACTTAAACCAATCGTTAAATTCCGGAACAATGAAGTTGAAAACTTTGCCAACGTAAGCTTGACCTATCCTTATGAAACGGGCAGGCGTCATGCCGCCTGCGTAACGGTTTCTCCCTGGGATGCCGTGGGGATGAATCTTCGCATCTGTCTTACCCAGTATCATATCTCTGGTTGAGAAGCTTTTTCCAGTTCCAGGCTCGCCGAACAGAGCGAGGTTCCATCCTGTGCGCATGCCTGTTTTTCCCTTTTCGTGAACTATTTCCACCTCAGCTAATCCATATTGTTGGGTTATGCTTAGGAGGCTGTCAAAGTAGAGGACGGGTCCAAAAAGTTTCGTTAGATAATCCGCTAAGGCGGCTATAGAGAAGGTTTTCCCAAACCGGATAGTAGCTTCAAGGCGGTTTCTCAATAAATCGCTTAAATATTGGGTGAAATCGTTTTCCATTTTTTCTATCTCCAGCCTTTCTAAAGCAACGTAATCGATTTCTCCCTCTTCGATTGAACCGGTTTTTGGCAAGGTTGCTTCCGGAGCCGCTGGTTTTCTTTCTGGGGGAGCAATGCCTAGTTCTAGCTGGATAAGAGGGGAAAGCTCCTCCAAGATCTTCCATTCCCTATACTCATCTCCTTGATATGAGATCTCGAGGATTTTTAATTTTTCAAGATCTGCTATGATGGGCGTCGGATCTATGCGGCGTTTTAGGCTGAGGGTTACGTCTGTTAAGCCGCAGCCTTCTCCAGCCTCCAAAAAAGCCCTTAAAACTTCTAAGCCGTTTTTTCCATACTTCATTTTTATCTGGCGAATGCAGGTTTTAATTTTTTCCCAGCTGCCATCTAGGGATAAGGCGCCATCTTCTAGCGTGTAATGTTTGCCTCTGAAAACAGCCCATTGCCTCGGCTTTTGAAGGTTGAAGATCTCTTTAAGTTGAGTGTCGCTTATTTTTGATGCGATCTCGAAAGCCGCTTGCTCTTCATCTATGGTCCATGCGCTTTCAAATCGTTCAAAATATGGGATGGCGAGTTTTCTGCCGATCTCAAAGAGTTGAGGGCGTGGAAAGGCACGTTTAAGAAGAATTTTCCTTTCAACAACCTTATCTTCCTCAACCATTTTAACTATCCTCCCAGGTACTCTTCCATAATCGCGTCTATTTCCTCCTGCCCAACCCAGTCTCCAGCCTTTAGCTTTTCCAGTCCTTCAATTAGGGTCTCCCTGAGGTTTTGGTTCGTTAAAATGTTGGATGAAGATGCTGTTTGGTATAGGTTCTCGCTGAAGGCTTCATCCAGCTTTGCCTTCTCTTTTAAGACTGAATTTAACATTCCGCTTAGAGCTTCTGATCTTGGCTGTATGAAAAGTTTCAGTTTTGGCGCTCGCGTAAGGCTTAGTAGGGTTTTTCGGAGGGTTTTCTT
>JAGTQL010000058.1:0-2980 GCA_018396555.1 Candidatus Bathyarchaeota archaeon | reverse complement strand
CTGAGGCTTTCTCTTTCAGATTGATAGCCTATGAGGTATAGGGGGAGACGTATTAGGGCTGCGTGTTCAACCTGCCATGGTATCGTCAGCTGTTTGAGTTCTCTCATCCATTCCATTTTTCTTTTTATTAGCTCCTGAATCTGGCTTATTATTTGGCTTGCTTCACGCTCAAGGGCCTCCATCTCCCCCTTTTTTGATTTAACCTTTTCTTCACGTTGGATTTCAAGGCTGGTGATTCTGCTTTTCTCCTTTTCTATTTGCTCTTGGTAGATGCCCCTTAATTTTTCGACGGCGGCTTGGTTTTGCCTGCTGACTTCCTTAATATATTCAGTTAAGTTGTTTATTTTCTTCCTTAATTCGCGGATTCTATTCTCGCAAACCTGGATTTTATGTTCCCAGCGGGCTAAGCCCATTTTGTCCTTTCTCCGCTTGCAGAAATCACGTCTCCTGCTGAAATCCGCCTTCTGAATCTCCAGGTCTTGCAGTTTATGTTCATGCCTTTCTTTTTCCTTCTCCTTGGCTTCAACCTCTTTTCTAAAATTCCTTCTTATCTTGGCGATTTTTGAGTCCATTTCCCTCAGTAGCCTATTTACCTTCATGTCTACGGCGGGGCGGATCCTCGATATTTCCTCACTGTATGATTTATATATGAGGTCAGTTTCCTTTTGAATCATCCTTTCATGCGTATCTGCAGCCTTCCTTAGAAGATCTTCAGCATACTCTAGGCAGCTTATCTCCGATGTGGTTTGCCTCTGGAGGCTTAGTAGCTGCTGGGCCGGTTCGATGGCTGCTTGCACGTCAAGTTTTGGCGTTATTAATAACGCTGAGGGGTTTTCCTCAAGATGCATCGAGGTCGTTTCCTTCAGATATTCAGAAATGTCGGATAGTAATTCCCTCTCTGAGATTAAAGATTCGATATTAAATTCATTTTTTCCCGCGAAATCTGCAAAAGTTTTCTTGTGTTTCTCAATGAAAAACCAGAATTGCGCTCTATTAGACATGCTCCGCTCAAGGTCTTCGATGAAGGATGAAACGTCGGGTAGCTTTTGGCAGATGATCGAGGATGATATGGCGCCTAAACCATCTATGAGCAGAGAAGCATCTTCCCAGGGAATAAGCCATAAAGGATAATGTAACTTAGAAACAAATAGTGTTTTTCCCATATTGGGGAAATCCATTCTTCTACGTTCTGCCTCCGCTAGGAGCAGAACAGCCGCAACCTCCATGTCTGAAGTAAAGTCTTCACCATCATCTTTAGCTGGAACAGCGAACGGAAGGGTTAAACTGGCTGAGGACATTATTGGGCTTCAGCACCAATCTTAATTATAAATTTAGAGAAATATATTGTTTGCACTTATCCCATTAACGCCTTATAACCTAGGCAGGCTTTAATCATCGGCTGAATGGTTGCCGGAACTGTTAAAGTTAGATGCTTTCAATATGCTTATATACTTGTAGATATTATACAAAACAAATATAGGGATTTGAACGGCTATGAGCGAAACAACAACCATAAGGGTTTCAAAAAGCACGCTTAAAATGCTGGAGAGGCTGCGCGGAAAGCTGCATGCGTCAACCCTTGACGAAACGATTAGGCTGATCATTACATGGCAGCGCAGACAGAAACTCAACGAAGCATTCGGTCTGGACGAGGGAAAAATAAAATCATTTTCAGAAGAGGATCGCGGTGAAGATCGTAATTGACACCTACGCATGGATCGAGATCTTCATCGGAAGCAAAGCCGGGGAAAAAGCCAAAGAGATCCTCTAGAAAGCTGAAGAAACATACACACCGGACATGGTCATCGCTGAAATAGCCCGCAAATACCTGAGAGAAGGGATAAAAGAGGAAACAATCCTTGAACGCCTAACAACAATAGAGGAAGCCTCAGAAATAATCCCCATAGACAAAATAATCGCCGTTGAATCTGCAAAATGCTACATGGAACTTATAGAGAAAGCCAAAGCGAGAAAAATTGAGGCCCCAAGCCTCTTCGACGCTATAATATTGGCAGAAGCAAGAACCCTTGGCGCAAGACTAATCACGGGAGATGAACACTTCAAAGACATTAATGAAACGTTATGGATAGGCAAAACCTAACTTCTATGCCTATCAGAAAGACATTAGAAAACTTCACCGTCTCCCAAAAAGATATAGGGGATATCAACTTTGAAGCCCCTTCAGATTCACAAAATTGACAAAGCCTCTGGAACAATGATGATTTACAGCGGAGGGCGGGCGCTTCACGTATAAAGCGAAATAACCTTCCTAAGTTTTCCAGAAGGTTCTCGTGGAATTTCATCCACAAAATCAAACTTTACTTCCATATCTTCACCAAATAACTCTCGAATTTTGTGCTCTGCAGCCTCTGTAGCTTATAAGGCTTCAAATAATCAAATAAAGATTCCTTTTAAGACCATACAAGTAAAAAGCATCCGAGGAATCAAATGGACCGAACCTCGAAATTACATCCAATTTTTGGAGGCAAGCATACATCGCAAAAACACCGACAAAAATTCCACTCTTCAAAAATGCAAGTATGATCATATTGGTCGTTAACATTTATATGTATCGTTTACCAATAAACGTAAACGGTGAATTGCAGGGTGACCGAAATCATCTCAACACGCATCCCGGAGGAAATCGCCGAAGCCTTAAGAGAGATCGAGGAAGAAGAGAAGGCAGATAGGGCCACTGTGGTCAGGAAACTTTTGGCAAACGCAATCCAACAGTGGAAGATGCAAAAAGCCTTAAGGCTTTACCGTGAAGGAAAAGCGACGTTATGGCGGGCTGCCAGGATGGCCGGAGTAACACTGCGAGAAATGATGGAACTTGCAGCAAAAGAAGGAATCCAATTCCAATACACCAAAAAGGACTTAGAAGAGGACATTGCGGCAGCTTTAAGGGTGTGAAAAAGGGGTAAAGGCAAATTGCCTGTGTCAGACGCCACCCCGCTGATCTACCTGGCGAAAATTGGGA
>JAGTQL010000003.1:41755-50950 GCA_018396555.1 Candidatus Bathyarchaeota archaeon | reverse complement strand
CTAGATTTCCCATCAGGCATATTCTGTCTCCCCAAGCCCTCTTAACAGCTACTATGTCCGCATTGGGTTAAGAGGCTGGGGCAGGTGACAGTCAACGTTGAGGCTAAACCAAGGCGTATGGTAGCAGTCGATGAGACTAAGATTAAGGCTAACGGCGAGTGGCGCTATGTTTGGGCTGCGATAGAGTGGATACACGATGAGCTTGTAAGCGCAATAATTGGCGAGCGAGTAAAAGAGAATTCGCATTCCCATACTTAGCGGGCGAGGTCTCTCTGATCCACACGCTGGGGCTGCCAGCCGTGCTTCATTCGGATGGAAATGTAACCCCGCTCATGGAGGATATTGTTAAAATGGGTTTCGATGGGTTGCAAAGCCTTCAACCTAATGCGGACATAGTAGCTGTTAAGAGGGCTTGGGGAGACAGAATATGCCTGATGGGAAATCTAGATTTAGATTACTTGTTAACTCTTGGAACCCCTAGAGAGGTTGAGGCGGAAGTTAAGAAACTTATAAGTAGTGTAGCGCCCGGAGGCGGCTTCATACTCAGCACAACAAACGTGTTAACCAGATACGTCCCTCCAGAAAACGCCCTAACTATATATTTAACAGCGGAGAAGAAGCCTCACAGCCTCAATAATCGCCTTAATATAAGCTTTAGTATCTTCAGCGAAATCCGTCCCCAGCATGCGGCTGAGCCTAACTAGACTGCTGAAGCAGTAATCCAAGAAGCGCCAAATATGCATGGCATTAGCGCCTACAACGCATCTCTCATCAAGGGAGAAGAAAACGGTCGGATTCGGCCGTCAAAACCATAAATGTCCACAGTGGGCTTCATGATTAAATGTTAAGATTGTTCGGCTCTTAAACTTTTGGTTGGAGGCCGCCGCCGGGATTTGAACCCGGCCTCCAGGCTCCACAGGCTTATACTGCCCTTCTTAGCATCTGTACGCTACCGGATTACGCGGTTAAATTTTTATGCCTCTACGTTACGGCGGCCATCAATTTTCTTCTTTTCAGCATAGACTTTTAAGTATTTCTTCAATGTGGCACTTTTATATTTATCTACTACCATATTTATGTTCTAGCCGGCGGTCATTATGAGCGAGGTTTCTCCGGCTGAGGTTGAATCCTATTTAAAGGGTAAGACATTGCTCGTATACCTATTTATGCTTAGGTCTAAGGGTTCGCCTGTCGGCGTTAGGGAGATTCAGCGGGCCTTAGGTTTCTCAAGTCCAAGCGTTGCAGCGCACCACTTAGAAAAACTCTGCTCTCTAGGCTTAATTGAAAAAACGCCTAGGGGAGAGTACATTCTCATGCGGGAGGTTAAAATCGGAGTATTAAGGCTATTTACAAGGTTGGGTCGTTTCATGATACCAAGATACCTTTTCTACTCAATTTGGTTCTCAACTATGCTCATCTTCTACCTAGTCTTTTATGGTCACAACTGGAGCATACATAATATTGTGGCTATAACCTTCGGCATTATAGCATGCGCTATTTTCTGGATTGAGACGATAAGGCTCTGGATGAATAAGCCATTTTAAATATTGGAATTAATTTTAAACCATGGTCTTAAAGTTGAGGCTGCTTTTTTCATTTAATGAGTATTTTGCCTTTTTATGTTCATTTTTCCATAATCGGTACCTATCGTATTGTAATAACTAATCTCAATCCAACAGAACCTCTAAAAATGAAGGGCACATTTCAATTTACCCGGTTTATTCTGAGGTTTATATATCGCGCCGCCGAACAGACTCGGACCAGAGACTGCTGGAGATATCTCCCTAAAATTCCATAGATTTTTGCTATCTAGCCCCTCAAAATTTTTTAGAAAGAAAATAAATAAAAGGAATTAATTACTGTTATATGTGAGAAGGGAGGAATTAAAATTTGAGGAAAATAATTCAAGTCAGAGTTTACATGGGAGATAAGTATTATGTCGCTGAGTGTCTCGATCTACCAGTAGTTACGCGATGGAAAACCTTGGATGAAGTTGTAGAGAATATTAAAGAGGCAATTGAACTTCACCTAGAGGGAGAAGATTTGGGTGAGCTTGATATCCCTAGAGACTTCTCCATTCTAGTGAGTCTGGAAGTCCCTTCTTATGTCAAAGCTTAAAGTATTAAGCGGGAAAGATTTACTAAAAATATTTTCTAAATTTGGGGGCGTGTCCAATAATTGTTCATGAAGAATTGTTTTTCTATGCTCGGGTGGTGAAGGGAGGGGGAATCTCCGCCTCTTTAACCGATCGGAAATGGTAGGCGAAGGACAGTTGAATCTGGAAAAACAGTTCAGAAACATCTAAATTTAAGTAATTATTGGACACGTCCTAACTTTACAAAACTAATATATGAGGAAAAGATTCACGGGGTTGATGGAAATAAGCTGGAACTTTATCTGTTACTTGGTATTCATCCGCTTACATCATGGGAAACATATACGCATGAATTAGCTATATTCCTATCGACAATAAACGGGACTATGATAAAAAGTTAAAGGACAGAACAGCCTAATGATACTCAAGCATCAATGGATCATTTTTTCCAAGCCATCTGGAGATATTTTCTTTTGAGACTAATATCTGGCGGAGCAACATTAAACATTAAAACTGCTCCAAAAAAGAAAAAGGGGATCATATCAGCGGTCAACTTTGGCTCCAAGAATAATCAAAGTCATTGAAGGCATCGGCTCCGCTTGCTCTGCTTCTCAGAGTGATGGTGAAAATATAGATGTAGCATAGTTTGGATGAAAGCTGGTAGTTTTCGCTATATATGAGCTACTCATTTGCATAGAAGTATATAGTGCTTCCTACAACCGTGACCCTCAGGCTCCCTGTTGGAGATATATACGGTGTTGATATTAGTGTAGTTAAGGTTTCACTAACTCGCCTCTGAACGTATATCTTTCCGTCGTACCTAACCTTAAGGATCCTGTACCAGTTTTGCTCGTAGAATGGATCAGAACCTGTTGTCTTCGTAAGCGCGACCTGAAGAACCATCTCGTCTAAACTGTCAAACTCTGGCACATCAACTGAAACTGAATAGTTTCCAAGATTGTAAGCATTTTTTGTAACGTATCCTGCTTGCGTCTGTCCAGATCCAGAGGCGAGCAGTTTTAATAAAAAATAGGGGAATTGCTGGGTGGTTTAAAAGTTACATTTCCTTTCCTTTGAGTTGGCGCCTTTTATCAGCTTGCAGAATGGTTCTTTTTACAGCTCTCTCTACTAGTGCACCTAAAGGCACGTAAAAGATTCCCAGCATTGGGAGAAGAACATAATTATTAAGTTCTAAGGTGTCAACTGGATCTCTTAATCCATCTCCATCAATATCCAAGCTTTGTATTTCAACTTTTGCAGGACCTATTTCAACATAAATTTCTCCGTCACCGAATCTAAATTCTTCGCTGAGCGGTAAGATAACCGTCTTGATGACTACTTTATTTTCGCCGCTCTTTAAGTAGCGCCTCCAATTAAGCCACTCCTTATGTTTAATGGTTACACCTTCTATCTTCGCCTCCCATTCTGGAGGAACTATTCGTCCAGCGCTACTAACCTCGGATCCTGTCTCAAACACTTCATCTCGTATATTACACATGACCATTTGGTCGCCGTAATAAATTGTGAAGTTTAATCTGCAGGTTCCACTGGCAGTAAGGCTTCTTATCCTAATGTAAAAGTTTATGGTCGGCTTCACCCCATAGGCTTCAGGCTTACCATCTAAAATAAACGAAACATTATGCCTACATTCGAATGAGAAGGGCTTACTTGTATTTCCACTAAATCTGTACACCGCACTATCACTATGATTAACGAATAAAGGAATGGATGCCGATTGTATCAGCGGGTTGACAACCAAGCTCACAATAGAAGCCCCTAGCATGAGGATCCAAGAAATGATAAAAATTTTATGCTTCACAGTAATCACCTTCCCTAATAACGATAGTCAAAGGCCCACAGCTCATCATTATCAATAGAGGGGCTTTGAGTGGATAGAAAATCTACATACCATCTGTGGCCGCCACCATTAAATGTATACCAGTAGTCCCATTCTCCGCCTCCCTGCCAATAACATTTACCAAATCCTATGCTCACTTTAGTGATTGACACTTTTATATCCATCTCAAAAATCGCGTAGGTTGAACCATGGCAATGCTCTGTTACGGGCCCATCGGTATCTCTAATTTTATTGAGCTCTTTATATCTAACATCAAACCAGACAGAGCCATAGTCGCCATAGCTGACCTCGCAAAGGTCGTCCGCACAGGTCTTCTTATCCGCACCATAGATGTAGAAAGTTCTATCCCAGATGTACCCTAAGGGAGACTCGCTGATCTTCACGGCATATGACTGATCCCCATAAACGTACTCTTGCCATCGGCAGAGCCTGAAGTCCCCTGAGCACTCACCGTTAGAGCGATTAAGGGCGACTGTTGTGCTTATCGAACTTTCCACACCAAAGGGAAAAGAGAACTTTAGTTTCGAGGACCATCCAGTCTCACCCTCAGCTTTCCCGTTATATGGCGCATTAATTAGGAGGCGCGGCGTCCAAAAATCCCTAGTTTGGCCAGGTGTCCAGGCGTACGAGGGCTGAATAAGGATTTTGCCAACTATGCTGAGATAGAAAATCAGAAGCATCTGAGAAATTATAAACGAAGACCATATGAATCTCAAGTCGTTTTCCCCATTATACTCGACCATTAAAGATCTTCCCTTTTAGTAAACATTTGTCTATAGACAAAATATGTCAAAGAGACATATAAATTTTACCTTGAAGTAGGATGAATGCCTTCAGATCCTACGTTCATCCTTAGAGTTTAGCCTTAATTTTTCAGCTATAATTGCTGGCACAAGAGGAAGTGCAGATAATATGAGAAATAATATTCGATTATTTCCTTCTAGGTTGTCTGCAGGATCCAGTATTCCGTCAACGTCCGCATCTAAGCTTTCCGCAATTAAAATTACCGGGCCTACCTTAATGTCGGCAAACCCCTTCTCATAATGATCCAGCGAAAATGAGACTGTAATTAGTAGGACTAATGTATTATTTTTTGCCATCAGCTCTACGCGCCCCCCTCTCTCATTTATTGGAATCTCTATTATTCCATGCGACCCTTCTGAAGAAATTATTTCCTCATCGCGCGTCAATCTGAAGAATTCTTTGTTATTAAGTAACGCTGTAATATTTAGTCTGCAGAAGCCCTCGGAATTCTCGCTGATGCATGAGAAGGCGAAGGCTATATGCGCTCTTATCCTATATCCCCTTAGGTTCCCAGGTAGCGTGAAGTTTATGGAAATAGCATTAGACTCAAAATAAAATGGCCTATCTAATGGGTACACTACCCTCACAATTTGATCCGCTATATGGGCTGCTGAAGGTGCTATTGACTGAGCGGTAAAAAGAGGCTTTATTATAAGCTCGTTTGCCGCAAAAATGTTGGTGAGGAGCCAAAAATAGAGGAAGATGCTCCTCCTCAAATCCCTCATGAGAATAACATCTCTAATGATCGCCCCAAAATTTCTGGGTGGAGGTTTAGGGCACGCCTTAACTTGCATACACAATTTTCCAGTAATTCTCTTCTTGGCCAAGCTAATTACCCCAGTATGCGCAAATACCTGGCAAAAATCTTTTTGGCTAAGTGTGTTGGATCAGCCTTTATGTCCTCCTCTGTAAGCTCTATTTGCCTCTCACGAGCCTCAGCGATCAGCATCTCCCTGCAGCTGTTTATACGTTCACATTCATTGCATCTTCCCTCGTAAAGGTACCAGACCTGTATGCAGTTCGCCTCCGAAAAACTGATTATTACGGGTATCTTATATGATGGGCTGTAGGCTTCTAAAATCCCATTCACCGGATCAACATGGAGAACGTTAAGTTTATTCATCCGGGCAGCCTCAATCAAAGCCCTCTCAACCCTGGAGTCAATCGCCAAAACAGCCCTATTAACCTCCTGCCTCAAAATACCAATCTCCCTAGCAATCTCAGCCTGCCTCAAACCCCTCCTACGCAGCCTCCAAATAACCATTTGCTTAGGAGTAAGCGAAAACAAGCCCATACCCTCATCAACATTAGTATATTTATATCTATTTACTTAAAAGTGCCTAATATATTTAAGCTTACTCTTAACATCCAGCATCAGATTTCAATCAATACGAGGGTCTCTTACGTGATGTAGCTATCCTTCCGCTTCCTCAGCTTTATCCAGGCGACTTCAGGTGGAAATAGTGTTTTTTCTGTTTTCAATTACTGCGCCTGCCAAGTAGGATTTGCCGCCTTTCGTCTGGGCGAATATGCCGAGGCGGAATGAAAGATCCTGCAAGTGAATTTAAGTAAATTGGAAGCTTGCTTTCATCTCCTTTATAGAAGGCTTATGAAGATAACATTTCATACGCTCTGGCATTGGAAGGGGACGATGAGTACATATCGGCAGCCGCAAGAGGCCTCGATGAGGTTAGGAGGCTTGTGGAGCAGGGCTTCGAATACATATGCGATGTTGACGGCTATAAAGTATTCAGAAAACGCAAGTGAAACGAAAGTTGATGAACTATTCCAAGATTTATAAATGGCGCCGCCGGACGGACTCGAACCGTCGACCAACGGGTTAACAGCCTCAGCCCAAGAGGCGGATTCAACCTCATGGCCCGCTGCTCTACCAAACTGAGCTTTCGTCCACGCACCGCTTGGATGCGTGAACGGCGGCTCATTTTATTATTGTATTTGGCGGCGCCAATAAATTAGATGCGTTTGAAATATTTAAATTTTGATCTAATCTTTCGCCTGTTGCCTCGCGGATTACATGCTAAAATTAAAAACTGCTTTCCTGTATGGGCAATAATCCGTAAGGCGGACTAATAGTGGAGAGGAAAAATTTTAAGTAAGACGAAATAAAAAATATTATCTTGGAGCCAACGGGCCCGTAGCTCAGCCCGGTTAGAGCGGCAGGCTCATAACCTGTTGGTCGAGCGTTCAAATCGCTCCGGGCCCACCATAGATTAAGTTGATTTTCTGGAACAGGGCTCATTTTGGCTCTTTTTTCGAGGATTGAGTTTGAGGATTAGGACTGAGGTTGCTTTGTTTCGCGATTTTTACAAAGCGCCTTTATACATGCTTCTAATTCGGGACATTTTACTTTTGCCCATTTCTTCGGGAAATTTCACTCCCTCACTACATTTGATATTCCTAAGAAAAAATTTCTACTGTAGTGATTTTGCGGAAAAATTTCTGGAAATTAAGCTGCTGGAATTCTATTTTATTAGGGTTTTCTAATCGCATTTTAAACCGAGTTATAATGGGTAAAAATCAGCAATTAGAACTAGCCCTCCCCCATGATTTTCTGAGACCACTTGCTTCTACTCAGCAATTAAGTGTTGCCATACAGATTAAAGGGCGGATTTTAAACCCTTACAAGCGTTGCTCTCTTCTTGTAGAAGGCGGCTTTTTCCGGCGGATGTACATGAATTTCGAACGGATCCCTTATTCCAGCTTTCCATAGTTCAGAGTGAATATTGGCTGGATGTAACCTAGTAATTATTAGAATATCTATGTCGCTTGAGTAGTTATATTTTTTCTCTGCAACCGAGCCGAACATGAAGATTTCTGCTTTCGGGTCGAGTTTACGAACAGTCTTCTTTATAGTCTCCAAATACTCATCTAGTTTTTTAAAGGCTTCCCTCCTCTTAAGCGCGGTTTTCACCAGAATCTCATGTGACATCTTTCATGATCTCCTTAACCGACTTCGCTAGCTTTTCCACTTCTTGCTTAGTGAATTCTCTCATAATATATCCGGAGGTCATGTAAGCATCTTCCAGCACGCTCAACTCCAGCAAATATTTATCCAAGATTTCCTTTACGCCGGTTTTTTGTTTTCTGAAACTAGATCTGAAAGTATTTCTGAGAGAGAACTCTGACGCTATGCGTCCTCGGATAGTCAATACCCTCCGCCAATATTTTTGCTTTCAAAAAAGCTGCAGCGCTTGTTCAAGGCTAAAGGCTGCCAAGTCGTGGAAACCTTTATTTATTTGATACTCAGCGGTTTCAAGAAAATTTCTCGACCTTTTAAGCAGATGCTCTTCCTCTTCTCTCCGAGTTACCATATAACCCTTTCTTCCTTTAACATAAAAATTTCCGATTTACAAATATTTAAGCCTATTACTGCGCTGATAAATAATGATATAATGAAAAGTTAATTCATCTAAAAGTTCGTAAATTAGATGAGAAGCGATTCGGATCCTATAACTGCTTGGATCCTGATCCGCCATTACCAATCAATAAAATGAAGAAACGAAAGAGAGGTTCTTAGCCTAATAATCATAACGCATACGTTCATAAACTCTGCGTTTAGAAAGCCTCAAATCTGGATGGAGGCTTTCATGGATATATCCTGTTTATTAGCCTAGGGAAGGCTATCGCGTCCCTTATGTGGTTCAGCTTGCACACCCATGCTATTGTTCTTTCAACACCAAGGCCGAAGCCTGCATGCGGCACAGATCCGTAGCGCCTAAGATCTATGTACCACTTGTAGTCTTCCGGATTCAGATTATTCTCCCTTATTCTCTCTAGCAGATCATTTATGTTCTCTATTCTTTGTCCTCCGCCAGTTATTTCACCGTAGCCCTCGGGTGCAAGTAGGTCTGCTGATAGAGTTACCTCAGTCCTTTTAGGGTCAGGCTTGTGGTAGAATGCCTTAGCGCTTCTCGGATAATGCGTAACAAAGAATGGTTTGTCAAACTTAAGAGTTAAGCGCTTCTCCTCAATCCAGCCTAAATCGTTTCCCCACTTAAACTTCACTCCATCCCTATTAAGCATCTCAACAGCCTCATCATATGTGATCCTTGGGAAGGGAGGGTTAATTTTAAGCAGATCCCCCGGTTGTCTTTCAAGCGCTTCAAGATCCCTAGCTGAGCGCTCACCTAAACTATGCAATATGTAGGTTAGCAAATCCTCTTCTATCTTCATTATGCCCTCTAAATCACACCAAGGAACCTCAACCTCTAGATGCCAGAATTCCGTTAAATGACGCCTCGTTTTAGACTTTTCAGCTCTAAATGAGGGTGCAATAGTGTAAATTTTCCCCAGGCTGGCTATTGCCGCCTCAGCGTAGAGCTGCCAGCTCTGAGTTAAGTAGGCTTCCCCATCAAAGTATTTCACTGTAAATAATGTTGCCCCTCCCTCACATGCAGCTGATATAAGTGTCGGCGCA
>JAGTQL010000003.1:0-41721 GCA_018396555.1 Candidatus Bathyarchaeota archaeon | reverse complement strand
CCCTGGCAGCCCTAAGCATTTCAGCCCTTATGCGAAGAATTCTCTGCATCTTCTGGCTTCTAATCCAGAGGTGCCTATTGTCAAGCAGAAAATCCGGACCGTGATATTTCTTAGCTACTGGAAAACCCTCCTCAGCCAGATGTAAAATTTTCATGTCGCATGCCTGTATTTCATATCCTTCGGGAGCCCTCTGATCCTCCTTAACTACACCCCTGATTTCCATGGTTGACTCCTGCGTTATCTTCTTAGCAGCCTCGAAAACATCCTCAGCAACCCTATCTTTCTTAATTGTGCATTGTATTACCCCTGTTCCATCCCTAACTATGAAGAAGTGTATTCCACCGCTTGAGCGCTTATTATGCAGCCAGCCCCTAATGGTCACATCCTCATCAACTTTTTTCCCAGATAATATTTCCGATATGCTTGTCGCAGACTTCATATCCCAGCCTCAACCCGGAAACCCGTTGCAATTACTAAGGGGAGCATTGTCTTCCCAAGCTTAATAATGTTTTGACATGAAAAAGGTTTTCGCCGGATTCTCTATTTTAGGAGGATTCTCTCCCTTTAATGTCCCGAACCCTTTCAAGCATCATTCTCAGTATTTCCTCATCCGGCAAGCATCCTTCCGGAGGCTCAACGATCTTCTTCAGGGGAAGCGGCACATGATCCATACGGTAGGTTGTGCCTTCAGCCTCTATACCAACGAAGGCGGAGGGGATCACAACGTCAGCCACCAGGGCTGTTGCCGACATATGAGAATCGATGACTATTAACGGTTTCTTAACTAGGTTTTCTACACACTTCCTCGGAAAGTTTGAGGCCGGATCAGAGGCAACCACCAATGCTGCATCAACATCATCCTTTGTAAGTACATCAATAGCTGAAGTTTCACCTGGATTATATCTCGGATAGCCGTGCGAGAAATCAACGGCGTAAGGGTAGCCTGTCTGCCAAGTAAAAACAGTGTCAGCGCCGGTAACATTGAAGTGCCCTCTCATCGGCATTATGAGAAACTTTGTGTACCTATTTAGATCCCTAGTCAGCTTTATTGCGGCCTCAACGTTTCTCGATCTACCAACACTCATAGTCAAACCTAAGCCGAAAAATAATATGCCAAACCTTGTATTAACCATTAGATCAGCCAGCTCCTCAAGCGTCTCAATCGGAACCCCTGCAACCTCATCGACGTCCAATTCTTCATCCCGGATAAGAGCGCGAAGCGCCTGCAGAACATCATAGTCGCCGCCAGGCTCAACTCTTACAAAGAAATCCGCTAAATCAGCAGTCCGAGTTCTTTGAACATCTACAACAACAAGCTTCCTCTCCTCGCTAGGCGGCAAAAGCTGACTGAACACCTCATGGGCAGGGGGCGATGCGCTTCCTCCCTTAAAAACTAGGCTCGCCACCCTATATCTTCTCTTAATTGCAGATTCAAAGACTAGGCGTGAAAGGTAACGCTTCCATATGCCCTTCTGAAATCTCCCCTCAGCTAGAACCGTGTAGCGCTCTATATGGCGTGGATGCGCGCTCCACGGGTTACTTCCCCAATACACTATCAAGTCAGCTCTATGGCGAATCTGGCCTAGGGTGCATGCAGGTAAACCAACCTCTTGTATGGCGATTACTGAGGGGCCGTGACAGATAGTCGACGTATTATCGATTACACCTCCAACCTCCTCAGCCAGCTCTAAACCAACTCTTATAGCTTCACAGCTAGTTGAGCTCCAGCCGTAAAGAAGCGGGTAGGATGCGTTTGCAAGCATCTCAGCGCTTCTCTCTATAGCCTCTTCAAGGGAAGCCTCAACCAGCCTACCATTTTTCCTCACAAGAGGCTTCGTATTTCTATGTCCGCTATAATTTAAGAACTTCGCTGCACCCAAAGCGCAAGCATTTCTAACATCAACTATCCGATTATTATCGACCAGAACTTCTAGATCATCGCAGCAACATCCGCAAACTGGGCAAACAACGCTTGAGATTACATCCATAATTTCTGCTCCTCCGATTTCACTATTTTACTGCTTCCGTAAGCTTCGATAAGAAGATCTTTCAGATTTGAAACCTCATCCTCAGTTGGCTCAACATTAGCCTTCAGCCCCTTAAGCAGCGGCATACCTGTTCCTTCAGATTCAGGCTTTAGAACCGCGTTTGCCCAGGGCCCATATGGCATGAATATTACGCCCGGCGTCTTTATTCTCCTCGACTTTCTAGCTTTAACGATCACCGAGCCCACCTCGGTCGTAACCCTAACGTTCATTCCATCTTTTATATTAAGCCTTTTCATATCGTCAGGGTTCATCTCGCAAACAGCAACGTTCACCAAGTATTCCTCAGAAAACTTACCGTGCTCCCTCCCACGGCCCTGATTTATCGTCCGCCCAGTTATTAATGTAAACTCCATATCAAATCAGACCTTCCTAAAGGTTAACTTGATCATGTATATTATGTTGAAATATCCCTCAAACATTTAAATTGAAAAGAGATGTTTCCCTATTTAAAAATGTTTTAGTTAAAAATATTGTTATGGATTAATTTCCCCCACCCCTCTACCAGACCCTTGCAACGATCAAAGATATTCCAAACGCTTAGTAGATTAATATGAAAAAAGTTTAAGTTCTAAGAGAAAAAATGAAACTAATTAAAGATCCGAGAGAGGTGTATTACTTGCTCCGCTATAATGAGGTGGAAATAGAAGATACGTTTGCCGAAATATTTGAAATGTGGGTTGGGAGGATTCTGATAACAGCTGAGAATGAGAAGTGGGCCTTAATCGCAGCTGAAGTTGCAACTGGATTCGCATCCTCGATAATAGGTTCGCCAGCTGAAGCTGGCGTTGAAGGGCTTGTTTCACCCAGCGAGACCCCTGACGGGCGGGTTGGTGCCATAATACAGATTTACCATCGGACCAGAAGCGATTTGAAAAAGCAGATGATAGCGCGTATAGGACAGTGCGTAATGACATGCCCAACAACGGCTGCTTTTAATGCGCTTCATGGAACCGCTAGAAAACTGAAGGTTGGCAGAAGCCTACGTTTTTTCGGTGATGGATTCCAGAAGTTTGATGAAATGTACGGTCGGAGAGTTTGGCGTATACCAGTCATGGAAGGAGAATTCATTGTTGAGAGCATTTTTGGCGTTAAGAAGGGCGTTGCCGGCGGAAACTTCTTTATAATGGCAAAAGATATGAAGTCTGGGCTCTTAGCTGCTGAGGCGGCTGCCGATGCGATACGCGGGAAAGTTAAAGGCGTAATCCTCCCATTTCCAGGGGGGATATGTCGCTCCGGCTCCAAGATAGGCTCATTAAAATATAAGCTTCCAGCATCAACAAACCACATCTTCTGCCCTAGACTTAGGGAAATTCTGCCGGAAAGCCAGGTTCCAAAAAACGTGAATGCCATATATGAAATTGTGATCAACGGGGTAGGCTTAGAAAATGTTAAGATGGCCATGGCTGAGGGCATAAAAGCTGCCGTTAAAGCCCCAGGCGTCCTGAAGATATCAGCTGGGAACTACGGTGGGAAAATTGGACCTATAAAAGTTCATCTTCGCGAGCTTCTGAAATAAACCTTCTAGTCCTTTAGCGTGCTCAGTCTTCTCTGAGCCTTCTTCGAACAGCTGGGTTTGCGTCTGCCAGCCTCTTCAGAACAGATTCGAAGCTTTCCTCAGGAGCAAGCTCCCTTTCAACAAATAGTCCGGTTCTGCCAACCTTGTCGCGGCGCAGTAACGTGCGAACCCTATCCAAAACAGTATCAACCGAAATGCCGAGCAGCTTCGCAACCCTCTCCTCCTGCCCAATTATGCTGCTTTCAACATGCCCCTTCTCCGTGGGCTCTATTAGCATGAGCCTCTTATCAACCCCCGGAACCCTAACTTTGCTTCTCAGCATTTCCAAGGTTGCTTCTCCGCCGAACTTATAGAAATCCCTCTCAACCTCTCTCATCCTAGATAGCGGAAATGAAATGCAACGCCGCTCATCAATTTCAATATAACCCTTAATCGAATAGGTTGGTGTTGCCTGAACTAGAATGCGTCTACTGATTGATATGCCAGCCATTCTAAGCGCGTTCTCAACGGTGAAAGAGGAGAAGATCTGCGGTATAAATACGTCTATGTCGCTTCTCGGCGAAACATCCCCGCGGGCTATGCTTCCATGGGTAATGCTGAATAAGTGTGTCCTCTCAAGAGCCTCCATTATCTCAATCGCTCTACTTCTCAATTCGGACAGAAGCCTCCACCTATCGGCGCTGTAGACAACTTCAAGCCTCTCCGAATATATTATGGGTTTCTTGGCCAACTTGCTTCCCTCAAATGAACCTGTGCCTTAGGCGATCTGCTTATACCTTTATATTGCGCCTTAATTATTTTTGGCATAAGAATTAAGATGCTTAAAGTGAAGCGGCATGTTTTCCTTAAGAGGAGAGTACGTCTTCGCAATTTTCCTCCTAATCTTTTGGCTGTTAATCTACCTTCTCAGCAAGATCATAAATGTGAAGAAATACGGATTAAACATTTTACCCTTCTTCATAAGATACAATTCTGAGGGATTTAAGAGGGCCCTATATAAATGCTCAAGCAAATGGAGAACATTCTGGAAAATCTTCTCATACATAAGCGTTATTCTAGGTTTTAGTTTCATGATTTTCGCATTGGTTTTCCTAACTGGAAACCTTGTAAATCTATTTCTTTCAAGGGAGGAAGGCGTCCCGGTTTCAATCGTGGTTCCCGGCTTAACGCTTAGCCTATACTGGCTGCCTTACTTCCTCATTTCAGTTGTGCTTGTAGTTTTCATTCATGAAGCGGCGCATGGCATAATATCCCTAGCAGAGGGTATAAGCATAAAATCCGCTGGGATGCTGCTTCTAGCAGTTTTCCCAGGAGGATTCGTTGAGATAGAGGAGGAGAAAATGGATGCTCTGAAGACCGGATCGAAGCTGAAAATATTTTCAGCCGGCGCATCAGCAAATGTTCTATCTGGACTATTAATTTTCCTCACGATTTTCACCCTCTTTATTCAAGCACCGTCCGGCATAGTTGTGATGGAGGTTGTGGAGGGCGGACCGTTAGATTTGGCCGGAGTTAAAAGATGGGATGTAATATACGCTTTGAATGGGACGTTGGTACATGAATATCGAGAATTGGCTGATTTCATGTCCAGAGTCAAGCCGGGTGAGAAACTTGTTGTGGCGACTAGTAGGGGCAATTTCACAATATTGACTATTCCAAGCCCGGAGGATAAGAACAAAGCCATAATGGGAATTATGCTCCCATCATTACTTTACTATCCTAGTAGGCTCAACTTAGGTTTCTTCTGGGATATTCAAACATACCTCATTTTAAACTGGCTTTTCATAATATCAATTAATGTCGCCATATTCAATATGCTCCCAATACCGTCCCTTGATGGGGATAAATTTCTACAATGTTTACTCCAAGGTTTTTCTGAAAGAAGCGCATTGATAAAAAAGTTTTTCAACGTCTTCTCCGTATTTTTGATCACGATTAACATAGCTCTAAGCCTATAAACTGAAGCGCCTGCTGTTCTTGAAGGAAAAGCAAATGGTTAAATGCACAATATGCGGCGTTAGAGAAGCCTTCTACGCCAGGCTTTATTCAGGAGAGAAGCTCTGCGCCAAATGCTTCCTTGAATCAATTGAATACAAGGTTAGAGCAACAATAGCGAAGCATAAAATGTTTGAGTTTAATGATAGAATAGCGGTTGCCGTATCGGGCGGAAAGGATAGCGTGAGCCTGCTGCATATTCTAGCTAAAATAGAGAAGGATTTTCCAAGAGCCTCCTTAAATGCCATAATAGTCGATGAGGGGATTAAAGGCTATAGGGATGAAGCCATAGAAATAGCCGCTGAAAACAGCGCTAAACATGGTGTAACATATACGGTTATCTCCTTTAAGGAGCTGTACGGCTTCACACTTGATGAAATAGCCGAGATCACCAAGAGCGGGGATCTAACGCCATGCTCATACTGCGGCGTACTAAGGAGAAAAGCGCTAAACATGGTCGCCAAGAGAAGTGGAGCAACTAAAATTGCTACAGCGCACAACTTAGATGATGAAATACAAACATTCATGCTTAACATAATACATGGTGACCCCATGAGAATTGCCAGGACAGGGCCCACATACAATGATGAGGAGCCGTGGTTCATTCCGAGAGTGAAGCCGCTCTGTGAAGTTCTAGAGAAAGAGATAACCCTATACGCATACCTCAAGGGCATAAGATTCCAAGAGTCTCCCTGCCCATATGCCAGCGCAGCCTTAAGAAATGACGTGCGAAACGCGTTGAACAGGCTTGAAGAGAAGCATCCGGGCATAAAATATACAATATATGGCTCCACAGAGAAAATTCGAGAGGCAATCAGGGAGAGAAAACCGAAAATTCATCTAAATCAATGCGCAGTCTGCGGCGAACCAACAACGGGTGAAATATGCCAAGCATGCCAACTACTACAAAAAATAAATGTGCATTAATTAGCAACTAAAAATGCTCAGCAATACCTGAGTGTGCGCCGCTTAGGATTCTAAAGTTCATGTAGCCGCTCTTAAAAAAGCGCATTATTAAAACCTAGACATTAACTTTGGAACTGCCTACTTGCGATATGGAGGATTATCTTTCAAGGAGACATGGGCGGACGGCGGGCCACTAAAGCTCGACGCGCAGAATCCGCAAACCCAAACCAGCCCACCGCTCATACCCGCACCCCTCTGAGCGCTGAACGCCCAAGCTTAGGTTGCTCCTTCGGGTGGACAGCCTATTCAGCAATGTTACCCTTCCCATTTTACTTCCCTCACCCCATCTCCCGGGCCTGGCCAGGTTCGCTTGACAAACGCGGTTACACCCTCCCTACGGAGGATGCCCCGCGACCGCCAGCCCCAGAGGACAGATACTCATCGCTTAGGGTCGGCCGGATCCGCGGCCTTACACGCCTCACTTTAGCTTTCGGCCCGTCGTATAGGGGGGTTTACGGTCGAGACCGTGCGTCTCTCAGGGGACCCCTAGCTCCCCGCCTAAGACCCGCCGTCCATTAGATTTTTAGTTTTTGGGATTAATAAACTATTTGCACCCGTAAATTGCCCTCAGTTTTAGGGTTTTATTGTCTTCATTAGTAATGGCATAAGTAATGTTCCCTTCTTTAAGATTCCTATACTTCCCCTGAGGCATTCCTTTTCAGAAAATCTTTCAATCCCATCACTTATCACCCCGCCTCCCGATATTAGTAACGGAACAGGGTCATCGCTATGAGATTTGAGTTTACATGGTGTCGAATGATCCGCCGTGACGCATATGACAGTTTCATCGAGGCTTATTTTAGGCAATATTTTTCCGAAGAATTGCTCATCTATGGTTTCGATCGTCCTGGTCTTAAGCATAAAGTCTCCGTCATGGCCAGGCTCATCCGGACCCTTAATATGGATATAGAAGCAATCGAAACTATCCAAAAGGCTAAGTAATCTTTCAGCCCTAATTATGCAGTCACGCTTCAAGTCTCTAGATGGAGGCGGAACCTCAGCGAGGTGCATGCCAGCCAGCCTTGCAATTCCCCTCTCAACGGGCATATCGGCTAGACAGGCGAACCTGACGCCATACCGCTCATTTATGTTAAAGAAACTCGGCAATTTATCTCCAGCATCCCTTGTCAATATAACATTAGCCTTCAATTTGCCCTCTGCTTCACGTTTTATGTTAACACCATGCTGCTCCAAAATCTCACGGCTCTTCACGATGAACTCGTTAACAAGCATGGCTGAAACCCTAGCAGCCTCAGCATCTTCAATGGGCTTACATTCCTCAAGAATCATTTGAATATCGGTTTTGGCAACACCTAGACCAGCGACTCTCTCATATGCCGGATCAGTGTTCGAAATCTTTCCAGATAATGATTTAACCTTGCTCCTTATGACGAGAACCCCCCTATGGCCCAGAGTATTCTTAAACTCAAATTCAGCCGGATGGGACTCAAGTTTAACTAGGCGATTAACAGCCTCAGCGAGCTCAGAGGCTTCCCACGTAGTCAGATTTCTCCCAGCTCTCCTATCGATGATACGCCCATCTTTGCCTAGAGTTGCAAAGTTGCATCTCAGCGCTAGATAACCATCCCTCATATCTAAGCCAGCGCCATATGCCTCAAGAGGCCCCCTGCCAACGTGATATTTATACGGGTCGTATCCTAGAATGGAGATTACAGCCACATCGCTCTCAGGCGCCACGCCCCTCACAACAGTGTACATGAGCCCAAGCCTACCTTTACTTGCAAGAAAATCCATATTCGGAGTTTCAGCGAACTCTAAAGGTGTTTTCCCACCTAGCTCCTCAATAGGCAGATCGCCCATACCGTCTATAACCACATAGATCAATTTCATTTCATCACCCCCTGATAGGCGCTTATTAAAAAGAGCAAATCACGTTAATAAAAACTTTTAAGGCTTAAACCGGATCTTTAAAGTGTCAAATATAGAATTGTTTGGAGCGGCCCAATTAGATGAGGCTCAGAGTTAAACTCCTAGACTTGGAATCTGGGGGGAAGTTCATAGCTGTCTTAAATCGCGAGGACGCTGAGGACTTAGGCGTCACAGGTTTAAGTCGCATTAAATTATCCTATAAGGGCAAGGAGGCCACCGCAATAGTTAATGTGGCCGTAGAGAGCGTTAAAAGGGGTCGCATAGGCCTATACAACGAGGTTAAGAAGTACATGGGCTTAAGAGGTGAGGAAGAAATTGAGGTTGAGGCAGCTCACTCTCCGCTATCAGTATACTACATAAGGAACAAGCTGGGTGGAAGAAAACTTACATATGAGGAAATACTTGAGATCGTCAGAGATGTTGTTAGCGGAAACCTAAGCGAGATTGAGATGGCGGCCTTCGTAACTGCCCTCCACACCTTCGGCTTAGACCTAGATGAGGCAACAAGCCTCTCATTAGCCATGGTTGAAACTGGGAATAAACTTGAGATTAAGAAGCCCCTAATAGTTGATAAGCATTCCATAGGCGGAGTTCCAGGAGATAAAACAACGCTTCTCGCTGTTCCAATAATAGCGGCATCAGGACTAACGATACCGAAGTCTTCCTCAAGATCTATTACGTCCGCTGCTGGAACAGCTGACAGGGCGGAGGTTCTGATGCCAGTAAGCCTAAACATTGAAGAGATGCGTGAGGTTGTTGAGAAGACAAACGGCTGCATAGTTTGGGGAGGCACGTTGGATCTTGCTCCTGCTGACGACATGTTCATCAGGGTTGAACATCCGCTATCGATAGATCCGCTTCTTCTACCCTCAATAATGAGTAAAAAGAAGGCTGTTGGCGCAAATCTTCTGGTAATCGACATACCTACAGGCAGGGGGACAAAAATAAAGACCATCGGCGAAGCTGACCTTTTGGCTAAGGATTTCATTGAATTAGGACGGCGTCTAGACATAAAAGTGCAGTGCGCCGTAACCTACGGCGAGCAGCCGGTTGGCTACGCAATTGGACCGGCCATAGAGGCTTGGGAAGCCTTAAACACAATAATGGGTAAAAGCCAATCATACGACTTAATGGATAAAGCCGTAAATATAGCGGGCATACTTCTAGAGATGAGCGGAAAAAGCAGCGGCAAAGAAATAGCATTAGAAATATTAAACTCCGGTAAAGCTGAAAGCAAGCTCCGCGAGATAATAGGGGCTCAGGGTGGAGATCCAGACGTAAAGCCGGATGATATAGCCTTAGGCTCTGAGAGATTTACAATTAGAGCAGATAAGGATGGTGTAGTTTTATGGATAGATAACGCATCGCTCGTTGAGACGGCTAGGCTCGCCGGAGCGCCTAAAGATAAGGGCGCAGGTGCTTTACTGCATAAGAAAATAGGTGACAAAGTGTCTAATGGCGACGCTTTAGTGACATTATTCGCTGAGAGAAGCACAAAATTGCAGAGGGCAATAGATATTTTCGAGAGTGTTCCAATTATAGGCGTCGGAAACAGGATGGAGATGCTGATACATGAGATAAAGGAGAGACCTGTGGCGAAAAAGACGTTCGTATTAGAGCGCTAAATGCTTAATAGCATGCGAATTTATGAAACCTAAAAGATAAATAGATCTTCTCATTTTATGCTTCTGTTCAGGTTGAGCGGAAATGGAGGAGTTTTTTAAAACAGCCTTGGAGTTGATTGAGGCAAGCGAGAAACATGAAGTATACCGCGATGCTGAATGCATAAATCTCATAGCAAGCGAGGGGTTAAAGTCTCCAGCGGTTAAGGAGATGCTCCGCTTAACTATGGATCTAGAAAGCAGGTATGCTGAAGGCGAAAACGACCTGATGGGACACGTGAAGAGAAGATATTATCAAGGGCAGAAATATATCACGGTCATAGAGAACTGCGTCACGGATCTAATGAGGATGCTTTTTAGGTGCAGCTGGGTTGACATCCGCTTAGTCTCTGGAACGCATGCAAACCTAGCCGTCTTCAAAGGTTTATCCCTAACCACAAAAAGTAAGAAAATGGTGGTTACTCCTCTAAGCGCTGGAGCACACATATCACATGACTATACTGGTTTAGCTGGAATGGTTCTGGGACTTGAAAACATTGAGCATGCCTACAGCATCAGAGACATGAATATAGATCCAGATAAATCAGCCGAAATAATAAGGGCAGCTAAGCCGGGCATAGTTACGTTTGGAGGAAGCCTATTCCTGTTTCCGCATCCAGTTAAAGAGTTGAGAGATGTAGCCTATGAAGCTGGTGCATACGTAGTTTATGATGCGGCGCATGTCTTAGGCTTAATAGCGGGCGGAGTCTTCCAAGACCCGCTTAGGGAGGGAGCTGACTTCATTACATCTTCAACTCATAAAACTTTCCCAGGTCCGCAGGGAGGAGTAATCCTAGCTGATTTGCGAGACGAACGTATAGAGAAAGCCATAAAGAACGTTCAATTCGCCGTATTCCCGCTTAGCACATCCAACACTCATCTTGGCAGGCTACCTGCAACTGGCATAGCTGCCCTAGAGCTTAAAATCTTCGGTGAAATGCTGGCTAAGCAGACCGTTAATAATGCTCAAACAGCCGGACAATACCTTTATGAGAACGGCTTAAAGGTTCTCGGCGAAAACCAAGGCTTCACAATGTCTCATCAGTTAGCTGTTGATGTCCGCGATTATGGCGGCGGGAAAAGGGTTGCTGAGGAATTGGAAAAAGCGAACATAATATTGAACAGGAATCTATTGCCCTATGATGATCAGAATAATCGTGAAAAACCATCAGGGATAAGAATAGGATTCCAAGATGTGACGAGGAGAGGCTTCGCTAAAGACGACATAAGATATCTTTGCGATTTAATGCTTGAAGTTATAAGGGGCAAGCGAAAACCCGATGAAGTTAGGGAAGACGTTATCGCTTTGAGGAGGGAACACGGCGAGATCAAATATGGGTTCCAAAGCCTGCAAGAGGCGATGGAGCACCTTCAGAGAAGCGTAAAGGGCATTTAGGTTTTTATAACCCTCGGGATAATCCCAGATCTAATGGCGTGATCAGCCAGCGCAAATGCTAGGCATGACTCGACAACAGGCACGGCTCTTGGAACAACGCACGGATCATGCCTTCCAGCGAATTCGATATATTCCTCGCTCATAGTTTCCAAATTAACTGTTCTCTGCCTCTTAGATATTGAGGGCGTCGGTTTAAACGCGACTCTAACAGTTATCGGCATGCCATTTGAGATCCCGCCCAGCACTCCGCCAGCGCTATTCGTCAGCGTGATAATTTTCCTATCTCTCATAGCGTACTGGTCATTGGCTTCAGAGCCTCTCATCGAGGCGATTTGGAAGCCTGCTCCAAACTCAACGCCCTTCACAGCCGGAATATTGAATAGCATTTTCGCTATATCCGAGTCGAGGGAGTCAAATATTGGCTCGCCTAAACCAGCCGGAACATTTAGCGCCAAAGCCTCAACTATACCTCCAACGCTGTCTCCCTCTCTAGAAGCCTTAAGTATCTCTTCAACCATTCTCTCAGCCACGTTTGGAACAGCGCAGCGGACTGGATTTGCATATACATTTCGGCGTATATCCTCATATAAAACTTCTCTCTCCACCCTGACGCTTCCGATCTGGACTGTATGGGCTAAAACCTCAATCCCTATGAGCCTAAGGATCTTCTTGGCAACAGCTCCAGCCATAACATAGGCAGCTGTAATTCTACCTGAAAATCTTCCCCCGCCCCTCGGATCACTATATCCGCCATATTTTACCTTGGCCGTGTAATCTGCATGTCCGGGTCGAGGTTTAATATTTACAATTTCATAGGGCGCCGAGTCAACATCTTTATTCCTAATAATCATGCATATCGGCGCGCCGGTCGTATAACCTTTATAAACGCCTGAAATTATCTCAACCCTATCCTCCTCAAGTCGAGTGGTGCTTACTGCGGTTAAGCCAGGTTTCCTCCTATCTAGATCAGCCTGGACGTCCTCTTCTCTAAGCGGAAGACCGGCTGGACACCCATCTATCACAGCGCCTATGCATGCCCCATGGCTTTCCCCGAAACATGTAAGGATAAATGCTTTACCTATCGAGTTACCGTTCAAAAGTTTCCGCCCCTAAAAGGTTTATATCTCTGATAAAATTGGGATAGGACTTATTTATACATTCAGCGTTTCGAATAACTGTTTCACCGCTGGCTTTTAGGGCGGCAATAGCGCACGCCATGGCTATTCTATGATCTCCATGTGGGTATATTTCAGCTCCATGCAGTTCACCCCCACCGTAGATTTCCATGGCGTCACCGGCAATATTCATCTTCACGCCCATCTTTGATAGCTCGCTGAATAAGGCTTTAATCCTATCCGACTCCTTAAACCGAAGCCTCCCAGTACCCCTAATAATTGATCTCCCGCTGGCAACAGATGCAAGCACAGCGCATACTGGAACCAAATCTGGATTATCTCTCATATCCACATCTAAACTTCTTAAATGTTCATCAGAACCCTCAACCTCAACAAAGTTTTCCCCAACATCAACATGAACCCCAATGCTCTGGAGCACATTAATTATTAGGCGATCTCCCTGAAGAGTATCCCTTAGAAGATTATCAATTCTTATATGGGAGCCCGTTATTGCTGCGGCAGTAAGTAGAAAGGCCGCTGAAGAATAATCGCCTTCGATAAAGTGATCGTAGGGCTTATACTTTTGACCCGAGGGCACGTGGAAAACGCTGAAATCCGTTTCAACCGAAACATTGTGCCTTCTAATGGTGTCAAGCGTCATCTCAACGTAAGGTTTAGACTCCAGCGGCGTTGATAAAATTATAGTTGTGTCATGCTGGGCCATTGGCGCGGCGAAGAGTAGGCCTGAAATGAACTGTGAGCTTACATCGCCTCTTATATGAGCTTCTCCGCCTCTTATTCCGCCGCCGAAGACGATTATTGGCGGATGTCCGTTCATGCGCGCTGAATAGCATCTGACGCCGATCTGCCCTAAAGCATTTAGCAGCGGCCCCATCGGTCTCATCCTCAAGCTCTCATCGCCGGTTAAAATGGAGATACCGTCGGCCAGAGCGCATATCGGCGTAATGAAACGGATTGTTGATCCGGAACCGCCACAATTTATCGCATCAATAGGCGTTTTCGGTTTAGGCGAACCGAGAATTCTAAATGTTCCTTCAGCCACATCTTTTATCTCAGCACCAAGCCTCACGCAAGCATTAATCGTCGCCAGCGTATCGTCGCAGATAAGTGCATTCCTCACCTCGGAGCAGCCTTGAGAGAGAGAGGAGGCTATGATGGCCCTATGGGTATGAGCCTTTGAGGGAGGAGCTTTAACGCTTCCATAAAGATTGACACCGCCTTTAATTATTAAATCAGTCAACTTATGCGTCACCACACGCTGTATAATTTATAGAACATGCGCTTTCTCACGATTAATGCATGTCTCAATTATTTCACCTTCATATTTGCCCCATACATCCCGCACGCGGTTAATGTTCTCCCTTGGGACGATTGACGCAACTGCGGGGCCCTTGCCTGATAATCCTGCCGCTACAGCTCCCTCAGCTAGGGCGTCAAGCGCAATATTAATGTCACAGCCTAGAACCGCTGAATATAATAAACCATTAAGGGTCATGGCTGACCAGTAGTCACCTACAAGAGCCAATCTATGTAAGGCTTTAACCTCATCAGCTATTATTTTCATCCTGTTAACATCTGATTTTGATGTGTAAGCCTTCTTTGGCGGAACATGAATTAGAATGGCGTAGTCGCCTTCTGGCTGGAATCTTTTCAGAATTTTCCTCTCATAATTGTCGGTTACAACCATGTTTCCAAAATATGAAGCGCATGCATCATCAAAGGCTCCGGTTACGGTTACTCCAGCCTCTATGGACGCGTCAACCCCAATATTAATCAAGGATAAGTCATCAACCTCCTCACCTAAGGCAGATATAGCTGCAAGCGTTACGGCGTTGGCTGCAGCGCTGCTGCTCTTTAAACCGCGAGCTATCGGTATGTTAGATTGGGTTTCAACATACGCTCCATATTGATCCTCAAGATGGAAATGTTTTAAGATATGCCTAACAACCTTATCAATTAATATGGTGCTCTCAGAAGGGTCGGAGAGTATTTTACCCTCAATATTTCCAGGCTCGCTGGTAAGTTTAACCCTTGCCTCAGTTTTTAAACCCACGCTTAATGCTGCGCCTAATCCGCATGATATGGCGTTAATAATTGTGACCGCGCCGTAGGCAACAGATCTTCCGATCAAAGGGCCGCATCCTCCTTTACATTATTGGACGCTGAACTCTTCAATTGCTTTATCCTCTTCAAAGCCGCATCCATCATGATCTCCACCGGAGCCTTCATCCCAGTCCATATTCTGAATGAAGCTGCCCCTTGATGGATCAGCATTGATAAACCATCAATTACTTTAGCACCCGCCAATCTTGCCTCCCTAAGAAGCCTTGTCTCAAGCGGCTCATAAACAAAATCAAAGACTACTAGGTCTTTTCTAAGATAATCCCGTTTAACCGGCGTGTCATCACTATTAGGTTTCATACCGACGGATGTAGCGTTAATTAATATATCAGCATCTTCAAGCTCTTTCTTTAAATACTCATCCGTAAGCGGCGCTGCCTTAATCCTTAATTCGTTGCCTAAAACCCTGCGTAAAACGTTTTTCAGATCCTTAGCCCTGTCAAAAGTTCTATTAAGTATTACAAGCTCCGATGCGATCTCAGCCAGCGTGAACGATACTGCCCTAGAGGATCCGCCTGCCCCCAAAATTACAACCTTTTTACCAGATGGGTCGGCATCAGCGCTTTTTAGAGCATTAAGGGCGCCTACGCCGTCTGTTGTGTAGCCGATAAGTCTTCCATCGCTATTCAGGATCGTATTTACGGATCCCACCCTGCTTGCCGTCTCATCTAAACCATCTAGGTATTTAATTACGGCAATTTTATGAGGCATGGTTACATTAAGTCCATGCATGTTAAGCGCTCTAATCCCGGAAACGGCATCTTTTAGGCGGTCCGCCCTTACATTGAATGCCAAATAAATATAATCTAAGCCTAAATGTTTAAATGCAGCGTTTTGGATCACGGGGCTAAGCGAGTGCTCAACAGGATCCCCGATTAAAGCGCAGATCCTGGTTTTCCCAGAGAGATTCATGACTGAACACCAAGCCTCCTATAAATCTCCCTCAAATCCCCGATTGATATTTGTCCCGGAGCAGTTTCAAAGCCGCCTTCCAAGGATGCGTATGTGAAGGGGGCTCCGAAAAGCGGTGAGAGGATTCTTGAGAGTAAACCATGTTCACCCATGGCGAAGCAAACAATATTCATGCTTCCACTCATTTCATGGGTGAAGAAAAGGCATTTTATGCTGTCCGAGATGCTATTTGCCATCGTAACAATCTTGCATATGTCAGCTCCAGCCTCAACCTGCACCCCAGCTATTCTTTCCATCTCACTGATTGGTGGTGTAAAATTAAAGTCGTGAAATGAAATAATCACCTTGGCACCGAAATCCCTAACAGTCTTAACAACGTCGCTTAAATTGCGTGTTGTAAGATCAAGATCCACATATGTGAAGCCGGCCTTAGCGGCTTCAATGAGGGTTTTTATTCGCTCTTCCTCGCATAAGCGGCATCTGCCCCCTTGCCTAATCTGCCTATTAGTCGCTATTAGGGGCGTTGAACACTGTTTAGCGATATGCCTAGACATTTTTATTATCTCAGAAGCATCTAAGCCCGCATAGTCTAGGCGTATTTCAATTAAGTCCGCTCCGGCATTCTCAGCTCTGCCTAGCATAGTAAACGCATCTGGAACGCTGCTGGCCGGTATGGGGACGCAAATTCTAACCTTCACTTTCCCATCGCTCTACACTTGGATACTGATCGGAAAAATATCTTTTATACAGTCTTATAAGCGTTAGATTTACCTTTTATAATATGCGTAAGATAATTAAAGGGAAAATTTGTGTTTTAGTTTTTTAGAAACAAACGGATGCTGAATGGAAAAATATCTTGCCATAACAATCTCGGTCGTAACTATCATTTCAGTTTCAAATCTTTTTATTAGCAAATGTTATTGTTGGTATTAAGCCTTTTTTGCGCTCTTTTTTAAAGCCCAATTAAAACGTTTCTTCTTCCATTTTATATATGAAACTGAACCTTTCAACCAAAATGAACCTTACTATCATTTTACGTCAAACTCTTAATTGCAGAAAGATTTATATTTCCATTATGCAGCCTATTTTTGAGTGGTGTATGGGAATTGGGGGATTGCGTTCATAAGAGGCGGTTGCGTTCATCAATGAGAACCTATTTCTCCTCTCGGCATCATTAATGATAATGCTTAAGTTATTATCTTTTCTCAGGCGATTATTCATTTTTTCGATTTTCAAATCTCCTTTAGATCTCCTCTCCGCTCATGGTCAAACCTGGAAATACTAAATGAAAGAGTTTGACGTAAAATGATAATGCTTAAGTTATTATCTTTTCTCAGGCGATTATTCATTTTTTCGATTTTCAAATCTCCTTTAGATCTCCTCTCCGCTCATGGTCAAACCTGGAAATACTAAATGAATGGTGAGAATGTATGAGTAAGATTAGTTTAGTTATACCGAAGGGGCATTTGGCTGAAGGAACATTTCAAGCATTGGAACGGGCTGGCTACGTTATTTCCGGCGGGGAGCGCACATATAGGCCATTGATAAATGATTCAAGAATAGAATTGAAGGTTCTTAGACCTCAGGAGATCCCATTATTCGTTAGCGAGGGGCTTCATGATTTAGGCATAACCGGGCTTGATTGGCTGCATGAAACCTGTGCTGATGTTGAGATCCTGCTGGACCTTGAGTATGCTAAGGTTAATCTTGTTCTGGCAGTGCCTAAAGCATGGACGCACATAAATAATCTCTCAAGCCTCTTAGAGGCTTTTCACGGCGAGGGAAAAGTTCTCAGAATATCCACCGAGTATCTTAACATTTCAGCTGAATTCCTGAGGGGCAACGAAACCTATAGGCGGCTCTATGGCGAAAAAGAACCCCTGCTGATCACGCCATGGTGGAGAAGAGGCGTGAATAATCATGTTACAGTCTACCTATCCTTCGGCGCAACCGAGGCTAAGCCCCCTGAGAACGCTGACGCCATAATTGATGTTGCTGAAACTGGTGAGACTTTAGAGCAAAATGAACTGAAGCCGATTGAAGTCATAATGAAGTCAACAGCGGTGCTCATAGCCAACAAAAACTCCCTTAAGGATCCGATGAAGCGTGAGAAGATATATGATGTATTAACCCTTCTTAGGGGTGTTGTTGACGGCAGAAAGAAGCTGCATATATTCGTTAATGTACACAGAGAAAATCTCCCGAAGCTATTGGAGAGGCTGCCAGCGCTTAAGAAGCCGACTGTTGCACCTCTATCAGATGAAAATTGGTATTCAGTGAACACAGTGATAGACAAGGATCGGTTCCTAGAGATCCTTCCAGCCCTAAGAAGGCTCGCTCAAGGATTAGTTGTCTACGAGCCTAGGCAAGTTCTGCCATTAGAAGAGATAACTTCCAATGGGGAGGACGGTGGCTCAGAGAGATGCTAATAAAAATCGTGAGATCTGATGAAGCACGCGAGGCAATTCTGAAGGACAGATGGCCGATGGGGGGAAGCTTAGATTTAGGGCTACTGAAATATGCTGAGTCAATAATTGAGGATGTTAAAAGGAGAGGAGATCTAGCCCTAGTAGATCTGACGGAAAAATTTGACAGAGTCACGTTGACCGCTGAGCGCTTAAGAGTTAGTCGAGAAGAAATTAAGGATGCTTATGAAAAAGTAAGCGAAGAACAGATATCAGCCATTAAGGCCGCAAAGATTAGAGTTGAGGGTTTCGAAAAGCAGATTCTAGCGCATTCCTCATTTGAATATGAAGATGGCGGCGTGAGAATCCGCAGAGTCTACCGCCCAATTGCGAGCGCTGGATGCTACATACCTGGCGGCGGAGCTGCCTATCCAAGCACCGTCATCATGACTGTGGTGTCAGCGAAGGTTGCGGGAGTTCCCAGAGTTGTTATTTGTTCTCCGCCTAGATGGGATGGTGAAATTAATCCGTTAACCCTAGCGGCAGCGGACATATGCGGCGCAGATGAGATTTATAGGGTCGGCGGCATACAGGCCGTGGCAGCCCTAGCATATGGAACTGAAACCATAAAGCCCGTTGTGAAAATTGTTGGTCCAGGCAACCAGTATGTTTTAGCGGCTAAAAACATAATTTCACGTGACGTACCGATTGATTTCCCAGCTGGACCAAGCGAGATAGTAATTCTGGCTGATGAAAAATCTGATCCGCGTTTAATTTCAAGAGATATGCTCTCTCAGGCTGAGCATGGTATTGATAGCATTTCAATGCTTGTAACAACATCTTTGCATGTTGCCAATATGGTGGCTGAGGAGATTAAGCGTTTAGTTGAGGATGCGCCGAACAGAGAGATAGTTTCACAGTCTTTAGAAAGAAAAGGATTGATAGTGGTATCTGAAAGCATTGATGAGGCTGTAGAGTTAATAAACGCATTTGCGCCTGAACACCTTGAGATAATGGCTGAAAACGCCTATAAGCTCTCTGAAAGAATATATTCAGCTGGACTTGTGCTAATTGGTAATTACACACCAACCTCCCTAAGCGATTATTGTCTAGGAACAAACCATGTTCTCCCAACAAATGGGTTTGGGCAGGTTTACTCCGGCTTATCGGCCCTTAATTTCGTCAGGTTCATGAATATTGCCGAGTGCTCAAGAGATGCCTTAGAAAAATTATCGCTTACCGCTAAGGTCCTGGCTAAGGGCGAAGGGTTGCTTAATCATGCATTAGCTGTGGAGGAGAGGATTAAAGGTTGAATTTGGAAAGAAAGAGAATAATTAGAGAAGTAATCGCGGATGCTGAAAATCTAAGTAAATACGATCTGGGCGAGAGTGTTAGAGGCTTGGCTTCAAGGATCAACATGAAAGATTCTGAAATTCTAAAATTAAATTCCAACGAAAACCTTTTCATACCGCTGGATTTTCTAAGAAACATTTTGAGGCGGGCTGTCGATGAAATCGACCCGAGAATCTATCCCCGGGACGAAGTTAATAATTTAAAGAATGCCTTAAGTAAACATTTGAACGTTTCGCCTGAGGAAATAGTCGTAGGCACCGGAAGCGATCAAATTATAGATCTGGTTTCCAGAATGTTTCTAAGAAGAGGTGATGAAGCCCTATCAATAGCTCCAACATTTGTAATTTATGAGCACTGCGTGAAGATACAGGGCGCAGAATATAAGAGCGTGCCATTAAAGGATGATTTTTCCCTTGATGTAGAAGCCTTGCTCTCCTCAGTAACGCCGAATACTAGGGTCATCTTCCTTTGCTCTCCAAACAATCCAACTGCAAACCGGTTCAGCCATAAAGACATATTGAGTATAGCCGAGAACTTCGACGGCATTGTCGCCGTTGATGAAGCATACGCTGACTTCGCTGGCGCAACAATATTGGACCTAGCTAGGGATCTTGAAAACCTAATAGTTTTTAGAACGTTTTCAAAGGTTTTCGGCTTAGCTGGGTTAAGAGTTGGATATGCTATTGCAAGTCGAAAGCTAGCTGAGATAATAAACGAAAAGTTTCAGATGCCATACTCCGTTTGCCTCATGGCCTTAAGGGTTGCTACAAAACTCTTGGAGGAAAATTTTGAATTCATAGAAAGAAAGATATTTGAGCTTAGAACTGAGAGATCCAGGCTCATTAATGCGCTCAACAGTACGGGGAGAATTGCGGCTTTCCCATCTGAAACAAATTTTGTGCTATTCCGAACTGGCAATGTTGATTCATCAGTAGTTCACAAGGCGCTTTTAGAAAGGGGAATTATAGTTAAGGATATTGGGCAAGTTTTAAAGTTCAGGAATTGCCTAAGAGTTACTGTTGCTCCAGCCCAAATGATGAAGCGCTTTATAAGAGAATTAGGGGCGGTTCTAGATGAATTCGGCGCCTAAGAAATACATCATGTTTGATATGGAGTCCGGAACTGCGTATATCAGAGAAGATAAAGCGAGACATCTCGGAATGGTTGACGCAGTCATATTTGATTGCGATGGGGTACTTATCGACATAAGGGAATCTTACGATAGGGCTATTGCAAAAGCAACATCATACGTATTTGAGAATATGACAGGCTGCATTATGCCCAAGAATCTAGTGTCGGATAAAACAATTTTTCTTTTTAGAAGAAGCGGCGGCTTCAATAACGATTGGGATATAGTGTACGGCTTAACGATGTTTTTGCTATGTGAGATGCCTAAAGAAGCGCGTGAGAAACTTGAGAAATTGATGAGGCTGTCTATCTGCGAGAAAAACTTATTTAGGCGCCTGCTAATGGTCAAGGAGGGACTCAGCGCAGATAGGTTAGATTTAAGGAGCTTTCTAAAGAAAACAGCGGTTAAACTTGAGGATTTCACAAATCTCTTAGATGTAAACGGCGCGTCCTCTGTTGATAAAGCCATATTAAGTTCAGGGAAAATCTCGAAAGAATTCTATAGTCTGCTAAAGGCTTTTCTTCACGGATATGAAAAAGTTGGTGAAAGCATCCTCGCAACGGTTTTTGAGGAAATATTCTGCGGACCTACGCTTTTTAAGGAAACCTATGGCGCTGAACCAATATTTTACAGCGGCAGAGGAATGGTCGAGAATGGGAAGCCTATTGTTAATCATGATTCTTTAAGACGTCTCTCCTCAATTTTGGGCGGAACCAGATTTGGAATAGCCTCAGGAGGTAGATTTAAACCGGCTCGCCGCATCCTATGCGATCTATTAGAATGGTTTAATCCAAAAGCTATGATTTTCCTTGATGACGTAGAGAAGGCTGAAGGCGAATATCTTGAGAGAAAAATAAAAGTCAACCTTAAGAAGCCAAGCCCATTTTCACTACTTAAATCCGCCAGTGGCTTAGAGCCCTTCAACCTCGCACTCTATGTTGGTGACTCAATGGAAGATGCAATGATGGTTAATGAGGCTGCAAGGACTGACCCAAGGTTTTTATCCGCCGGGGTTTATGAGTATTCAAGCGTGAAGGAAGACTTGGTGAGAGAATTCATCAATTATGGGTGCGATCTTATTTTGCCCTCAGTTAATGATATATCAGATGTGATAGAATTTATTAGGGGAGAAGAGTTTGAAGGAAGCTGAAATATCAAGAAAAACGTTTGAAACCAATATCAATGTAAAAGTGAACCTCTATGCGACTGGCTCAGCAGATGTCCACACAGGGGTATTATTCCTAGATCATATGCTCAGCTCTCTCGCCACCCACAGCCTGATCGACATATTTGCTAGGGCATCTGGCGACTTAAGCCACCATGTTGTTGAGGACGTAGCTATATGTCTAGGTGAAGCCATAAGGAAGGCTCTTGGGGACTCAACGGGTATAAGAAGGTTTGGATACGCAATCGTCCCGATGGACTGCTCACTGGCATTTGCAGCGGTGGATCTCTCAAACAGGCCGTATCCAAAGATCGACTTGAAGCTTGAAGGTAAGCGTATTGAAGACATGCCCTGTGAGGACATATATCATTTCTTCGAGACCTTAGCTGCCTCTTTACGTGCAAACGTACATATATGGGTTCAATATGGACTAAATGATCACCACAAAGTTGAAGCAGCCTTTAAAGCCCTAGCTCTATCTCTAAGACAAGCTATCTCAACGGATCCGGAGAGGATGAACGTACCCAGCTCTAAGGGGGCACTATAGAAGGTGACCTTAAAAGCTGTAATACTAGATTATGGGGTTGGAAACCTTTTCAGCATAAGGCATACCTTAGAAAAGGCTGGCTTAAACGCCGAGATAAGTTCAGAAACTCGAAACTCTACAAATTTTGATGCACTTATCCTTCCAGGAGTCGGTAGCTTTAAGGCTGGGGCTGAAAGTTTACTGAAGATTAAGGGCGAGTTGGCGGATTTTGTTAAAAGCGGCGTTGTAACCTTCGGCATATGCCTAGGTATGCAACTGTTATTTCGAGAAAGCGAGGAAAGCCCGGGGCTTTTCGGGTTAGGGTTATTAAGCGGTAAGGTTGTTAAATTACCTGGAAGCGTTAAGGCTCCCCATATGGGCTGGAACACCCTTAAAATAATTAAGCCTTCAGATTTCCTAGATGGAATAGGCGAAAAAGATCATTTTTATTTTGCTCACAGCTACTACGTGCTTCCGGAGGATACGCCCATGGTTGCCGCTGAAACTGAGTATAGTGTAAAATTTCCTTCTATAGTGATTAGGGGCAATGTTTTTGGGGTTCAATTTCATCCTGAGAAATCAGGTAAAGCCGGCGAGCGGATAATTAAAAATTTTGTTAGGATAGTTAAGTGTTGAGGGTGAATATTGTTGTACGTGATTCCCGCAATTGACATAATGGGCGGTAAGGTTGTTAGATTATTGAAGGGTAGCCCCAATTTAGTGAAATCCTACGAGTTTTTAGGCGATCCGTTATTAATCGCTAAGAGGTGGGAATCCGAAGGCGCGCCGGCAATACATATTGTAGATTTAGATGCAGCGCTTGGAGTGGGTGAAAACACAGAATTGATAAGTAGGATAATTCAGTATGTTGATATCCCAGTTCAGGTTGGGGGAGGAATCAAAAATGCGGAGCGCGCTTGTCGAGTAATTGAGGTTGGCGCCGAAAGAGTAATCCTAGGTTCGCTCGCGTTCAGAAATATAGAAGCCATTAAATCTCTTTTAAGGAAGTTTGGATTTGGTAGAATTATCATTGCTCTGGATCATTTAAATGGCGAAGTGGTTGTCGACGGTTGGAAAACTCGAACGGGCATAATGCTTGAAGAAGCCGCCCGAAAATTCTCATCCATTGGAATTAAACTCTTCCTGGTGACATCAATTGAGCATGATGGAATGATGGACGGAACGGATGTAAGGAACCTGCTTAGAGTTTTGAATTTAGGCGTTAACGTTATAGCTTCAGGCGGAATAAGAACCCTCAACGATATAGTAACCTTAAAGAGGCTCGGCGTCTACGGCATCATCGTAGGCAGAGCGCTTTATGAAGGCTTATTTAGCCTTAAAGAAGCTTTAAAAGCTGCCCTTTAATAGAGGAGAGATGAGAGAGATATGGTTTTAGTTAAAAGAATAATACCATGTTTAGATGTGGATCATGGAAGGGTTGTTAAGGGAATAAACTTTGTTAATTTAAGGGATGCTGGAGACCCAGCTGAGCTTGCAAGACGCTACAGCGAGGAAGGCGCTGATGAACTCGTTTTCTTGGACATAACGGCCTCTCCGGAGAAAAGAAGCATAATTAAAGACGTTGTGAGATCCGTTGCGGCCGAAATAAACATACCCTTCACAGTTGGAGGCGGAATAAGAAGCGTTGAAGATGCACGTTTAGTTCTCTGCAACGGCGCCGATAAGGTTTCAGTTAACACCGCTGCTGTTGAAAAACCCATTCTGATCAGAGAACTTGCTGAAAACTTTGGTTCCCAATGCCTTGTCCTAGCTATAGATGCAAAGAGGAGATACGAATATGCATCAGACAAAATTGTTGTAGAAACCGCTGAGGGACCGTGCTGGTTTGAAGTCTACACTTATGGTGGGCGTAAGCCAACTGGCATGGATGCTCTTAAATGGGCTACCGAAGGCGCCGAGATCGGAGCTGGCGAGATACTCCTAACATCCATGGACAGGGATGGAACAGAGAAAGGATACGATATTGAATTAACCAGAGGAGTCGCTGAGCGCGTCAATGTACCGGTCATAGCAAGCGGCGGAGCGGGTAGACCTGAACATTTCCTTGAAGCCTTCACGCTCGGCAAGGCTGACGCTGCGCTGGCTGCTTCAGTATTCCACTACAGCAAATACCCCATACCAGTAATTAAGCATTTTCTACATGAGAGGGGGGTGCCAGTTAGGCTTTGAAAAACCTAAAAATTTTAAGCCTAGAAGAATTGGATTTTGAGAAGTGCGGTGGGATATTACCCGTTGTTGTGCAGGATGGTTCTGGCAGGGTTTTAACGTTAGCCTACGTGAATAGGGAGGCTTTAGAGAAAACTATGGAGACTGGATACGCCCACTATTTTAGGCGCTCCCATGGCAGAGTTATGAAGAAGGGTGAAAAATCTGGGCATGTCCAAGAGGTTTTAGATATTCTTGTAGACTGCGACCATGATGCGCTGCTTTTCATTGTAAAGCAGAGCGGGCCGGCATGCCACCTAGGCGAGGAAACATGCTTCCATAATAGGCTGAAAAAATGATCCGCATTTAAGATGAATACTCATGCGCGCCTTTTAAGCGTACTGATAAGTTTACAGAAGTGGCATGGTGCTCCTTTTAGAGAGGTCGGCATTCCGCAAATAGTGCATTCATAGAGTTTAATCTCCCGATTTTTGGACGCGGCTTCAAGCGTAGGCAGTATCCTTTTGAAATGCGACTGCATAAATGAGTGCATAAATGTGGGCATTCTCTCAGTTATCATGTTTAGCAATTCCTTCCTCCTCAGCATTCTTGAGCCCTTAGAGAATTGACAGTCAATAGTTCTAATCGGTAGGTTTCTATATTCAGCATATAATAAGCACTCCATATCCGTCAAGCCTATTAGAGGCTTAATTTTCGGTACAAACTTTGGATGGATTCTTCGTAAGAATGGCTTCATTCTCAAAAGAGATTCAACATTTCCCTCCAAATAAAAGTTGAAAAGAACTTCAACTGTGTCATTAAGATTATGCCCCGTAGCAATCTTAGTCAGCCCCATATCGTAAGATATTTTATTAAATAGGTAGCGCTTTATTGTTCCACACGCTGAACAGATTTTTCTGCCATAAATTGTGGATTTAAAATCGCCTATTCTAAGGCCTAGATCCTTCTCCAGGCTATAGATGATGAGTTCCTTATCAATTATTTTTGCAAGCTCATTGACCTTATATAGGCAATGCTCCGAGTAGTCGGGCACGCCTAAATCAATATATATCAAAAATATGTCAACCTTGTCGAATAAACTGCTTAAAATGTACGCCAGGGTTGAACTGTCCTTTCCACCAGATACTGCTACGCCGACCCTATCATTTTTAGAGAGCATTTTGTACGCATTAACAGTGTGCTTAACTCTTCTTTCAGTTAAAAGTAGGAAGCAGTCAGAACAGAGATTTAAATTAGAATGCGGTAAGTAGACCTCAGCCTCCTTTTTCTTGCACCTTCTACATTCGCCTGCCATTCAAAACGCCTCCTCATAGGAGCATTAAAGACTAGTAGGTTAACGCTTAGGGATCTGTAAAACCGCCCATTCTACATGTTGAGACCCAGTCTTCCGAGATTTTTCATAGTATGACCCCTTTTGAAGCTCCTCGTGGATTTTTCTTCGCAGCCGAAAGCACGCTCTTTTAGTCTCGTTTTCAATCTGGAATGTGATAAATTTAAATTTTCTGAACGTTGATCCTTACTTTTTCGTCAACTACTTGTCCAATTATAAGGTGCCCGCTCATAAGCGGTTGCCAATTTTCCTCAAGATTTGTTTTTTCCGATAGTACCACTAGTTTTTCGAGGCTGTAAATGTATGACATCTGCATTGCTGGTTGGTCGCTATAACATAGGGATGCTGCCCGCCCATCCCTCTCCTCATCATACTTGCAATACGCATAGAGTTTTTCGCCATCACTAAATATAATATTTAAGCCGATGAAGGACCTATCTTTATCAGGGTATTTATCCCGGTTCTCCAACCAGACTCTATGTAGATCCCTCTGAAAGTTCCTTAATGCCTCTGAAATATTTCTTCCATTAGAGATCTCTTTCATTATGTACCAAAAGTAAACTTCGCTATCATTTAAACCCTTTATGTTAGGTTGCCAATCACAAAGAAGATTCGCCATTTCATCCGGCAAGTTTATTACTCCATTATGTGCAAAGACGTAATTTTTATAGCTGAATGGCTGAGAATTCTCAATTGAGAGAAGTTTTTCCTTCGGCAAGCCCCTCGGATTGCTCGCCCTCCTTACGTGCGCAATTACCACGTTTGAGCTGATACTATTCACAATGAACCTAAACCTTTCATACTCCTCGAAGATCGGCTTTTCGCTTTTCACCGTCTTTAATGAACCGTTAATGTAGAAGCCGACGCCCCAACCGTCGCCTTGCGGCCTTCTCGGATCAGCCTTGCTTTGAGCATAAAGTGAGCATGGATCATTTATAAGATATTTTAAGGCATTAGATGGTTTAACCGATAGCATACCGAAAAGGCGGCACACTGCTCATCAATCCTCCCATAGAGTTAGCAGATAGCATATAGAGTACTACACGTTAAGTTAAATTTTTGCCTCCAGAGAGAGGTAATGTAGCCACCTAATGAATCAACATCATCCACAAACTACTCCCTGATGCTTATTCTAATTTATAGATTTAATGTCCTTATTGAATCTTTAGAGTTCTTCGTCTTGGGGATGAATGATAGCCTCTTTCTGATCGCTCTGGCTGTGAAAACGGACTGTGGTTTTGGGTTGGGTGATAAGATTTGAGAGGGTGAATCTGTGGCGCAATATATATATGTGACTTCTTGCTGTTAATTTTGTGGGGGTGGATGGGGTTGGTGTGTTTTTCCGGTGGGCGGGGGTGCTGCCCTATCTATTTTTGTGGTCGCTCTTATATTTTCTGGTAGTGTTGTTTATGCTGCCTTTATGGTTCAGGGTGCTGGTAGGGGTGTTTATGTTAGGTTTTTTGATGAGTTGGATAGGCCTTTAAGCGGTGTGGATGTTTATGTTCAGGTTTGGGCTGTTGATCCAAACGCGGTTCCGTCTACGGTTGACGTTTACTGTGGTAGGCTTATGGGAAGTGAATTGTTTATAAGCGCTGGGAGCAGCGCCTTCAGAAGGGTTCTGGAAGGCTGGAATAGGCTGTACATAAATTCTAGCATAATCAGTCCCTATGCAGAGCCTTGAAGCTCTGAGGCCAGTTTTACCTAGGGATACTAGACGCAACTTCGACCCTCAACTCATGTAAACATGTGTACAGTTATATGTTTTTAGGAGAAAACGTTCCTTAATTGAAGCTAATTTTTTTCTCCCCTAATGACATGCCGACCAAAATTTAGGAGTTAACCTTCATTTCCTAATAGAAACTAATATAATCATGTCTCTCTCTAATCCGACGAAAACATCATTCATGTAATACCGGATTAGAAATTCCTGCTTAACTGTTCCAGCCTCAGATGCGACCCAATAATTGCCAGTTATATTAACCTTCATGACTATTTCATCAACCAACGTGATTTCTTCCCGGCTATACTCTATTTTAGCGCAGAAGTACTTGTTTCCATCCTCAGCAACAATATTTTCAAAAGCCTTCACATGATTTTCTTCAATTATTTCGCCATAATACACAGTTCCCTCAACTGTTAAAGTGAAATTACCCCGATGGCTCCAACTTTTATCTTTAGTTAATGGATATGGAGGCTCAGGTATAGGCTCCTCATACATGCATTCCCTACCGTCTGAAACCCATTTCTCTAAGGCTCCATCCTCAGTGAGATAATAATGAATCGTCTGATTCGCCCTTTCAATAATTATTTCCCTCTCACTATTCTTAAGCCACCTAAATGTAAACTCGTTACCGTCAACCTTCTCCCTAAAAATCTTCTCAGTCCCAAGGGGCAAATCCGGCCTAGTGATCTTTCCCTCCACAGCTTCCTCCTCTTTTTCCGGAATCTGAATACTTACATTTGCAATAAGAGAGGCGATGTTAACTAAGAACTTATAATTGTCCTCAACATAGCAGTAGGGCTCCATCAAAAATGTTAAGTCTCCAACGGCTATCACGGTGCCATTCCCCCGTCTAGCAGCGGCTACCACAGCATATTCATCCGCTCTTTCCGCAATCGAAGAATATGTTTCGCTTGATGCCCACGCAATGCCTTTATCAGCAGGATATATTCCGGCTGCTGTGAAGAGAACTAGTGAATTTAAACCTTGGGTTAATGCATGATTGCCGAAATTTTCAATGTAAATGTTTCTGTATATCCCGAAATATTTAGCTTCATTGTAAAGGTAACCCTTAGCGAAGGACAGCCCAAATTTCGTGGAAAGCGAATTTATTGGGGCAATTATCTCCGATCTAAGCCCCTCAAATCCTATATATTCCCATGCTGGATCAAAGAAAAGCAGCAATAAACCTCCTTTCCCCACAAATTTTTCAATAGTATCCATCTCTCCGGCTGAGTATGGAATTGTTGGGGAAGCCACGATGAGCGCCGACGCATTCCCAAGCCTAGAAGACACATCACTCCATGAATATGCAAAATTCACACTAACATTCATCTTCGCCAATTCAAATATTAGTTTATCCAGCACCCACCAAGACACCTGATTTCCATGCGAAACATCGATTACAATGTTTCCTCCACTAGTAGGTAATGTAACATTAAACTGCAATGAAGATGCAGATTGGGAAGATGAAAGTAGGGCTTCCGGAGGCAAATAAATATAGTGTATAGCTGGGGGTGGATGAAGGGCATTTAACATATCCATAGTTAACATGCTGGCATTTATTAATGTGTAGTTCCCGAGTTCTGTCTGAAACAGCGAGCCCTGCGTGGTCCCCGGTTTAATCTCAACAACCTCATATCTTGTTAGATTGGCTCTTTGAGCAGCCGTTTCTATAGCTTTTTGCAGGGAACCTACCTCATCAACCAAGCCTAGCTCCAGGGCTTCAATCCCAAGATATATGAGCGCCCTCTTAAGTTGAATTTGAGGAATCTTTAGTTTATCACCTCGATTCCTTTCAATGGCTGAGAGAAAATTGTCTAGCGCTCGGCTTAAATTGAATGGAAAGAAAAGCTGCGAGAAACCAGTCCATTTATATGCGCCGGTTTCTATGGAAACCTCGGAAGGTACCAGTATTGGAGGCATGGAAGCTTTTACGCCCACATTTCCAATCATAGATGTTGGATGAACAAAGATGTGGTCAGCTGCGACAGCAATGTAATAGCCTCCTGAAAGAGCCGAAACAATCGAGGCCACCAGGGGCTTCTTCTTCCCAAGCATCAGAAGATCAAGATAAATCTGCTCAATATAGTCCGCGTAGCCTCCGCCGGAATCAATAACTACAACAACAGCTTTAATGCTATCATTAAAAATCGCTTGGCCTATAACATCAAGATAACGCTTCACAACGCTGGGCTCCTCTATATAACCCTCAATCCTTATAACGCCTACAATGTCCCTTCTAGGGTACACGGGTGTAATCCTAAGATAAAATGCGTAGCCAGCCAACAGAATGAGAACCATGGCAAGCAACGCTATGGCTATAACCCTTCTCTCATCAATTTTGGATCTGAACAACTTAGGCATATCCCACCCTCAATTCTACTAATTTAACATAGAAAACTCTTTTACTTAAATCACCAATAAAATTGAAAGGCATATTACAATATTTAAATCTTATTCGCTGAGTTTATTAACGCTCGGCTGAAGAATCTATTAATAAATAATTACCGCTATAAGCGTTTAATCGGTTTTATGAACTTAAGTGTTTGCTCATAGTATCTTGCTGGTTCGCAGGTTAAGGTTATCTGATGAAAGCATTAGAATTAGCTCTAAGGCAAGGTTCTCCATTTCCTTCCCTTCGTAATTGCGACTCGATTCTTTTAAGACAGTTTCCTGGAATAAAAATCTCCTTTACATGGGTTAATGGAACGCTTACAATCTCATTCACTCTATATAGGCAGAAATATAGGTAATGGCTGAAGCTTTCCTTTAGGGCTTCAACTGGAAGCCTATAATTTCCCGCCGTATAAAGTTCCTTAACGGTATATACTTTAGAAAAGCAAATGCTCTATCAGGCGGATGCTCGTATCCAAAAGTGTAAGATATAAAGCCTCCCTTCGTAAATACGATGCCCCCATCTCCAGGTTTCCAGCAGCCCATCTAACATCCTAGATTGCTAATCTTTTTCACAAAACAACCCATGTCCCTCGAGCGTTTCATCCCTAGGAACCCCATTTTCATCCCATACTCTAGCCGCATAATACTCATTTAACATCACACTAAGATCTTCAGGGCTGATGAAGTTTCCCAACGTTTCTCCCCTTAGTCTCTTATGCATTATGCGATAGGGTAAAGTATCATCTCTTCGCGTGATAATGCACTTCACATTAAACATTCTTTTGATATCGCATATTCTTTCCCCAGCCGAAGCAATTGTTCCAAGGTTGTGAGGATGCCTGTAGTAGGAGTGTATAATCCAGGCATATGACCCGGCTGTATGCCGAGGAACTTGCATATTCTCAATGACTCAAGAACTTCATGCCAGTTCTGCACCTTAAAGTGAAAGACTTAAAAATTCATTCGCTCATATAAAGGAGATGGTACATAGCTTCTAAATTACATTCTTCTTCATGATTTCTGTTCCGGTAGAGCACGTTTTGATCTTATTTTAGAGGAATTGTGGAATGGAAAAGACCATGTATCATCAGCTTTATATGAGCGAATTCATTAAAGATTTATTATCTCTTGGTCATTATTTAAGGGGAAGTTAAATGGAGTTTGTTGCAAAGGAGTTTTGCTTAGTAGAGCCGTTTAAATTTGCCTTAAGGGAAAGGGTTATAGAGCATGTTCCTAAAGGTTTCCTCTTATTAAAGCCCATCGTCGCCAGTATTTGTGGAAGCGAAATGTTATATTTTAAGGGCGAGAAGGAACCTGAAAAATTAAAAACAAGATTACCTATGTGTCTGCTTCATGAAGGGGTTGCTGAAGTAGTTGATGCAGATGAAGGGGCAAAAGTAAATATTGGAACTAAAGTTGTTGTTAACCCTCTAATACCTTGCGGTGAATGCTACTTCTGTAAAGGTCAATTGGAGAATTTGTGTCAAAATGCAAAATACATGGCTGCCACAGCTGATGGACTTGCAAGAACCCTCTTTTTATACCCAGAAGATCGAGTTTTACCTATCCCTGATGGCGTAGATCTGGAAGTTGCCACATTAACTGAACCACTTTCCGTAGCTCTAAATGCCTTTGAGGAGTCCGGCGCGAGGATAGGTAATTCAGTCGCTGTTATAGGCGACGGACCAATAGGTTATCTTTTAACTTTAGTGTCTTCCTATATTGGCAATATTCCACCCACAAAACTCTACTTAATCGGCGTAGCGGATGAAAAACTCTCATTAGCTCGTGACTTTGCCTCCCCAATAAATTCACTAAAGGATTATCTGATGCTAAATGAAATTTACGAGAAAATCGATATCGCTTTTGAAGCTGCTGGTGGAAGAGCGCATAAAATTACTATAAAGGAGGTGGTAGATATTCTCAGGCCTGGAGGTAAATGTATTTTGCTTGGGATTTCTATGGGTGAGGTGCCGGTTGAAGTTAATAAAATAGTAAATAAGGGCTTAATTTTTAAGGGCTCTACTCGTAGCAGAATGAGTCATTATATTAAAGCTTTAGAATTATTAAAGTCTACAGACTTCCAAAGTAAAGTTAGGCGTATAATTTCGATGAAGAGATTTATTATTAATGATATAGATGATTTAACTGAAGCATTTAAATACGCCGATACTGAAGAAGGTGAGTCGAGAATAAAGCCTGGTAGAGTTCTATTATATTTTCCATAAATTAAGAGATCACATCCAAGGGTCAATTATTACTTTTATAGCATTTAGGGATCTATCTTCGAGGTAATTTATTGCTTCTGCAATTCTTTCTAATGGGAATTTATGTGTTATAAATTTCTTAACATTAACCTTTCCAGAGGCTATGAGATCTAAGGCCTCCAGATACTGCTTTCTATTAGAAGCATTAGATCCGTGAATATGAAGCTCATTATAATGTATCAGATTTGAATCCAATAAAACGTTTGAGTCATCTTTTGGTAATCCTGCAAAAAAGCTTATGTCCGCATCTACAGCCGCCATCTCAAGAGCTTCCCTCTGAATATTTTTTGAGGAAGCTGCGCATATCACAACATCAGCTCCTAAACCGTCAGTTAACTCTCTGACCTTTTTAACCGGATCACATTTGCTCGCATCAATAAATTCGTCAGCAGGCAAACCGATATTTTGGGCAAGAATTAATCTTGGAGATGTGCGATTAACAAGTATCACCCTTGAACCCATCTGTTTAGCGTATTCTACATGGAGCATGCCGATTATCCCCGCTCCTATAACCACGGTTGTGAATCTTAGCTCCCTTTTTCTAAATGGATACCAACCATTAATTACGCATGAAAACGGCTCAACAATCGTAGCTTCCTCAAAAGATAGATGACCTGGCATCTTAATTACGCATCCTTGGCTCACAGCTTCTTTGGGTATAAGAGTGAACTGTGCGAAGCCACCGTTATATTGATAACCTATAGCCTTATACTTTCGTCTACAACGGTTCTCTTCTCCCCTCCTACATGCATCACACTTCCCACATCCAACAACCGTCTCGATAGCTACTTTATCACCGATTGAAAGCCCACTGACCCCATCGCCCATCTCTTCAATTACTCCAGAGATTTCATGCCCAGTTATCGGAACCTCTATTTTCTTTTCACCACGAAATATTCTTAGATCCGTGCCACAGACGGCGCATGCCTTAACCCTAACTAAGACCTCTCCGGGACCGCATTTGGGCCTCTCAATCTCTCTAATCTCAAAACGTTCTTTATCGACGAGAAAAGCTGCCTTCATCTTCATAGGCATTCAAACTCTAATCTCTAAATCTTCTCATTGAGATAAATTTTTCTAACACTAACTAAGCGATGAAAACTTAAATATTTTTGGGATTTCCTTAAGAATCTAAGGAATATGGAGCATGCATACCTAAGGCTGTGTTGGCGAGAACCATGAAAGGCAATAGCGTTAAAATTTTTCCTGAAAAAGTTCAGATACTTATCAGTTTACTCGGAGAGCCAGAAGAGGGTGAATTAAATTATGCTGGAAAGAGAAAGCCGATGTCGCGTTTAGAGGCGCTTAAAGAGCTTAAACGTTTAGAAATCGAAGGGATTATTGCTCCACCAAAAAGGTATGGCTGGGTAAATGTACATATCCATACAAGCGAGTCCTTCAGCATCTTCAGATCGCCCGCCGAGGCTGCCTGGGAGGCTTATAGGGCTGGGCTAGAAATTTTCGGAATAAACGATCATTACACTGTAACTGGCCACAGAGAATTCGGTGAAGCATGTAAAATTTTAGGATTGAAAGCGGTCTTCAGCATAGAAGCCATAGCCATGTCTGAAGAGGCTAAGGTGAAGGGCGAGAGATATAATGATCCAAAAAATCCGGGCCGAATATATCTTTGCGGTAAAGGAGTCGTACAGGACCTTAAACCGGATTCACCGGGGAACACGCTACTGAAAACAATGAGAGAAGCTCTGAGAAGAAGATATGAGAAGATGACTGAAAAAGTAAACGAGATCCTTAAGGGAATTGACCCGTCTCTAAATTTAACATTCGATGACGTGCTAAAATGTACACCCCGTGGAAACGTAACAGAGAGACATGTAGCGCAAGCAGCTGCAGAGCTTATCAGAAAAAAATTTCCAAATAATCATGACCTTAAAGAATTTTTACGGAAGCTTCTCGGTGACATTAAAATCAATCTTTCAAGCGATGAGGGCCTTCAAGATCTAATTAGAAATGAGCTCTTGAAAGCTGGTGGGCCAGCTTACGTTGAAGAACCAGCTGAGGCCTTCCCAAATCTCGAAAAACTCATTTCTTTATACAGGGAGTATGGTGCCATACCAACCTATCCAGTTTTGGGCAACCCAATCACCGAAAAGGAAGCGGACCTAGATTCTCTTTTTGATGAGCTTGAGAATTATGGAATCTTTGCGATTGAAGTTATTCCAAAAAGAAATACTGAAGAGCGGTTAAGGGAGATCTTGGAAGTTGCGGGGAAACGTGGTTTTCCAGTCTTTAATGGAACCGAACATAACACCAAATCTCCCCAACCACTTGTAGATGACCTCTCTAAGAAGGCTGATTTTCTCCCAGTCTTTAAGAAGGGAGCCTATTTAATTCTCGGCCATCAATTCTTGTCCAGATACGCTGGAATAGGTTATATTGACTCCACTGGAAATCTCGCTTTCAAAGATAGAGCTTTCGGCATTCCTTTCTTCTCCTTTATAGGCAGAATAACATGGCCGGATGATGTTTCAGAGTGGCTCATGAATATCGGGAAGGAAAACACTCTAAAAGTTGCGCTTGGGCTCCATTTAATCTTAGGTGATAAGCAATGCAATTGGGTTGTAAAGCCGGGTTTCAAGATGCCAAACATCCTACTAAACGCTATTAAACTGCGTAATAAGCAAACAATTCAAATTGATTACAAAGCAAGAGAAAATTTCGAAGATATCATAAAAACCTTCTTCATGGTAGAGGAATGACAATGCCTTGTATTGCAAGGAAATTTTTGGGAGAAATACGCTTACCTCATTACCTGTCCACCGGTGACTGGAATGGCCTGCCCAGTTTCATACTTTTGCTCTATCACATAGTATATTGCTTGCATCATATCCTCGATGGCGCATCCTCTACCCATGGGAACCTTAGATTCATAGTATCTCCTTACGTCTTCAATAGTCTTTGCGCCGGGAACCTTACCCGCTCTTAAATATTGCACAAAAAGTCCCTCTTTCGGATCCGACCATAACGGTCCATCAAAGTAGTTTCCTGGACATATTGCGTTAACTTTAATACCATCCTCCAGCAGCTCAAGCGCAAAGCTCTGCGTTAATCCAATGCCGCCAAATTTACTCCCGGCGTAAGCGGCATTTTTATAGCTCCCCTGTAGACCGGATTTAGAGTTAATTTGGATTATATCCATCCAGCGTGATGGGTCACGCCTATGCTGTTCAGCCATAACCCGTGCTACGTGCTTAACACATAAAAAGTATCCAGTATAGTTTACCTTGGTCACATGCTCAAAGTCTTCTAGTTTCATTTCTTTAACGCTTCCCGCCTTTACCATGCCGACGCTGTAAACCATTATATCGATCACGCCAAAGGCTTCAACGGTTTTCCTAACCATTTCTTCCACCTCTTCCTCGCTGGTCACGTCGGCCTTCAGCGCAATAGCTCTGCCAAGTCCATACTGATGATTTATTTCCTCCGCAATCTTTTGCGCCCTCTGAAGGTTTCTGTTGGCAACAAGGGCGACATAAGCCCCTTCCCTAGCGAAATCTCTAGCTATTCCTTCACCTATTCCTCCAGAAGCACCAATCACTAAGGCAACTTTCCCTTCAACTCTTCTCCTTCGGGCCATGCTTTCAGACATATAAACCCCTTCCTTCAGCAAAAATTAATGAAAACTCCTATTTAAAGAAGACCTAGTCAGTGGTTAATCTTTGTTAAACATGGATTGCCCTCCCAAAAACCGCCAAAGCCGCCTCCATAATTGTCTCGCTTAAAGTAGGATGAGGGTGAATAATTCTGCCTAGCTCTTCGGATGTGCATTCAAGCCTTATCGCAACTGTAGCCTCACTAATCATATTAGACGCATCTGGACCAATTATGTGAACCCCCAAAATTTCATCAGTTTCTTTACTGGCAATCACTTTAACAAACCCCTCTCTTTCGCCAAGAGCCAGTGCCCTTCCATTAGCCATAAATGGGAACTTTCCAACTGATATTTTATAACCTAAATTGGCGGCTTCCTCTTCCGTTAAACCTACGCTCGCAATCTCAGGCGTAGTATATATGCAGACTGGAATTGTTCTCCATTCAATCTCTCTTTCTAATCCAGCAATATTTTCGGCTGCAACCAAACCTTCAGCAAGAGCTGCATGCGCAAACATTTTTCCGCCAATGACGTCGCCCACAGCATAAATATTGGGAACATTAGTTCTCATGCGTCTATCAACTTCTATAAAACCATCCTTTAATCGAACACCTATATTTTCAAGACCTAAATCTTCTATATTCGGTATCCGCCCAACAGTGACTATGACTTTATCAGCGGTAGCGTCAACTTTCCCTCCGTCCGCCTGGAATGTTAAATTGACTTTATCATTCTTAACGCTTGCCAATTCGGAGGAGACTCTTGTAAATATTTTAATGCCGTTTCTCTCCAAAATCCTGCGAAAAGTAGTGCCAACTTCTTTATCGAGGTTAGGAAGTAAGTTTTGTCTCTTTTCCAGAATCGTTACATTTGCCCCTAATGAGCGAAATATTTGGGCGAATTCAACTCCCAGAATCCCGCCGCCTATAATAAATATGTTTTCCGGAACCTCTTCTAGACCTAAGACATCCTCAGCCGTAATTATTTTAATTCCATCCGCGAGGATGTTAGGCAGTTGTCTAGGTCTGGAACCAGATGCTATGATAATATTTTTCGCATTAACAATCCTTTCTTCACCATTTCTCTCAACAACTATGCGATTTCGTGATTTTATTCTACCAACTCCCTCAATAAAATCAACCTTATTTTTTTCAAGTAAATATCTAACTCCCTGGCTCAGACGGTCAACTATAGCTTCTTTTTTGGCTTTAACTCCTTTGAGATCCACTGAAAAACTCCCGATGAGAATTCCATAATCTTTAGCGCGTCTAATTTTTTCTCGCATAGTTGTTGAGATCCACTGAAAAACTCCCGATGAGAATTCCATAATCTTTAGCGCGTCTAATTTTTTCTAAAAGATTAACTGTAGTAAACAGCACGGCAGTCGGTATGCATCCTCTGTTTAAACATACACCGCCAACTTTCCATCTCTCAATTAATACAACGCGCATCCCCAGCTGTGAGCATCTTATAGCTGAGACGTAGCCACCTATACCTGCACCTATAATCGCTACATCATAAACATCTTCTTTTAACATAAGTTATTACCTCAAAGATACAATTATTAGAATGATTTTCAATACATGAATAATCATAAAAATCTTTTGGAAAAGGAATTTCCTGAATCAGTAACATAAAGTATGACAATTAATTAGCCAATTCTAAACGCATCTCTTTTAACCAGTAGCGTAGCATATAAAAAATATTTAAAAGACCGTTATCAGTATTTACGACTCAAGTGCTAGTCTGGAGGAGAACTGATGCTTGAAAAGTATACACTTGAGGAGCTAATTGGATATTTAAGGCAGATGATGCTCATAAGAGAGTTTGAGGAAAAATACATGGATCTTTTAATGCAAGATATTGCTAAGGGTGCATCCCATTTATATATAGGTCAAGAAGCCGTCGCCGTAGGTTCCATCGCAGCCATACGCAAAGATGATTATATAACAAGTACACATCGAGGTCACGGGCATTGCATAGCAAAGGGTGCAGACATAAAACTTATGATGGCTGAACTTCTTGGCAAAGCTACTGGATATTGCAAGGGTAAGGGCGGGTCAATGCATGTTGCTGATGTTAGTTCAGGAAACCTTGGAGCGACCGGAATAGTTGGGTCAAATATTCCAGTTGCTACAGGAGCAGCTTTATCAATTAAAATGAGAAAAACTAACCAGGTTGTTTTATGCTTCTTCGGTGATGGAGCTGCTAATACTGGAGCTTTTCATGAGTCACTAAATATGGCAGCCATATGGAAGCTCCCGGTTGTATACATATGCGAAAACAACCTTTATGGAATGTCGGTATCAGTTAAAAAAGCCTTTCCGTTTGAGAATATTGCTGAGAGGGCTAAAGGATATAATATTCCAGGGGTTATCGCTGACGGCATGGACGTGCTTAACGTTAAGGAGACCGTTGATGAGGCTGTTAAAAGAGCTAGAAGAGGAGAGGGGCCAACATTTATTGAGTGCAAAACTTACAGGTATTTTGGTCACTCACTAAGCGATCCGAGAAGATATCGAACGAAAGATGAAGAGGAATTCTGGAGAATGAAAGATCCTATAAAAAGCTTCTCTAGAAAACTGTTTGACGCAGGAATATTAACTGAAGAGAAATTAAAATTGCTTGAAGAAGAAGTTACGGAAGAAATAAATGAGGCTGAAGGATTCGCGTTAAGCAGTCCATATCCGCCAATCGAATCTGTTTACGAGGACCTGTATACAGAGATTTACATCGACCCGAAGTCGTCCATTAAAGATCTGCCTACAGCTAAAAAGATGGGGCTAAAAATGCGTAAAATCAACTATAGACAGGCATTAAATGAAGCGTTAAGAGAGGAAATGCTAAGGGATGAAAGCGTCTTTATAATGGGGGAAGATGTAGGCGTTTATGGTGGCGCCTATGGTGTTACAAGAGGTTTATATGATGAGTTTGGTCCTGAAAGGGTGAGAGATACACCTATTTCCGAAGCAGCAATTGCTGGATCCGCTGCTGGCGCAGCAATGACCGGGATGCGACCGGTGGCTGAAATAATGTACATAGACTTTATAACATTAGCCCTGGATCAAATAGTTAACATTGCTGCTAAAAACAGGTATATGTTTGGTGGAAAATCAATAGTTCCAGTCGTCTATAGAACTCAAGGTGGAGCTGGCAGAGGTATAGCGGCCCACCATTCCGGAAGCCTAGAAGCATGGTTCATTCATTCCCCCGGGATCTTTGTTGTAATGCCATCAACACCTTTTGATGCAAAAGGTTTATTAAAGACGTGTATAAGAGATAACAATCCAATACTATTTATTGAGCATAAGATGCTTTATAATGTTGAAGGAGAGGTTCCTGAAGCCGAGTATACTGTTCCCTTAGGGGTTGCAGACATTAAGAGAACAGGTACAGATGCCACAATCATCGCCTATTCCAGAATGGTTCATACCGCCTTAAAGGCAGCTGAAGAACTATCGAAGGAAGGAATAGAAGCAGAGGTTATTGATCCAAGAACCCTAAAACCTTTAGATGCCGACACGATTGTTAAATCAATAAAGAAAACTCATAGAGCTGTGGTGGTTCACGAGGCATGCAAAACTTGCGGTTTCGGAGCTGAAATAGCCTCTCTAATAATGGAGGAGGCGTTTGACTATCTAGATGCGCCAGTGATCAGGGTTGCAGGAGCTGATGTTCCAATACCAATGAGCCCAGTGCTTGAAGCAACAGTTGTACCAAGTAAGGAAAAGATTATAGATGCCGTGAAGAAGATAGTTTAATCATGAGAGGAGCGTAGGAGATCATGGTCCTCGAAATTATCATGCCTAAACTTGGTCAGACGATGGAGAAGGGAAAGATATTAAGATGGCTAAAGAGGGAGGGCGAAAGAGTGGAAAGAGGGGAAACCCTTCTGGAAGTAGAAACAGATAAGGCTGTTTTGGAGGTTGAGGCAAGGGGTTCCGGCATACTAAGAAGAATACTGGCGCAAGAGGGGGAAGTCGTACCAGTGGCAAAAATAATAGGATACATAGCTGAGGAGGGGGAAGAAATCCCTGAGGAAGCTCTCCAAGAGGTCATGGTAGGGGCCGAAGCCCCGGCGCCCGCGTCAATTACGAAGGCGACAGGCGAGGGAAAAGTAGAGAGGGAGATTAAGGCCTCTCCACTGGCAAAGAAGATAGCGAGGGAGAAGGGTGTTGATCTGACGCAGGTAGTTGGCACAGGGCCAGGAGGGAGAATAACTGAGAAGGATGTTTTAGACTATCTGGCCAAGATTGAAACCAGCAAAGCTACCGTATTACCTTCACCCGCTTCCATATCTCCTGAGCGACAAGTTGTTACTGCGGCGCCAATGATTGAGGATTTTCAAGTAATTCCGATCTCCGGTATGCGCGGCGCTATAGCCAGAAAAATGACCTATAGTAAAATGAATATCCCACATTTCTACATTAGCGTTGAAGTCGACATGACTGAGGCTGTAAGGTTTAGGGAAGAGTTAATTCCTTTAATTGAGGCTAAAAATGGCGTTCGCTTATCCTTCACACATATGCTGATAAAGGCGGTGGCTATGGCTTTAAGGGAGTATCCTCAGTTGAACGCTCTATGCGATGGAGAAAACGTCAGATTGTCAAAAGATATTAATATCGGCATTGCCGTTGGATTAGAGGATGGACCTATAGTTCCAGTTTTAAAGAACGCAGATTCAATGGATCTCATCCAAATATCATCTAAGGTGGAAAAATTGATCGCAAAGGCTAGAGAGAAAAAGCTTAGTGAAGATGAGTTCACTGGTGGAACGTTTACTATCTCTAATTTGGGAATATTCGACGTGGACTCCTTTACAGCCATAATAAACCCGCCGGAAGTAGCAATACTAGCAGTTGGGAAAATAAGGGATAAACCGACCGTCGTTAATGGAGAAATTAAAATTAGAAAGATTATGAACACCACGTTATCCGCAGACCACAGAGCTGTTGATGGAGTAATTGCAGCAAAATTCCTGGGAAAAGTTAAAGAATTGCTTGAAAAACCTTACAGTTTACTGCTTTCTTCATAAGAATATTATCAAATTACCCATTTTTCTTCCAATTTTCCTTTGATCCGGGGTAGCATAGTTGGTAACATGGAGATTGCTGGACTCTGAGATAACTTATGATGCCGCGATGAACTTAGCTATTGACGAGGCTATTCTCGAGGCTAGAATTCAGGGGATTGTCCCAACAACCCTTAGGTTTTGGAGAAACAATCGCGCAGTTATATTGGGTCGATCTCAAAAAGTTTGTGCCGAAGTTAACCTTGAGGAATGCATTAAGGAGAGAATTCAGGTAGTCAAAAGGTTTTCTGGTGGAGGAACAGTTTATCACGACTTAGGTAATTTGAACTACACTATAGTTTTAGATAGTAATGACCGCTTGGTGAAAGGATTAGATATAGCGGGATCGTACAGGATTCTTTGTTCTGGAATAATTAAGGGATTAGAGCTACTTGGGTTATCATCGATCAGTTTTCTTCCTCCGGGAAACATATTTATTTGTGGAAAGAAAATTTCTGGTTCTGCGCAATTGAGGAGAAGAAACGTTATACTGCATCATGGAACACTTCTAGTTGACTCAGACTTAAATGTGCTGAAAAAAGCGCTTACAGTTTACAATGATGAGAAAAGAAGAGAAAGCACAAGCGTATGGAGCCCACTTACAAAAATTAGAGACGAGCTGAATCGAGAAATAAGTATGACTGAAGTAAAACATGCATTAATTCGTGGATTTGAGGAATCCCTAAGTATAGAGCTAGAACCGGGAAATATCAAAAGTGCAGAGAATGAAATTGCATCTAAAAATTATTACATCAAATACTTACATTTAAATGAGAAAACGGAAAATATTTATTTTAGAAAATTTAGCTTTGTGGTTTAATTTTTTATTGTCCGGGTCTCTTCTTTGGTTTTATGGTTTTCTTTTTTCCTGTTGCCTTATAGGTTTATTAGCATGTTGTATATGTATGCTTTAG